>JAZKEZ010000027.1:0-5692 GCA_040386675.1 Bacteroidota bacterium | reverse complement strand
TTTGAGCCGGCTAGCTTCTTAGGAACCTAGCCGGTTTTTCTTTTCTATCCATCAGGCTTCCGGTAAATTTCTTAACCGCAAAGAACGCAACGACTTTTCGCAAAGAAACGCAACGATGACGCGTCAGCCCTCCGTGCCCTTTGCGCCAACCTCCGCGCCTTTGCGGTTAAAAAAGAATTGCATTGCCCAACTGCTCATTCATCCTAAGTTTCCCTCGAAATCAACATTTCACGCAACTAATTGACCCACAAATAATTACCAACTCACCTCATCATTCTCCCGCTGCCCAAATCTTAAATTTCGCTAAAACCCTCAAAATATTTCACTAAATGCTTGACAAATTCCCTTCCTGTTATATCTTTGTGTCTCCAAATAAAAATGAGGGTTTTTATTGGTTTGAGCCGGCTAGCTTCTTAGGAACCTAGCCGGTTTTTCTTTTATATCCATTACGACTCTGTACAGCTTCCGGTTTTCTTAACCGCAAAGACCACAAAGACTTTTCGCAAAGAAACGCGAAGATGACGCGTCAGCCGCTCTGTGCCCTTTGCGCCAACCTCCGCGCCTCGGCGGTTAAAAAAACTCTCACCATAAATAGATTACGGTTCCACGCGTTCTATTTGCCACTCATCTTTCTTCTTATGGAATTACTCTTAGTATCCGCAGGTATGCTCATCGGGTTTTTTATTGGCTGGCTCCTGTTCAGACCAGGAAAACCTGCGAACGGCGCTACAACAAACCAGGTAGCCATAGAAATCTACAAGGAACTCAACCACCGGCACCAGGAATTGCTGGAAAAATACACTGCTGTAAAAGTCCAGGCGGGCAGGTTGGAACAACACAACCAGGGCCTTGTCGCACAACTCACCCGGCACAAAGACGAGATCACATCGATCCAGGAAAGCTTCAGGATCGAATTCAGAAATCTGACCAATGATCTGCTGGAGGAAAAGAGCCGGAAGTTTGTTGCTCTCAACGAACAGCAGCTTGGAAATATCCTGTTACCCTTACGGGAGCGCATTGAGCACTTTGAAAAGAAAGTAGATGCCGCCTACAGCGACGATAACCGTGAGCGGGCCTCCATGCGCGAGCACTTGAAAACCTTGCTCACCCAGACACAACAAGTGGGTGACGACGCCCGTAAACTGGCCAATGCCCTGAAAGGCGATTCGAAAGTACAGGGCGACTGGGGAGAGGTGCAACTGGAAATGCTGCTGGAAAAATCAGGGTTGATCCGGGACATTCATTTTCTGAAGCAGGCAACGTATAAAGATGACGACGGGAATCGTTACCGACCGGATTACGTGATCACACTGCCCGAAGATAAACAGCTGATCATTGACAGCAAAGTCTCGCTGACTGCCTATGAACGCTACTTCAATACAGATGATGAACTGCAGCGCAAATCTTTTCTGCAGGATCATCTGTTAAGCATTACGGGGCACATCAACCAGCTTGGAGCAAAGAATTACCACCAGTTGTTACATACCACACAGCCGGATTATGTGATCCTGTTTGTGCCGCTGGAGAATGCATTGACGCTGGCGCTGCGGGAAGATTCGCGCCTCGTGGAAAAAGCACTGGAAAAGAACATTGTCCTGGTATCGGGATCTACTTTACTGGCCACGCTGAGAACCATCGCCTTCATGTGGCGCCAGGAAAATCAAAAGCAAAATGTGGCAGAGATCGCACGGGAGAGCGGATTGCTCTACGATAAATTTGTGGGCTTTATCACTGACCTCAAGAAAGTAGGGAGTTCATTGGATAGCGCCAAACAGGAATATGACAACAGCCTTAACAAACTGTTTCAAAGCTCGCGCCAGGGAGATACGATTGTGGGCAGAATGGAACGCATACGCAAACTCGGGGCTAAGACCTCGAAATCATTGCCAATATCACCTCCTTCAATCCCATAATCCCCAGCTGTCGAGATCGCGGCGGTCTTTTTTGGTCGGACGGCCAGCTCCTTTGTCACGCACTACAAATGCCGTGTCACGGATCATTTTTACCCGGTCTATTTCTTCCTGCGGAGTATGATCGGTAAAGTAATCGGCAACCAGTTTGGGGCCAAGCCGGCTTTTGGGAAACTCTTTTACTTCGAGCAGTACCGTAAGCGGACCTTTCCGGATACTGATCCGGTCACCTTTTTTCAGGTCTTTGGATGGTTTTACCTCTGCTTCATTCAGTTTCACCAATCCGCCCTTGCAGGCATCTGTGGCCTGGCTCCTGGTTTTGAAGGCTCTTACACACCAGAGCCATTTATCTATTCGCTGTTCTTCCATTCCGGGATCAAGGATGCTTAAATTCTGCGGTTGTGGTGAGTTCAAAATGTCCGCCGCTGTTGTCCGACTCAAACTGGATATCGAGCGAGAGCTTCATTTCTTTGGTTTCCTGGTTGTATGTGTCTATTGACACACGACCGGTCTCAGAATGATAAACCACACCATTTACGATCAGTTGTACGGCACCTTTGGCATTGTCGGCCAGGGTAGGGAAGAACACCGTTCCTTCAGGTGTGCGCTGTTCAACTTCAATGCGGAGCGAACGGCTTGGCGAAAGCGTATATTCCGCAACGATCCGCGAGCCGAGCAATTTTATCTTACCGTCGTTCAGAGTAAGGTCCTGCTGGGTATTTCCGGATGAACCGAAATAACGCAGTACACCATTCAGTCCGCCGTGATTGTTAACCGTCGTATCGTCATCAGGAGAAGTGACACGGTATTTCATAGAGAAGCGACCATCTTCGATTGAAATCAGCTTTCCATCGCTCAATGAACGCATCGAAAATTTGAATGTTCCGCTAACGACGAGGTTAACCGTATCAATCTGGCTGATTTCTATCAATCCGCCGTATTGTTCATCCACTTCTGTATCGTAGGATTTATAGCTGGTAGTACTGTCTGTAAAAGACGCCGAAGAGAAGGTTACCGCATACACCGGGTATTTGCCTTTCAGTGCTCCGCCGGTCGTAATAGTGAATTTTGAATGGGCGGTAGATCCGTTGAGGATGAATTTACCATTGTCGAGCACAGCAGCTACAGAATCCGCCTGCCAGCTTTTGTTGCCAATGGTTGCTTTCATTCCTGAGAAAGCAGAAGAAACAACCGGCAAAGGTTCTTCATCTGATTTGCTGCAACCGGCAAAGCCGATAAGGAAGCTTAACAGGAATGTATAAAAGAACCTGTAAGGTGGAGAAAAAGCAGGAGTGGATTGAAGTAAACCAATACGCTTGTGAGAATGGCTGGTTATCATGCTTCAAATAAACGAAAAAAGCTCCGAATTTCTTCGAAGCTTTTTGCGGTCTGGACGAGACTCGAACTCGCGACCTCCGCCGTGACAGGGCGGCATTCTAACCAACTGAACTACCAGACCTTCCGCTCTTGCAGTGTTACCTGCGATTAGAGTGATGCAAATGTAACAGCTTTTTCTTTCCCTGCAAGCCTTTCATGAAAAAAAGACAATATTTTTTGATGATTTCTTAACGTTGACGGGCTAAGTGGCTGAGAATAAGGGGGGATTATTTTTAATTTTTTTCGCGGTATGACTGGGGAGTTCCCTCGCTGCGCTCGGGATGACGGGTATTCTCAGACCTTGATTACAAAATATCGTCATCCCGAGCGCAGCGAGTGAACTCCTCACATCATCCGCTGCCTTTTGAGCAGGTAACTCATCAGGATCTTATTGAAACCTTCACTAACATCGGCTTCCACATAATCTATGCGGTAATCTCCGCAGCGGATTTTGAGGTCGTCTACGTATTTTTTGATGCGGGTGGTATAGGCCTGCTTCAGTTGCTGTGGATTGGCTTTTAATTCGCGGTTGGTTTCCACATCTATGAAAGTTACCGGACGGTTACCAAAATCGAAATCAAGTTCGGTACGCTTATCAACCGTATGAAAGATAATTACCTCGTGGCGATTGTGTCTAAGGTGCTGAAGTGCGTCAAACAAGGCCTCCTGATTGACTGCCTGGTCAAACATATCACTAAAGATAAAGACCAGTGAGCGTTTGTGTACCTGTTCGGCAATCTGGTGCAGGGCCTGGATAATATTGGATTCCGGCTTTCCCGTTTCCCCGAGTAGCTGTTCGAGTTGTTTGAAGAGGAACGACTGGTGGGCCTGTGTGCTTTTTACTTCCGAGTGATAATATACTTCGCTTCCAAAATAACTCACGCCAAAAGCATCACGCTGTCGTTTCAGCATTTCGGTAAAAGCGGCAACGGCATAAGCCGAAAACTCAATTTTGTTGAAGTTTTTATCGGTGCGTTCCGGGTAGAACATCGACGAAGACGTATCGATCAGGAAGCGACAGCGTAGGTTGGTTTCTTCCTCATATTGCTTGATGAACAGTTTTTCGCTTCTGCCGTACAGGCGCCAGTCGATGTGCCGGGTGTCTTCACCGGGATTGTACAGGCGGTGTTCGGCAAACTCAACAGAAAATCCATGAAAAGGACTTTTGTGTAAGCCGGTAATAAAACCTTGTACGATCTGGTTGGCGATGAGGTCCATTCGCCCGAAAGCCTCGATCTCCTGCCTGTTAATTGGTCCCTTCATTTACCTGGTAACAATAGAAAGCCCCTTCCGTAGGGAAGAGGCTTTAGCTTAATACTATGAATTTGATTATCCTACCTGTGCAGACAATTTGTCGGCAAGAGCAGCTTTAGGAACCGCTCCTACTGATTTATCGACTACCTGTCCGTTCTTGATAAAGAGGATGGTAGGAATGCTTCTGATACCATATCTTGCCGCAATCTCAGGATTTTCGTCAACGTTAACTTTCCCGATCACTGCTTTGCCTTCGTATTCAGTGTGTAATTCGTCAACCACTGGTCCAACCATTCTGCACGGCCCGCACCATTCAGCCCAAAAGTCCACCATTACCGGTTTATCTGATTTAAGCACCAATTGCTCGAAGTTAGCGTCTGTAATTTCCAATGCCATAATTTCTAATGTTTAATAGTATGTGTTTGCCAATATCCCTGCCAAACTTAATTTGTGTCAGGCTGACAGATGAGAATTGTAAAATTAGGACTTAATGCCAAAAAATCTTCCGGCGATTTCTTATATGCTGTTAATTTTTTAAACAGCGATTGTTAATCAAAACCCGGATGTGGCTTCAGATCTCGGTACAACCACCGTCCTGGACCCAGCCCGTACTGCCATTCGCAAGCTGAATCTCGGTCCAGTCTCCGTTCCGCTGTGTTACCCTTACCTTGGTTCCTTCGTGGATCACAAAGGTGATCGCTGATCCTGATTTTGGCTCGGTGAACGCATCTGCCTTATCAGACGTTACGATCGCCCACTTATTGTTCTCCAGGTCGCTTTCGGTGCTTAATGTCAGATACAGCAGTACAAAAGAAAGTACCAGGAACAGCGAGCCTGCGAAAAAACCTGCCTTTTTCAAAGCGCTGTTTCGTGACAGAATAAATACGGCAAACAGAACCGCAGCGAGAAGCCAGGCCGAAAGGGTCATCAAACCAAACCATGGAACGCCGGCTTCCTGTTTGAGAGAAAACCAGAATGAACTGAGGTTCTTGCGCGAAGTATTGTCGATCTTATCTACGATCCGGCTGTTGGCCAGCGAAAGGTTTTCGGAGGCCTGTTCAAACCGCGGCTGGATCACCAATGCCTTTTCATATTGCAAAATGGCTTGACCGAGCTGGTTGGTTTTGTAATAGGCGTTGCCGAGATTATAA
>JAZKEZ010000026.1:9773-34528 GCA_040386675.1 Bacteroidota bacterium | reverse complement strand
CGACCCTTTTTCCAAGGAAAACATATTCCCGGATAAGATCCAATGAGAGTTTTTGCATCGGGTGCCCTAAAAAGGAAACGAAAGTACTAATTTCAGTCTATTATTGCAGTTATAACGCGCAGTCCCCACCCATGTCAGGAAGCTTTTTCGTACTTCTTCACCGCTTCCTGGTCAAACGACCGGTTTTTTTTGTCCTGCTCCTCGCCGGAATCCTTGGTACACTTGGATTTGGGATCACACGGCTCACCATCGACCAGGAAATTTACTCGATACTTCCCGAAGGACACAACTTCGAGGCGCTCAACCGCATGGTGGAAAGCCGCGAACTCAACAACAAGATCTTTTTTTCGGTAACCGTTTCGGGTGATGATGAGCAGCTGGAAACCCTTACGGATCAGCTCGATTCCTCGCTTTCAACTATTCCCCAGCTCGGCGGGGTTACCGTTCGGAAGGAAGATGTCGAGGCCGAGGTGTACGCTTACTACATCAGTCGTTTTCCCTATCTCATCGATAGTGCGTACTACTCCCGGATCAGTGAGAAACTATCGGCAGACAGCATAAAAGCCGCGGTATCGGCCACCTACCGCAACCTGAGCTCACCCGGCGGCGGATTCCTGAAAGACCACCTGCTCAACGATCCGCTGGGTATCACTACCTCTTTTTTCCTGGATCTCGAAAAGAATTACGCCGGTAGCAGCATTACCGTAGAAAACGGGTTGATGTTCTCGCGCGATGGAAAATCGCTGATCGCTTACGCCACGCTGAAGGACCGCAGTGAGGAGGCACGCGAGGAATTGTATCATTCACTCAATGCCTTACAGGCGCAGTGGAACCGGACGCACGGCAGTTACCAGCTGGATTATTTCGGGGCATTCCAGGTCTATGTGGAAAATGCGCTGCAGGTAAAAAAAGACACGTATCTCACGGTTGCGGTTACGCTTGGCGCGATCTTACTCGTGCTGGGATTGTATTACCGCAAGGCATTCATCCCGGTATACTTTATCCTTCCGGCTCTATTTGCAGCACTTTTCGCGTTGGGAATTGCCGGTTTTGTTAACCCGAAACTCTCCGGACTTTCCATGGCCACCGGTGCCGTACTGATCGGGATCCTGCTGAATTATTCGTTTCACTTTTTTACGCATCTCCGCCACGCGGGATCGATTGAAGATACGATCAAAGAATTGTCGTCGCCCATGCTGGTGGGCAGTCTTACAACTGTACTGGCTTTCGCAGCGCTTATGTTTGCCAACTCGGGCATGCTGCATGATTTCGGACTGCTGGCCAGTCTGTCGCTTGCCGGCGCGGCCCTGTTCACCGTAGCCTTGCTTCCGGCCATCCTGCATTTCACCCGCTTCAATTTTAAGGGATTAAAAGGAAGGTTTGACTTTACGATTCCTTCGGTGCCGGGAAAATACCAGTGGCCGGTGCTTGGAGTAGTGGTGGTGATCACGATCGTGATGTGCTTTTTTGCTGGGAAGACTGAATTTGACAACGACCTGAATCACCTCAGTTTTCACAAAGAATCGCTGAAGAACAAAGAGGATAAATTCGTTGGCGTACATCCTGACAAGCACAGCCGGATTTTTGTCTTTGCTTCCGGCCGCACTATGGAAGAAGCCGCTGACCTGAACCGCCGTATCCTTGAACGGGTGAAGAAGCAACGCTCGGCAGGCAAAGTTTCCGATTTTGTTTCCACTGGAGATTTCCTGCTTTCGCAGGAGTTGATGGAGGAACGCGCGGCACGCTGGAACCGGTTTTGGGAGACGCGGCGTGTACCTGCCATGCAGCTCATCAACCGGGAAGCCACTCAGTACGGTTTTTCCGCAGATGCGTTCCGAGGATTTGAAGAGCGTACCCAGACAGATCCGGCGCAATTCCCCACCCCTGATACCTTGCTGAAAAAACTGGAATTGTCCGGGCTTATCGACAAAGATGCCAACGGACAAATCCACCTGATCACGATGCTTTTTATCCCGAAAGCGCAGTTGCAGGAAGTGAAAAATGACTTGTTGCAGGAAGAAGGTGCCGTGGTGTTTGACCGCGCCGATCTTGCCACCAGTCTCATCGATTCCGTGCGGTCTGATTTCAATTTCCTGTTGTACCTCTCGGCCGGCATGGTGTTCCTCACGTTGCTGGTGGTATACGGCAGGATCGAACTCAGCCTGCTGGCTTTTCTGCCCATGGCTCTTAGCTGGATATGGATTCTTGGTGCCGCTGCTTTGCTCGGCATCAAATTCAATTTTGTGAATGTGGTCATCTCTACGTTCATTTTCGGACTGGGCGACGACTTCAGTATTTTCATGAACAACGGGCTGCTGTCGAAATACCGAACACGCAGCAATGCATTGAGTTCATTCAAATCGGCAATCTTTCTTTCGGCACTTACCACGCTGCTGGGAATGGCCGCACTCGGACTCGCCCAGCATCCGGCCATCCGTTCGGTAGCACTCATTTCGGTACTCGGCATTGTCTGCATTGTAGTGGTTTCGCTGGTGGTTCAGCCCATCATCTTCAACCTGTTTGCGCAGTCGCGCGTCGATAAGGGCAAGGCACCGGTAACATTCGGCGAACTGCTGATCTCGCTGTGCTGCTTTACCTTCTTTTTCGCTGGTTGTGTACTCACTATGCTGGTGCTCATTTTGCTGCTGCCGCTTCCGTTGCGCATGGAGCGGAAAAAAATCGTACTGAGCGGTTTGTTGGCGATTACCATGAAAGTCCAGGTGTACATGGGTTTCCACGTTTCCAAGAAATTCATCGGGAAAGAAAACCTGGATTTTCCCAAGCCTTCGGTCATCATTGCCAATCACAGTTCTTTCCTGGATATTTTGTTGATTTTGATGCTCAACCCGAAAGTGGTGATCGTGGTGAAGGAATGGGTGTACACTTCGCCACTTTTTGGTCCGATGATCCGTTTTATCGGCTACATCTATGTGGGCGACGGAACCAATGCAGGTGTAGAGCAGGCCCGGAAACTCATCGGCCGCGGTTATTCAATTGCTGTATTCCCGGAGGGTTCGCGTTCGGAAAACGGTTCGCTGAAACGCTTCCACAAAGGTGCCTTCCTGCTCGCACAGGAATTGGGAGCCGACATCACCCCGATACTGATCCACGGTGCGGCCGAAGTATTGCCCAAAGGCGATTTCCTCATCAAAAAAGGAAAATTAACGGTGAAGATCTTACCGAGAATTCCGGTTACTGACTTGAGCTGGGGGGAAGAATATTCCAGCCGGGGCCGCAATATTTCACGCTATTTTAAGGCGGAGTACGCGCTGCTCAAAAAAGAACGTGAGCAAACCGGCTACCTGCTCAACCGCATTTTCCAGAATTACCTGTATAAAGGACCGGTACTCGAATGGTATTTCCGCATAAAATGGAGACTGGAAGCCTCAAATTTCGAACATTATGATCGGTTGACGGGTGATCGAAAGCGCATTCTCGACATCGGCTGCGGCTACGGTTACCTCAGTTATTACCTGCATTTCCGCGATCCGGAACGGCAGATCACCGGCCTGGATTACGATGAAGACAAGATCGCGGTGGCAGCCAACGGCTTCAACATCCAACCTTCACTTCAGTTTCGCTCCGGTGATATGCTGGCATATGATATACCGGAATCTGATGTCATCTTCTTCAACGATGTACTGCATTACGTAAACCGCGAACAGCAGGAACAACTGATCGTCCGTGCAATCGGTGCGCTGAGTAATAACGGGATCCTGGTGATCCGCGACGGCATCACCGATTCGGGAAAACATTCAGCGACCGAGAAGACCGAGCTGATCTCTACGAAGATCTTTGGTTTCAACCGGAGCAGGGGAGCACTGAGTTTCTTCTCTTCATCGTTTATTGCCGATCTTGCAGCGCGGTTCGGACTGAGTTACGAGCTGGTCAGTCACTCGCAGAAAACCTCCAATGTCCTTTTCATCCTTAGAAAGCAGCCAAATGAGTAGCACGGAAGAATATGATGTGGTGATCATCGGCAGCGGTATCGGCGGATTGGAATGTGCGTACATCCTGGCTTCCGAAGGATTCAAGGTCGTGGTGCTCGAAAAAAACCACCAGATCGGCGGGAACCTGCAGGTATTCAGCCGCGATAAGACCATTTTCGATACCGGCGTGCACTATGTAGGCAGTCTCGACGACGGAGAATGCCTCGACCAGTTTTTCAGGTATTTCAAACTCCGCGATACCTTAAAGTGGAAACGCATGGACGACGATTGTTTCGACATGATCAGTTTCTACGACGGCAAGAATTACAAACTCGGACAGGGTTACGAGACCTTTAAAAACAACCTGGTCGCCGATTTCCCGGAAGAAGAAGCCGCAATCGACGAGGAGGAACTGGAAGACGCGCAGAAAACTGCGCCCGCTCTACAACCTCGACGGCGAAACCATCGAGAATCACATGTTCGATCCTGATCTGTTGAGCACCAACGCTGCCGATTTTATCCGCAAACTAACGCCAGATACTCGCTTGCGTGCGGTGCTGGCCGGGAACAACGCGCTTTATGCGGGCGAAGAATCAAAGACACCGCTGTACGTGCATGCCCTGATCTCAAACAGCTACATTACCGGCTCGTACCGGCTTACAGATGGAGGCAGTCAGTTGGCAATACATCTCATGCGGTCTATTAATGCTTTTGGTGGTAAAATACTGCGAAACAAAAAAGTGACCGGTGCCCGCTATGACGAAAAAGGCCACGTATCCGAAGTAGTGCTCGAAGACGGCAGTACCGTGAAGGGAAAGCAGTTCATCTCCAATGTCCACCCTGCCGTAACCATTGATATTTTTGGAGAAGACCGTTTCCTGAAAGCCTACACCAAGCGCATCAGCCAACTCGAAAACACGCCTTCCACTTTCATTTTGCACATTGTATTAAAAGAAGGGGTGTTCGAATACCTGAATTACAACATCTATTACCATTTCAGTGACGATGTATGGGCCGGTACCGGCTACAGTGCCGATAACTGGGCCGACAACATGTTTATTTGCACCCCCTCATCGGGCAAAAGCGAGAAATACGCAGATTGTCTTACGGTAATGGCCTACATGCGTTACGAAGATGTGGCAGAATGGGCCGAAACCGCAAATACAGTGGCTGTACCCGGTAACCGCGGGGAACGCTACACAGCCTTCAAGCACCAAAAAGAGGAGCAGATCCTGTCGAAACTCGAAAAGATCTATCCCGGCATTCGTTCAAAGATCAAATCGGTATACAGTTCGTCGCCGCTTACTTTCCGCGATTACATCGGCGATAAGGAAGGCGCGCTTTACGGCATTATGAAGGACTGCAATAACCCGGTTCGCTCGGTAATCAATTCCAGTACACGGGTGCCCAATCTTTTTCTCACCGGTCAGAACCTTATTTTCCACGGGATTCTCGGGGCGACGATCGGTGCTTTTGTAACCTGTTTCAACTTTGTAGACCGATCTGCGCTGATGAATAAAGTAAAATCGGCTCCCTAATTTAAGACCTTACACCACAACGCTCTCATGACCAGAATATCTACTGATGTAACCATAATAGGCGCCGGACCGGCGGGAACGGTTGCTGCGGCCGTACTGAACAAGCGCGGACTGAGCGTTACGATACTTGAGCAAACAAGGTTTCCGCGCTTTGTGATCGGTGAAAGCCTGTTGCCGCGATGTATGGAATCGCTGGCCAAAGGCGACCTGCTGGATGCGATCGGCGAGATGGATTTCCAGCAGAAATTCGGTGCCAAATTCCTGAGGGGCGACGAAACCTGCGACTTCAATTTCTCTGAGCAATACACCGAAGGCTACAACTGGACCTGGCAGGTAACCCGCGCCGATTTTGACAAGAAACTCGCTGATACCGTGGCTTCCCGTGGCGTCGGTATTCACTATGAGACCTCGGTGACCGCTGTCGCTATTGCCGGCGAAACCGTTGCAACCACTGCTGTTCATAACGGCGAAGAACTTACCGTTCATTCCAGGTACATCGTAGACGCCAGTGGCTACGGTCGTGTATTGCCGAAGTTGTTTGATCTCGATGTGCCTTCAGCTTTTCCGCCGCGTGCCGGCTTTTTCTGTCACGTTACCGATCACAATCGTCCGGAGTTTGAAGGCAGTCGCATCCACATCCTGGTGATCAGTCAAAAGGTGTGGATGTGGGTGATCCCATTCTCCAACGGCAATGCATCGGTAGGTGTGGTTGGCGATCTTGATTTTCTAGACGATGCGTTAAGCGACGAGGAAAAATACCGCAAGGTGCTCGAGCTGCATCCCTCACTCATCTCACGTTTTGCCAATGCCGAACTGATCTTCGAGCCGCGTAAACTCAGCGGTTATGCGTGCGCTGTGAAAAAATACTACGGCGATCGCTTTGTGTTGGTGGGCAACAGCACGGAGTTCCTCGATCCGATCTTTTCGTCGGGTGTTACGCTCGCCACCGAATCCGGCTCACTGGCTGCAGCCATGATCGCCGACCAGCTCGAAGGCAAAACCGTGGACTGGGAAGAATACACCGCACACATGAAATTAGGCACCGATGCCTTCCGCGCATACGTGGAAAACTGGTACAATGGTATTTTCCCGCAGATCATCTTCGCGAAAAATGTGGACACTGCGGTGAAAAACCGCATTTGCTCGGTGTTAGCCGGTTACGTGTGGGATAAGACGAATGCATATGTGACGAAACCGGCGCGGGCGTTGCCTACGCTGGCAGCGGCGATTGCGGCGTTGGAGTAGGGTTTTAGATGTAGCAGCTGAGAGGTTTGCCGCTGGGGTTCCCTCGCTGCGGTGTCCGCCCCCTTCGCTTCTAGGTATGTAGATGGAGGTCCCTCGCTGCGCTCGGGATGACGGTACTTTCTTAGGTAAAAGATGAGATTTCTCCCTTCGGTCGAAATCGTCATCCCGAGCGCAGCGAGGGATCTCCCTGTATTTTCAGAATGCTAATTCAAACAAAAAACCCGCTCTGGATCATTCCAAAGCGGGTTTAACATGTTAATGGTAAGCTTAAATTAAGCCTGCTGCATCTTAATAATATTTAACGCCGCACCAGCCTTGAACCACTCGATCTGCTGAGTGTTGTAGGTGTGGTTCACGGTGATTTCTTCGCTGCTTCCGTCTGCGTGGTGAAGCGCAAGGGTAAGCGGAACACCAGGTGCGAAAGAAGTCAGTCCTAAGATATCGATGTTGTCGTCTTCCTGGATCTTATCGTAATCTTCAGGATTAGCGAAGGTAAGACCAAGCATTCCCTGCTTTTTCAGGTTGGTTTCGTGGATACGGGCAAACGATTTTACCAGTACAGCACGAACGCCAAGGTGACGCGGTTCCATTGCAGCGTGCTCGCGGCTTGAACCTTCACCGTAGTTCTGGTCACCAACCACGATAGAACCGATCCCTGCAGCTTTGTAAGCGCGCTGGGTTTGCGGAACACCATCGTATTCGCCGGTAAGCTGGTTTTTTACAGTATCGGTTTCTCCGTTGAATGCGTTTACCGCACCAATCAGCAGGTTGTTCGAAATGTTGTCCAGGTGACCACGGTATTTCAGCCACTTACCAGCCATCGAAATGTGGTCGGTGGTACATTTTCCTTTGGCCTTAATAAGAAGTTTCAGTCCGGTAAGGTCTGTTCCTTCCCACGGAGCGAACGATTCAAGCAGCTGAAGACGATCTGATGTTGGAGATACGGCAACGGTAAGGTTGCTTCCGTCTTCTGCAGGAGCTTCGTAACCGGCGTCATCAACGGCAAAACCTCTTTTTGGAAGTTCGTCTCCGCTTGGAAGTTCCAGTTTCACAGCTTCACCTTTGTCGTTCACCAAAGTATCGGTTGCAGGGTTGAAGCTCAGGTCACCGGCGATGGCCATGGCGGCAACGATCTCAGGCGACGCTACGAATGCGTAAGTATTTGGGTTACCATCCGCACGTTTCGCGAAGTTCCTGTTGAACGAGTGGATGATGGTATTTTTCTCAGCTTTCTCAGCACCAACACGGTCCCACATACCGATACACGGTCCGCAGGCATTGGTAAAGATAGTAGCGTTAAGGTCGGTGAACGTTCCAAGAAGTCCGTCGCGGTCTGCGGTATAACGCACCTGCTCAGAACCCGGGTTGATACCGAAGTCAGCTTTGGTTTTCAGTCCTTTTTCGATAGCCTGGCGGGCGATAGAAGCTGCGCGGCTAAGGTCTTCGTAAGATGAGTTGGTACAAGAACCGATCAGTCCCCACTCAATTTTAAGCGGCCATCCGTTTTTCTCGGCTTCTTCCTTCATTTTGCTGATAGGAGTAGCCAAATCCGGAGTAAATGGTCCGTTGATGTGTGGTTCAAGTGTATTCAGGTCGATCTCGATCACCTGGTCGAAGTATTTCTCAGGATTTGCGTAGCAATCTGCATCTGCAGTAAGGTGTTCGCGGATCCCGTTGGCAAGGTCTGCAACTTCTGCACGACCGGTGGCACGCAGGTAGCGTTCCATGCTGTCGTCGTAACCGAAGGTGGAGGTAGTAGCCCCGATCTCGGCACCCATGTTACAGATGGTACCTTTACCGGTACACGAAAGCGACTGTGCACCATCGCCAAAATATTCCACTACGGCACCGGTACCACCGCTTACGGTAAGGATTCCGGCAACTTTAAGGATAACGTCTTTTGGAGCGGCCCAGCCCTGAAGCTTACCGGTAAGTTTAACGCCGATCAGTTTCGGGAATTTAAGCTCCCAAGGAAGTCCTGCCATAACGTCGCAGGCATCGGCACCACCCACACCAATGGCGAGCATACCTAAACCACCGGCGTTTACGGTGTGACTGTCGGTTCCGATCATCATTCCACCCGGGAAGGCATAGTTCTCCAGGACTACCTGGTGAATGATACCTGCACCCGGCTTCCAGAAACCGATACCGTATTTGTTGGATACAGATCCAAGGAAGCTGTATACCTCGTGACTTTCTTTGTTTGCAAAATCAAGATCCGTAGCGGCTCCGAGTTTCGCAGTGATCAGGTGATCACAGTGAACGGTAGAAGGTACGGCAACTTTTTTGCGACCTGCCTGCATGAACTGAAGAAGGGCCATCTGAGCAGTTGCATCCTGCATCGCAACGCGATCGGGAGCAAAATCCACGTAAGACTTTCCGCGGCCGTATGCCTCTGCCGCATTGCCTTCCCACAAGTGGGTGTAAAGGATCTTTTCCGATAAGGTTAGCGGACGGTCAACAACCTTTCTCGCTGCAGCAATTCTCTCAGGGAACTTTGCATACAGCTCTTTGATCATGGTCAAGTCGAATACCATATACTTGAAATTTAAAAAAATGGAATGGTTAAAAAGTTTCGCGAAATTACAAAATTTCAAGGCATAATTTCCACGGTTTCCGGGGTAAACTGAGAATAGAACAATTCTAAATTAATGGAAAATTGAGAATGGAGAATTGAGAATGGGGGATGGAATTAAAAGTTAGGGGATTTAAGATCTGGTGGTTGAATTTATCGGTGGTAGAGCTTGTTGAAATCTGATGACTAAGTGACCGGCAGTACTGAGTGAGGATCGGTGACTGAGCTTGTCGAAGTCGCCTAATAATAAACGGTTCGGATGATTTAAAGCGGGCTTCGACAAGCTCAGCCAACACTTCGGCAAGCTCAGCGGATGTTTCGAAAAGTTCAGCCGACGCTTCGAAAAGTTCAGCGATACTTCGACAGCTCAGCCGATACTTCGACATGCTCAGCCGACAGAGCTGTTAGCAACCTGACGCAAAGAACGCGAAGGCCAGGGCATTCTCCACTCTCCACTTTCAATTCTCCACTGAATAAGCCGTCTACCACAATTATCTCCGACTTTCTCCCGGATTAATTAGTTTTGGAGCCTATTCACGCCATGAACAAGATCAACCGGGAAAACCTGATGATTGCCCTCGGAGCCGTTAAAAGCCAGGGACTCAGGTCAACACTTACAGTACTTATTATTGCCATTGGGATTATGGCGCTGGTGGGTATTCTTACAGCTATTGAGGCTATTCAGACCAAGTTCCAGAACGACCTGTCGCTCATGGGCTCGAATACCTTTACTGTGATGAACCGGAACCGGACCTTCAACGACAGCGACGAGCCGATCCGTACTACGCCGATCTCATACAATCAGACCCAGGAGTTTCGCGAGATCTTTACGTTTCCGTCGACCGTTTCAGTATCGGCAGTGGCTTCGCAGATCTCAACCATTAAATACCAGTCGAAGAAAACCAACCCAAACGTAAGGGTGATCGGTGGCGATGAGAACTACCTCAGTACATCAGGCTATACGATAGATTACGGAAGGAATTTCTCGCGTACCGACATGGCTAATGCCGCCAATGCCGCACTGGTGGGCCGCGACATCATTGATAAACTTTTCGGAAAAGGAAACGCATCAAAGGCGGTCGGGAAGATCATTTCCATCGGTGCTGCACGATATACTGTTGTCGGCTTATTGAAACCAAAGGGAAACAGCTTCGGGTTCAGCGGCGACAACCAGATCATTATCCCAATCAGTAACCTGAAGGTGAATTACGAGCGCCCGAGTACCTCGTATTCCATGAACATTATCGTGAAGCAGGCCAGCGAACTGGAGCAGGCGATAGGAGAGGCCACTGGTAAATTCAGAATCGTGCGGCGCGATCCTCCCGGCAAGGACCCTTCTTTCTTTATTTCAAAAAGCGATGCGCTGGCCAGTATCGTCCTCGACCAGCTGAGCGTGATCAAGACCATCGGTATTGCCATTGGCTGTATCACGCTTCTTGGCGCAGCCATAGGCCTGATGAACATCATGCTGGTTTCGGTGACCGAACGCACCAAGGAAATCGGAACGCGTAAGGCGATCGGTGCCAGTGCGCAGACCATCCGCCGTCAATTCCTTATGGAGTCTATTATCATCGGACAGCTTGGCGGATTTTTCGGCATTATCCTCGGAGTGATCATCGGTAACCTGGTGGCCAACCTCGTAGGCAGCGACCCGATCATTCCGTGGGTCTGGATCTTTACCGGTGTAGTCATTTGCCTGGTTGTGGGCGTGGCCTCCGGGTTTTATCCTGCGAGCAAGGCATCGAAGCTGGATCCGATTGAGGCGCTGAGGCACGAGTGATTCAGGTGTGCCATTGAGGTGTTTTTAGGTAGTAACTTCGGGGTTTCTCATTTTGGGATTCCTCGCTGCGCTCGGAATGACGCGGTAAGTGTCATCTCGAGCGCAGCGAGAGATCCCCTCATTCGCGTAATCCTCCCCACAACTAATAATTGCACCGTCATCTCGAGCGCAGCGAGAGACCTTCTACGACTAATCTTCCCACAATTAAAAGCAATGTAATCTCAAGCACAGCGAGAGACCTCCAAACAAAAAAGGTCCGCCAGTATAAACCAGCGGACCTTTTTAATATAACTGTTAAGAAGGATTACTCCTCGATCACTTCGAAAGGAATTTCGATGTTCACTTCTTTGTGAAGTTTGATCTCTGCAGTGTAGTTACCAAGAGTTTTGATCGCATCACCTTTAATGGCGATTGCTTTACGGTCGATCTCAACACCTGAAGCTTTGATGGCGTCAGCCAGCTGGATGGTGTTAACAGAACCGAAGATCTTACCGGTTTCGCCAGCTTTTGCACCAATTTTAATGGTCATTGCGCTGATTGCTTCGGCTTTCTTAGCAGCTTCTTCTTTAATTTTTGACTCTTTGTGAGCGCGTTGCTTCAGGTTTTCAGCAAGAACTTTTTTCGCACTCTCGGTAGCAAGAGATGCAAGGCCTTGCGGAATAAGGTAGTTAAGACCGTATCCGTTTCTTACTTTAACAACTTCGTCTTTGTAACCAAGTTTGGCTACGTCAGTTTTCAAGATTACTTCCATGATTTCTTACCTCCTTATTTTAGCATGTCAGCAAGGTATGGCATCAGGGCAAGGTGACGAGCACGCTTAACCGCTGTAGATACTTTGCGTTGGAATTTTAGTGAAGTACCGGTAACTCTTCTTGGAAGAAGTTTACCTTGCTCGTTTACAAATTTCAGAAGGAAATTCGGGTCTTTGTAATCGATATACTTGATACCTGCCTTTTTGAAACGGCAGTATTTTTCTTTCTTAGTCTCGATGTTAATCGGGGTAAGATATCTTACATCGTCTTGTGCCATTGTAATGATTTCTTTAAAGGGTTAATTAAGCTTCAACTTCTTTTTTAGTAGAACGTCTCTTTTCTACATAGGTAACAGCATGCTTATCCAGTCTGCAGGTAAGGAAACGGATAATACGCTCATCACGCTTGTACTCAACCTCAAGTTTGCCAATCAGTTCACCTGAATTAGCAAATTCTATCAGGTGATAGAATCCTGTGGTTTTCTTTTGAATCGGGTAAGCCAGCTTTTTCAAGCCCCAGCTTTCCTCATGCTTAATTTCGCCTCCGTTCGCAGAGATGTATTCTCTGTACTTAGCGACTGCTTCCTTTGCCTGATCTTCAGACAAAACGGGAGTTAGAATGAAAACAGTTTCGTAACGGTTCATTGAATTATTGAATTTATTTTTTTAAAAGGACGGCAAAGGTAGGTGTTTTTGATTTATGAACAAAAGAAAGTGAATTCAATAGAATTGAAAATTGAAAATGGAGAGTGGAGAATTGAAAATTGAAAGTTGAAAATGGAGAATGGAAAATGGAGGCATACAAGAACCGTAGGTTGAGCTTGTCGAAACCAAATCACAGCCTTCGGCAAGCTCAGGCTCCACTTCGCAAATCACCAAATCATCAAATCATCAAATCACCAACCCCGGTCGTTCGTAACAAAAACCCGTCGTTGGTAACAAAAAACCACCATACCCAACTATTGTCCCCTACGTTTGCCGCCATCTTACACCAGACGCACCACTAAATCTCAATTCATGAAACCACCTTTACGCAATTTATTCCTCATGCTTTCTCTCGCGCTGGCAGGATTAAATGCATTTGCGCAAGCGACCAACGCCAACCCCGCACCCTTCACCAACGGGATTTTCTTCGAATCCGTGACCGGGAAAAGCAACGGTACTGTTACCATCGCGGTAAAAATAAAAGGCTTCAGCGGCTACCGGGCAATCCAGGGAAATATCGATTTCGGTACCGCCGTGGTCGATACCATTCTTTCGGTTACGCCCGGAGCTGTGCTTACCGCCGACAACACCATAGACGGTTCTACGGCGAAACTGGCCAACAACATATTTACCTTCAGCTACGACAAGTCGAACGGCGACCTGGTACTTCCCGACAGCAGCACGCTGTTTACCATTACCCTTCAGCTCAATACCATTGCCTCGCCCGACGACAATTCCTGCTCGACTCCTACGGTGAACCCCGCACGTACCAAACTGCTGTACGGTAAGTTCGTGAACGGCAGCCCGGTGACTTTTGCGCCGGATAAGAAATTCGGCGATATCTGTGTGAGGATGCAGACCATTACTATAGGTGATCTTTCGGTAGCCTGTCCGGGTTCAACCGGTGGGTATTACGTTCCGTTCACTCCTGCCGGTTTCGGTCCGGGTGATGTGTTCACGCTTTATTACGACAGCACCAATACAACACCGGTCGCCACTGCGGTCTATTCAGCCGGAGATAATTTTTTCTACTTCAACAGCGCTATCCCGATTCGTGCCAACCGCAGCTTCATTGCCGTAAGTGCCGACGGGACCATTGGCGATACGGCGGCAGTGCCGTTTACCGATCTTGACAACAAACCTTACGACAGCCAGATCGCGCTCGACGGAACTCCTCAGCTTCCCGGAACCTATACCACCTGCGGGACTTCAGATTCTAAATTCGCGGTAAGCGGTAACGGTGCGGATTTCGCCTACCAATACAGAGACAGCCTTGGAAGCTCCGGAAGCAACACCAGCGCAACCGGAAATTTTACCGTGCCGACTTCGGGTAACAAAAACACCTTCAGCGTTTCCATCATCACCAAAAACGCCGACGGCTGCGCGAACACATCACCGTATACCTATTATATACACAGCGACATCGCAGCACCATCGCTCGATCTTACCGGGAACTCAAACAGCAACGTATACGTTCATTTCTCAGGAACCGAAAAGATGAGTTTTGATCCGCGTACGATGGTGAGCAGTGTGAGCGACAATTGCAGCGAGCCGCAAAACATTACGGTTAAAGTACTTTCTGCCGATAACACTGAATACACTACCGCAGCAGATTTTGCACCCGGCGATCACCAACTGAAATTCATTGTTAGCGACGAGCGCGGCAATACCGACACATTGCGCACCACGCTTTACGTAGTAAAAGACCCGGTATTTACTTTTAAGCAGAACGGCAGTGTATCTTCTTATGGAATCAGCGACGCGCAGCTTGAAATTGCAGCTTTTGCAAGCGGCGACAATACTTCATACGACTTTAAGGAAATCAAGGCAGAGATCTCTACGACCGGTTTCGCCGACTTGTCTGCATTCACGTTCGAGAAACTGGGCAACTATACCGGAACTGTCTCACTGACTTACCTGTCTCCGGGTAAAGCACAACTTACGATGTCGAACGTCAGCGGTTTTCGTGCTAACACACCCTTCCTGCGCATTAAAACCAAATCGTTTGTTGCCAGTGATGAAAACGATGTGGACACCGGTTACACCGCAGTTTCCAAGGTGAGCATTACACGTTTTATCGATGGACGTGATACCGTTTACAACCAATCTGGCGACACGGTATACAATACAATCAATGGACTTGGTGTAATAAGTGGTAACTTCAAGACCGCACTATTCGGAAGCAATCATACCAAAGCGACCGACCTGACCTGTAACGGCTGTGTGAATACCGGAAGCATCTCAAACGTAGCACATCTTAACCAATCGGGAAACAACAACACTTACCGTTTCAGGGTAATTCCGGGTTCAGAGATCTCACTGGTAGTTTCAGATCTTTCGGGTGATAACGCGATGACCGGTACCAATGATGCGATCATTACCCGCCAGTTCATACTCGGTACTTACGATTTCACTCCGTTCCAGGTAGTTGCCGCAAACGTTGATAATTTTAATGACATCAATACCTTGGACGTACTACAAATCCGTGAGAATCTGCTGTTGGCCCGTCCGAAATTCATAAACAGTTACGGTGAGGCTTCGGCGTATGATTTCAAAGTAAATATCGGTAACGGTACCTATGCAAACGTGGTAGATCTCGAGATTGGCCAGGAAGCGGTGGTATTGGACTTCAGTGTCTTCACCCTCGGATCAGTAACCAACTATTTTGCCGACATCACGGTACCAAAAGGTAAAGTTGGTTTCGGGATCGGATCGGTTGCTGCAAACCATTCAGGAATGGTTGAAGTACCTGTTCTTGCCGGTGCTTTCGACCAGGTGGCCGGTTACCAGTTTACACTGGGCTGGGATCCTGCTGCACTTGAGTATGCGGGTTATTCAGCCGTGAAACATAACCCGCTCACCGAAACATCGCTTACGGCAGAAGGTAAACTAATGGTTTCGTGGCTTGAAGGCACTGCAAAAAACAGCAGCTGCAAAGAAGGTGATACCTTATTTATGGTACAGTTCAATGTACTCGGAACTGTTGGCAGCAGAGCCAGCATCGATTTCGTAGACCATTACACTCCGGTTGCAGCATACGATCAGGACATTGCGCTGAAGCAGATCGTTACCAGCGGCGGCGAAGTTTCAATCACCACCGGGATCAAAGATCTCGGAAACGGTTACGGTATCAGCAGTGCGGTTCCAAACCCGTTCCGTAGCACAACTACCATCGGTTTCACACTTCCGCAACAGCAGGATGTAACGTTTACAGTGTACAATGCCCTTGGACAGGTGGCTGCGCAGACCCTTAATTTCCAGGCAGGCGTAAACAACTGGACGCTTCCATATTCTGATAATCTTGCCCCGGGAGTATACACCATTATTATCTCAGGACAGGGAATCAATGAATCGGTGAAAGTGGTGAAGCAATAAACCGGGAACCCTCTTATAGCTAAGCGCCCTTCTCTGAATAAGAGAGGGGCGTTTTGGTTTCAGATGTTTTTATTAGACGGTTATTTTAACCACAGAGGCACAGAGTTTTTTCACGGAGGACTCAGAGAATCCCTCTGAGATCTCTGCGTTGACCTCTGAGACTCTGCGGTTAAGAAAGAGTTTTTCAAATTAAAAGCCGCGGCAGAGGCCGGCTTCTTCATCAATGTAATGCAATTGTAATCCCCTACGGATAACCCCGCTCCGTGATCCGCAAAAGTCTTGTAATTTTACCCGTTTTTTAAAACCCGTACTGAGGTAGTTTGTCACAAAAAACTGTCGTTGGTCACAAATTCTGTAATACAAGTGTAAAGCAGTATAATTTAGCGCGTTCGATTTTTTAATACCTGGTTACCGAATACACATTTTTCAAACCAACCCTTATGAAAACAACTCTCCTCCGGCTTGCATTTCTCTCGATGCTGCTGTGTTTTTCAGGAATGATCCAGGCCGCTGTTCCTGTTGGAAACCCGTTGACTTGCAGCCTTGCAGTATCAGATCGGGATTCATTTCCTGTCCAGTCAGAAACCAAAGCTGCACAAAGCTTCCAATTCAGCTGTTCCGGAACGATTACTTCATTGAAAGTATCACTGACCAATCCTTACGCTACGCCTACTAATGTTCAGTATACTCTTTATAAAGGAGGTGATGTGGTAGCCCAGTTGAATACGGTTCCGTTACCTGCACAGTTTGACGGTGTATTTAATATTCCTTTTACCGGTGTCCAGGTACAAGCCAATACAACCTATCGGTTGTTTATCAGTGCTTCGCGGGTGATCTGGTTCCATTGTTCCACTCCGGCTGCCCCCAAACCGGCAGGAAATTTCCTGGAGTTTCCTGATTTCGGATCTACATACAGCGTTTATTCACTGATCTTCAATGCGACCGTTGGTGTGAAGTCTCCAACCCTGGTTACAGACTCAGTAATGGGCGGAAGTGGAAAACAGGTAGCTGTTCCCGTTCGTGTTAAAAATTTCGGTGCCAACCAGACCATCCAGGGAAACATCGATTTCGGTACCGATGCTGTGGCCAGCCTGGATTCGGTAGTGGCCTCATCTGCACTCACCTCTGATACGCACATCGCCGGAACTACAAGTACGTTTGCCGGTAACATCTTTACCTTCAGCTACGACAAGGACAACGGGAACATGGTCCTTCCTGACAGCACCGTTCTTTTCACCGCTTACCTCAGACTGAAAACGCTGAACAGTCCTTCAGAAAACGCCTGCTCAATGCCAACGGCAAACGGCGATTATACTCCGCTTGAGGTTGGGAAAATAACCGGGAATACCTCGGAGAGTACTCCGATGGAAACGGCTTTCGGTAAGGTGTGCGTGAAATTGCAAACCATCACCATCGGTACACTTGGACAGGCTTGTCCGAAAACACCGGGTTATGTGGTTCCCTTCACCTCCGAAGGTTTCGACAGCAGCGACGTACTCTATCTTTACTTCAACAGCACTTCTTCAGCACCGGTTGATAGCGCTACTGCCGCCGATACCCAGTTAACTTATACCGATAGCCTTCCGTTCTCAGGTTCGCATACTTTCTACGTGACTAACGCCGACCGTTCTATCCAGGACGACGCTAACTTCGACGTGGTAAACGTGTTTGCACTGGCCAACCGTTACGACCAGGCAGTGGTGATGAACGATAACGGTAACTACCTGGTTGCTGGGAACGACTACAACAGTTGTGCGCCTAACGGTACTAAGATCTCAGTTGAAGGATCGGGAGCATCGTTTCGGTATACCTATGCATCAGCCAACATTCCGGATTCTTCAGGAAGCACTCCTTCAGCCGACGGCGTGATCATTCCTACCCAACTTACCAGCGACACGATTTCAGTTAGTCTGCATACTACGAATTCATTGGGATGTGTGAATCCTGCACCGTTCAGCTTTACCGTTCACGGCGATAACGAGAAACCGGTATTTACCCTAAACCACAGCACCGGATCAGACATTTATGTGTATTACAGCAATACACCACAATTGAATATTGATGTAACGTCGTTGTTCGCCACCTACTCAGACAACTGTTCAGATTCTGCTGACCTGGTTGCCAAAGTATACGACAGCACCAACACAGAGATCAGTCAGATGAATTATTTCCCCGGAGATTATGTACTGACCTTTACTGTAACCGACGAAAGAAACAACACAGCTACAGCGGCTTATACGCTGCACGTAAGCAAGAATCCTATGTTCAACATCAGGCAGACCGGTCCGATTCAGGGCGGCGGCTTTGGTGCAATGGCAATCGAATACACCGCGTTTGCCCCGGGTGATGCAAATGCATACAGCTTCGATTCACTGGATGCCTACATCGATATGCCGAAACTTTCGGACGGAGTGGTTATCAGTTCATCTAAACCGGATGCTTACGACGGTACATTGCAAATTACCACTGATTCTGTTGGCCGACTGAAAGTTCACCTGGCCAATGTTTCAGGATATGTTCCTAACCACCCGCTGTTCAGCGTAACGGTAAATCAACTGATTGCTCCTGATACCGCTGACGTTACCGATGCTTACTCCGTGGTAAGAGACATCGTGATCAGCAATGATAACGAGTCGTACCCGCAAACCGGAGATACCGTGTTTAACCGCATTAACGGTTTAGGTGTAATAAGCGGTAGCTTCAAACCCCAGGGATCTGACCTTGATTTCGACCGTCCTGTTGACCTGTATTGCGACGGTTGTATCAGATACGGCGATGTTTCTGATGTGGCTCACCTGAATCAGAACGGCAACGGCAATACTTACAGCTTCCGCACATCGAATACCCCGGTAACGTTTTACATCACCGATCTTTCAAATGATGATGCGACCACCAGTACGGCTGATGCGATCATTGCCCGTCAGTATGTACTGAAGGATTACCAGTTCCATACTTTCCAGCAAATTGCCGGTGATGTAGACAACAACATCGAGATCAATACACTCGATGTAAACCAGATCCGCCAGAACATCCTGCAAAATCGTCCGAAGTTTGTCAACGGAACCGGTGCGTTATCGAAATATGATTTTGTAACCTATATTGATAACCAGGGATATGGAAACGTATCCGGTATGGTCATCGGAAAAACGATAAAAACCTTCAATTACAAGGTGATCAACCTGGGTGAGGTTTCAAAATACGTAATGGAGCCTAAGATTGTAGCACAAGATCCGATCGCATTCACACTTGGGTCGGTAGCTGCCAACAACAGCGCAGTAGTTGAAGTTCCGGTTATTGCAGGAACATTTGATAAAGTTGCCGGTTACCAGTTTACACTCAGCTGGAATCCTACAGAACTGGAATACACCGGTTACAACCCGAAGATCCACACACCATCTACCGGCGAATCGCTGGTTAACGACGGGAAGCTGATGATCTCCTGGTTAGATGCTGCGGCTAAAAACACCAGCGCCAAAGAAGGCGACGTACTGTTCACCGTAAAATTCAATGTGCTTGGAACCATTGGAAGCAAGTCGAAGATCGATTTCATCAACCAGTTCACACCGGTTGCCGCGTTCGACCAGGACATTGCTGAAAAGCGGATCATTACCACAGGCGGAGAAGTTTCTGTTACTACAGGGATCAACGATCTTGGTAACGGTTACGGGATCGGCAACGCGATGCCTAACCCATTCATTACCGGAACCACCATTGCCTTTACCCTTCCGCAATCGCAGGACGTGACCTTCACCGTGTACAATGCACTCGGACAAGTAGCTTCAGAAACGATCCACTACCTGTCGGGTGTAAACAGCTGGACACTACCTGCCACCGATATCATGCCTGCCGGTGTGTATACCATCGTACTGAAAGGCGAAGGCCTTAACCAGTCGGTTAAAGTGGTTAAACAGTAATTACCAGTAGCATTATTCTTATCTCACCTAAAAACGCATACAGCCTCAACATGAAAACAATTTTACAGAGACTGGCTCTTTTCACGCTTCTTTTTGCAGGAGCATTATCCGGTTTTTCACAATCGGGTAATGGCACCTGCCAGATCGATATCACCGATCCGCTTAACGTTACGGTAGAAACCGAAACCCGTGTGATCCAGACCTTTTCACCAGAATGCAGCGGAGCATTGACCGCTTTATCCGTAAAGCTGAAGAATCCATTCGGATCAGATACCCCGATGAATGTCCAGTTACTGGATGGCGACGGTACCGTACTTGCTTCGATAAACGGAAAGATACTTCCTGCCGATTACGACGACTATGTGGATATGGTGTTCGCAGTTCCGGTAAATCTTACCGCCGGTGCAGCTTACCGTTTTTCAATCACCGGTTCCAGGATCATTTTTATCTGGCGTACCGAAAACACGACTGCATTGGCCAACCAGAACCGCATGCAGTTTCCCGATTACGGATCGTCGTATACCACGCAATCAACCATTTTTAAGGTAAGCGTAACCGATAGCGATCCGCGCCTTATTACCGACAGCGTTGGCGGTTCAGACAACCGTACCGTTGCCGTTCCTGTTCGTGTAAAGAACTTTAACAATTTCAGCACCTTGCAGGGAAACATTGATTTCGGTACCGCTTCGGTAGCCGCAATCGATTCTGTAGTGGCCACTTCACTACTGACCGGCGATGCACACATCGACGGAAGCACCCGCATTTTTGCCGGAAACGTGTTCACCTTCAGCTACGACAAAGACAACGGGTATTTTGAACTGCCAGACAGCAGCATACTGTTTACCGCTTACCTGCGCCTTGCCGACATTGAGGATTCCAACGGGAATACCTGCGCCACTCCAACCGTAAATTCAGATTATACACCGGTTCAGTTTGGTCGCCTGGAAAACAATGTTCCGGTGAGTATCGTTCCGCAGACTACGTTTGGCAAAGTGTGCGTAAAACTGCAAACGATCACCATTGGTGAAACCGGGCTTGCCTGTCCTTCATCGCCTGGTTTTGTCGTACCGTTCACTACTCAGGGATTCAGCAGTGGCGATAACTTTAACCTGTACATTACCGAGATTTCTGCTACAGAACCGGTGGCTACTGCCACTTACGGCGATACAGCATTTATTATTGAGGGAAGTCTTCCTGCATCCGGAGAATTCACCCTACGTGCAGCCTGGACCGGTGGAGATATTGAAGACACTGAAGTGATCACACTTGTTGATGTGACAACGTATCCGTACGATGCAAACGTGGCGATGAACGGTGACTACACCAATTACCTGGAAGCAGGCAACACTTACGTAAGCTGTTCGGTAAATCCTACTAAAATTGAGGTGATCGGATCAGGTACCGGATACAGCTACACTTACAGCGACGATACAAACACAGCATCAGGCAGCGGTGAGCATACAGCCGGCGACAGTATTTTGGTTCCGGTTTTCGGAAACAACGGGACTTTTACCGTAAGCATTACCACTACCAATGTATTGGGCTGCATCAACCCGGAGCCATTTACGTTCAAGGTACACGGCGACCAGGAGAAGCCGTTCTTCACCCTGAAAAACGAGCATGCAAACGTTATCACCTTCTACTACAGCGGAACCCAGACCCTTTCGGTTGATCCGACCCTCCTGTTCGATCACTTTGAAGACAATTGCTCAGATTCGGTTAACCTGACCGCACTGGTACAGGATGATGCCGGCAACGCAATCACAGGGACCACCGAATTTACTCCCGGAGATCATATCCTGGTTTTCTCACTGACCGATGAAGCCGAAAATACCTATGCAGATACCATCACTATACACGTGATTAAGAATCCTGCACTTACGTTCAAGCAAACCGAAGCGGTAAGCACCAATGGACTTGATGAGGTAGAACTTACCTTCTCTGCGGTTGCCGACGGAGATACCGAGGCTTACGATTTCGACGGACTGCTTGCACACATCAGCATGCCGGTGTTCTCTGCGGGGAACATCATTTCTGCTGAAGCGACCGGAAGTTTTTCCGGGACTTTCTCGCTGATCAGAACATCTGCCGGGAAGTTGAGGCTGTTATTGCAGAATGTTACCGGATTCAAAGCCAATGAGCCGTTCATGAAGGTGAGACTGAAATCGTACATCGCTCCCGATGAAAACGACATTACCAATGCCTACACTGTTTTTGACGCGGTTGTGATTTCCAAAACCGTTGATACCATCAATAACGTTTACCTGCAAAGTACCGATACCGTTTACAATACCATTACCGGTCTTGGGGTGATTTCTGGTGAGTTTACCGATCCTGCAGGCAATGCTTTCGCACGTCCGGTTGACGTAAAGTGTAACGGTTGTATCAATACTTCCGGAATTGTGAACACCGCAAGCCTTAACCAGGGAAATACTGCCAACCAGTACCGTTTCCGCGTGATCCCGGGACAGGCCGTAACTCTTTCTGTTACTGACCGCACTACTGACATTTCAGCTACAGGTACCGGCGATGCGATCCTGAGCCGTCGTTTTGTACTGAACGATTACAGCTTCAATACCAATCAGGAAAAGGCCGGCGATGTAGACAACAATGCCGCAATAGATGCAAACGACGTATTGAAGATCCGCAAAAACCTGCTGCTGGATCTGTACACCTTTACCAACAGCTACGGAAGCGTGTCGAGGTACGATTACTTCAGCACCAGCCGTAGTGGCCAGGAAGGGAAAATTACCGGAGAGATCATCAACAAAGAAGCAAGAACGTACGATTTCATCGCAGTTAAACTCGGGAATGTTGCCGAATACGGAACACCCGCATCATCTTCGGGCAACCGGGTAGATTTCATGATGAGCACCGTTACCGCCAACCGCAATACCACGGTAGAAGTTCCTGTGATTGCAGGATTGTTTGAAAATGTAGCCGGTTACCAGTTCGCATTGGGCTGGGATCCTGCAGCACTCGAATACCTCGGTGTAAGAGGAGTGAAGCACAACCTGCTTACCGGAGAATCATGGCTGAACGACGGTAAACTGATGGTATCCTGGCTGGACGAGGCCGGTAAAAACAGCAGCCGCAGCGTGGGTGATACCCTGTTCACCCTGAAATTCCAGGTGATCGGCGCGGTTGGAACCAGCAGCAACATCAGCTTTATCGACCACTTCACACCGATGGCCGCCTACGACCAGGAAGCAGCCGCAAGAGAAGTGAATGCAGTAGGCGGAGGCGTATCGGTAACCACCGGTATCACCGACCTTGGCAACGGATACGGGATCGGCAACGCCACTCCAAACCCGTTCCTTACTGCCACGGCCATCAGCTTCAACCTTCCGAAACAACAGGACGTGACCTTTACAGTATACAATGCACTCGGACAGGTGTCTTCACAAACTATCAACTACCTTTCAGGCATTAACAACTGGATGCTTTCTGCACCGGAAGCCATGCCTGCAGGAGTATACACCATCGTTATTACAGGCGAAGGACTGAACCATTCAGTAAAAGTGGTAAAACAGTAATACAGTTCCGGTAACTGATTATAAGAGCAGAAACCCTTTCGGAAACGGAAGGGTTTTTTGTTGGGCTTTAACCGCAGAGGCGCAGAGGCAGTCGCAGGGAACACTGAGCTTTTACGGTTGCCAGCAAAACCTCTCTGAGCCCTCCGCGCCAACCTCCGCGTCTCCGTGGTTAATGATAATCCCGTTTCTACTTTCCGAAAAAATCCTCATCTTCCCATCCACTTAACAGACGCTATGAAAGCATTACTCATTCCCTCGTTCCTGTGCGCGGCGCTCACCGGCTGGTCGCAGGTAAAATTCACTCCGCCGGCCACTCCGCAGCGGCCGGTAACCGACACGCTTCACGGAACCTACCTTACCGACCAGTACCGCTGGCTCGAAGACAAAGAGAACCAGGACGTGATCAACTGGACCCGTAAACAACACGACTACGGAGTAGAATTCCTGGAGAAAACCCAGAAAGTCCACCCCGGACTGAAGGAAAGCATCGCAGCCATTGTAGATCTGGATTACGAAGGACCGTACAACAAAGTTGGCAAACGCGTGTTCCAGAGCGTAAAACGAAAAGGCGATAAGCAATCGAAACTCTATACTATTTTGGATGGGAAAAAGATCCTGATCTGGGATCCGGTAGAACTCGATGCTTCCGGGAGCACTTCTACCAACGGCATTGAATATACCTACGACGGCGAACGTGCTGCGATCACCGTACAAACAGGCGGAGACGAGATCGGTACCACGTACTTCATCAACACCCGTACCGGTAAGAAGATGTACGAACCGATCAAAAATACCAGCGGATTCTCGTGGTGTAAAGACCAGGAACACGCCTACATCACCTTTCGCAGCCGCAAGGACATCGACGGACAACTCCCGCTGAAGACCTATTTGTGGAAAGCGGGCGACAAGCCAACGAAGCTCCAGTTCGTAGGCTCGACCACCGACGCTAAAAACAGCTATTACGTGTACGACAATCATTACAGCAACGTGAGTTTCTACGGCGAAGGCGATTTCTATTCGAACAACTGCTACATCCGTCCAACCGGAACCACCGGTAAAGGAACCCTGATCTACGAAAGCACCAAATCTGCTTCATATCCCGAAGCCATTGGCGAGAAGCTCTACATTTTCACCAACGACAATGCACCGAATTACAAGTTGATGGTGGGTGATGTGAAACAGCCCAACTCAAGCAACTGGAAAGTGCTGATCCCAGAGGGTGAAACCGTAATGCAGGGATATGCGATCACCAAAGACGGGATCATTATCCAGGATAAAAAAGACGTGGTGAGCCGGCTTACCTGGTACGACCTGGACGGTAAACGCATCAAAGAAATTCCATTGCCCGAAACGGGAAGTGTTTCCGGTTTCTCTTATGATCGCGAGGAAGATTCGGTATACGTAAGT
>JAZKEZ010000026.1:1115-9763 GCA_040386675.1 Bacteroidota bacterium | reverse complement strand
AAATCGTTTGTGGCCTCTCCGAAAGATTTCAAATGGAGATTGTATTACCAGCGTGTACTTCCGGTAGACATGAGTAATATCGCGGGAGAGATCAAGTTTTTCACCTCAAAGGATGGTGCTAAAGTTCCTGCTTTCGTGATTCACCGCAAAGACGTGAAACTCGACGGCAATAACCCGGTACTGCTTACCGCTTACGGCGGCTTCAATGCAGGGATCAGTCCGCATTACTACGGGTTTTACAACTACTTCCTCAATCACGGCGGTATTATCGTTGAAGGCGGTATCCGCGGTGGTGACGAATACGGCGAAAACTGGCACCGCCAGGGTATGCTGGTAAACAAACAAAACTGCTTCGACGATTTTAACGGCTGTGCAGAATGGCTGATCAAAGAGAAATACACCAACCCGGGGAAACTTGTGGCGATGGGCGGAAGTAATGGCGGATTGCTGATGGGAGCGGTAGCAACCCAGCGCCCCGACCTCTACAAGGCCATTGTTTGCCAGGTTCCGCTGCTCGATATGCTGCGTTACCACAATTTCCTGATCGCACGCTACTGGATCCCGGAGTACGGTTCTGCCGATAACGATGCCGATTTCCGCTGGCTGCTGCGCTATTCGCCGTACCACAACATCAGGACCGGAGTAGGATTGCCAACCATGATGGTAACTTCAGGAGCTAACGAAAGCCGTGTAGACCCGATGAACGCCAAGAAATTCGTGGCACTTGCCCAGAACAACCCGGGACAGGTAAACCCGATCATCCTCCACATGGACTACAACAGCGGTCATGGCGGCGGACAAAGTACACAGCAGTCGATAGACAACTGGAGCTTTACGTTCGAGTTCATTATGAACCAGTTGAATATGTAATCTCAGTTAAATGTGAGAATGTGCAAATGGGTAAATGGGCAGATATGAGTCAGATCGTCTCTCCACACTTACCCATTCTCTCATTCTCACATTTTCTCATTTGCACATTTTCCCATTCCCCATTTGCACATTTTCCCATTTGCAAACTAATGTCATTAGTTAAGAAGCTTCGCATAAAAGAAAACACCACTGTCCTCGCACTCGAGGCACCGGTGAATTATGAGGAAATAGTTGGAGAATTGCCGAAAGGAGCTAAGATCACCTATCAGCTAAAAGATGCTCACGCCTTCATCCATCTTTTTGTAAAGAACAAATCCGATCTTGACGAGATTATTCCCCTCATCATGCCTTCGCTCCAACCCGGCGGAATGCTCTGGCTCTCTTATCCGAAACAGGCCAGCGGATTTCAAACCGATCTCACGCGCGACAAAGGCTGGGAATCAGTGTGGAAACTTAATTTGCGCTGGGTCGAAATGATTTCGTGGGACAATAACTGGAGTGCGTTCGGAATCCTGAATCTCCCTAAAGCACCTCAAAGTAAGGCGACCAAAGACTACATCGCGATGCAGGAGATCTGGGTCGATATGGTCAACAAAACAGTAAAAGTCCCCGACGACCTCGAAGCTGCATTGCAAGCCGATCCTGTTGCACATAAACTGTTTTACAGCTACAGCTTTTCACACCGCAAGGAATACGTCCTATGGGTAGTAACCGCAAAAGCCGAAGCAACCCGTCAGCGCCGTATCGCAGGTACGATCAGTAAATTATTGGAAGGGAAGAAGAGTCCGCATTTAAAGTAAAATCGAAGTTGAATGGTTTTAACCGCAAAGGCCGCTAAGATTTTACGCAAAGCACACTAAGAGATGACAACTCCTTAATTCTCCATTCTCCATTCTCAATTTTCCATTATTCAATTCTTCGCCATCGCGACCAGGTACTTCACCATCAACTCCTCCTGCTCCGGCGTAACCAGCGTCATCTTTGCCTGCTTGTTCGTTCTGCGCACCATCCCAGGAACTACCCCGCGCCAGTCGGCTTCGTCGTAATCTTCAGGTTTGTAGAGCGCATGGCAGCTCTGGCACTTGGTATCGTACTGGGTTCTTCCTTCCACGAATTGCTCAAGGGTATATCCCGGGAATTTCTCGGCACCCCGTGCCACGTGATCTGCATCGGTCAATGCTTTTGGCGGAACCGGTGGGGTAGGAGGTGTAGCCACTTTTGCTGTGCCACAGGCCACAAGAATGCAAACGGCTGCGATGTATACTGCTCTCATAATGTATTGCTGGTCGCGAAAGTAATTAAACCTGCTCGGCCAGGGCCTGCTGCCAGGCTAAACTCGCCGCACCGAGAAGCGCCGCGTCGCTTTCCTTGAGTTTGGATGGAAGTACCTTCACCTTGCCTTTGTATATGTTCAGCAGGTTGTGCTCAAAGCTCTCAATGGTCGGTTCGAAAATGAAGTGCCCGGCCTGCGCCAGTCCGCCAAAAAGGAAAATGGCCTCCGGACTGGTGATCGCCACGGCATTTGCCAGCGCAAGTCCAAGGATATCGCCGGTGTATTTAAAGGCTTCTACCGCCTGCATATCACCCGAAACCGCCTTGTCGAAAATGTAACGGGCATCCGCAACTTTGTCGTCGATATCGGCATGCTTGTGACGGCTCATCAGCAGATCGCTGTAGGTCCGCTTGATTCCGGTGGCAGAAGCGTAGGTTTCCAGGCAGCCTTTCCGTCCGCAGCCGCATTGTCGACCGTTGGGTTCAACGATCACGTGACCGAGTTCGCCGGCAAAGCTGTCGTGTCCATAAACCATTTTGCCGTTTACCACGATCCCGCTTCCAAGTCCGGTTCCCAAGGTGATGAAGATAAAATCCTTCATTCCACGCGCACCGCCAAATACCATTTCACCCAGTGCAGCAGCATTGGCATCGTTGGTTACCAGTGCCTCACAGCCGAGTGCGGTGCGAAACATATCGGCCAGCGGAATAACACCGTACCAGTTCAGGTTGGGTGCAAATTCTATCGTGCCCCGGAAGTAATTCCCGTTCGGCGCCCCGATTCCCGCACCGATCAGCCGGTGGTCGCCCAGGTTGGCAAGTATTTGAGAGGAAACCTCTTTCACCAGTTCCTCGGGCTGAGGATAAGCGGTGGTTTTGATCTTTCCTTCGTACCGTACAATTCCGTCGCAGTCAACCAAACCGAATACGGTATTGGTACCACCTATGTCTATCGCTGCCGCAAGTTGCATAATGATGCTATTAGGATAAAGCCGCTATTCTCAGGCTTTTTTAACGTCGTAATCTATTCCCTGTTCTTTCAGGATGGCCTTGGTGCGTACCGCATAGAAAGCCAGGTACACAAAGCAGGCAACGCCAACCAGGTAAGAGTAGCGCACGCCGATCACATCCGGTTCGGCCAGCCAGCCCTGCAACAGGCTTATGAATCCGCCACCCATGATCATCATGATCAGGTAATTCGATCCTTCGTTGGTGTGACGGCCAAGTCCGGCGATCGACAGCGCGAAAATACAAGGCCAGAGCGTAGAGCAGAACAGTCCAACGCTGATGAATGAGTAAGTCGCCACCGGTCCGGTACTCAGCATCCCGATAAACAATGCAGCGATACCAAACAGACTGAAGATCAGCAGCTGACGGGCCGGATTCTTTTTCGATAACACATCACCAATGATCATAAAGATGATCACGAAGGCATATACATAGAATGGGGTAACGTCATGGTTCATGATCCGGTTTACCGCGATAAATACTGCAAAAGCAATGTATGGCATCACGAAACGCATGATCCCTTTTATCCCGTCAGACATATTGAAAGCACCTACGGCACTGGTCCAGCGACCGATCATCATACTCGCCCAGTACAGTGAAATGTATGGAGCGACGTGGTTGGTAGAAATGCCGTTTTCCTTTTCGAGGAAATAAGGAAGGTTAGATACTGTAGCCACTTCAACCCCGACATAAATAAAGATCGCGATCATTCCGAGCACCAGTTGCGGGTATTGCAGCGGTCCGGCGCGATGGATCACTTTGGTCGTATCGGTAGCGTTCTGGTCGGCTTCGCGGTCCAGGTCGATCTTATTGGGAACCGATGAAAATTTAAAGATGACGGCCACCAGAATAAATGCGGCTCCAAGAATGAGATACGGGAATTTGATGGCTTCGATACTTGCAATGGATACCCCGTCGGTAGCAACGGTTCCGAAGATGGCAAAACTAACGAGCAGCGGTCCGACGGTAGTCCCGAAGTTGTTGATCCCGCCGGCAAGGCTCAGTCGCTGTGCACCGGTTTCAGGCGATCCCATGACGATGGCCAGCATATTGGCCGCGGTTTGCTGCAACGAGAAACCAAGTCCGACAATAAACAGTCCGCTGATGAACAATCCGAAAGAAGCCATTTCGGCTGCGGGATAAAACAATAAAGTACCGATTGCAGAGACCACCAGACCGAGTGCAATACCGTTTTTATAGCCGATAGTGCTCAATAAATCCTTTCCACGCGATTTCGAAATGATGATGTAGATCGCTGATCCAACGGTGTAGGCTACATAGAACGCAAAAGCCACCAGCTGACTCTGCCACTGTTCGAGGTTCAGTTTGTCTTTAAAAACCGGGATAAGGATGTCGTTGCTCGCGGCAACAAACCCCCAGAAAAAGAATACAGTGATCAGTGTGTAAAATCCACTGTATCGTGAAGAACCAGAAGTAGTTTGCATGCGTCTTGATTAGGTGCGGAAAAGTAACAAAAAGACAATAGAAAAGTAATGGGAAAGGTAAAACCGCAGACCAGGAGGGAATAAGTGTGGGATTACGGTTGGTATTTTTAACCGCAGAGGCACGGAGGCGGGCACGGAGAACACAGGGTGAGTAACAGTGGCTTCAGTCAATCCCGGCGTCCTCTGCGTAAACTCTGCGCCTCTGTGGTTTCAAAAAATTGTTAACCAACTGATTACCTTCTCTTAAATCCCTATTTTCGATAAAAATTACTCAACAAATGAAAAAGATACTTCTATTTGGAGCCGTAGCTGCATTCGCTCTTACCTCTTCAACCGCTTTTGCCGGTGGCAAAGAAAAAAGCAAGAAAGCTAAGACCGAGTGTGCCGCCGGTGAGAAAAAAGCCTGCTGCGCAAGCAAAACCAGCTGTACCAAGAAAACAGCCGAAGCTACTCCTGCTAAATCCAAGTAATTTTAAAAGTCCCGCCGCAAGCGGGATTTTTTAATTTTGAGATTAGATTAACCGCAAAGGGCGCAAAGATTTTTCGCAAAGCGCGCGAAACCTTTGCGCCCTTTGAGGTTAACCTCTGCGTCCTTTGCGGTTAAAAAAGATCTTCATAATGAACTTTCTTCCCTTTTTACTCCTTCTGCTTCCCATCCTCCTCCCCGCACAAGACACTGCCTACTACAATTCAGAATGGAAGCTCACCACAGACCGCTCACAACGCAGCTTCTACGTCGTTACCACTTCCAGCACCAGCCAGATCCGCGAACGCGCCTTTAAGGTGAATGGTCAGCCGTTGTCCGACAAAAGCTTCACCAATACCCCGGAAAAAGTAATGCAGGGAACCTGCAAAACCTGGTATGAGAACGGCAAACTCATGTCGGAAGTAGAATACGAAAACGGAGTGATCAACGGAAAAAGCACCCGGTACTACGAAAATGGGAAGCTCCGTAAAGACGAGATCTACCTTACCGGAACCCCGATCGAGAGTCATTATTACGATGAGAACGGAGTAGAAACTTACGTGTGGTTCGAAAACATACGCGCAGAATTTCCCGGCGGACAAGAAGCACTGAACCAATACATCGCCAGTAATCTCAAGTATCCGGAAGCCGCGCTGAAAGACAAAACAGGAGGAACAGTGATCGTTACTTTCCTCGTTACCGAAGACGGTTCAATCGGCGATGTATTCGTAAAATCACCCGTCCGCGACGATCTCGATGCCGAAGCCGTGAAAGTGATCCGTGCCATGCCCAGGTGGAAACCCGGAAAAGCCAACAACCAGCCGGTTCGGATGATGATGAGCTTGCCGATAACCTTCGGTTTATAGTTGAACTGTTTATTTGTTGAACTGTTTATTGGTTGAATTGTTTATTGGTTGATTTGTTAATCGATTTATGTGATAACTGAGCCCGTCGAAGTGTGGTAACTGAGCCCGTCGAAGTGTAGTGACCGAGCCTTTTGAAGGTGGTGCCTGAGCCTGTCGAAGCTGGTGCCTGAGCCTGTCGAAGGCAATGAGTACTCCATCCAAAACAAATCATCAAATCACCAAATCATCAAATCACCAAATCAACCCCCGCTCAACTTCCGATTCACCAAATGCCACAACACAATCCCCGCACTCACCGAGATATTTAGCGAGTGCTTGGCGCCAAACTGAGGAATTTCCAGTGTTCCGTCGCAGGCATTGATGGTTTGCTGCTCAACTCCGCTTACTTCATTCCCGAAGATCAGCGCAATTTTCTCATCGGCAGCAGGTGCAAAGTCGTTCAGCATGATGGATTGTTCCACCTGTTCCACAGCGTAAACCCGGTAACCGTTAGTTTTTAGTTCTTCGATTACTTCTGATGTGGTGGCACGTTGCTCCCAGGTCACGGTCTCCGTTGCCCCGAGAGCGGTTTTGTGCATTTCCTTGTTGGGAGGCGTTGCCGTATACCCGATCAGCCACACCTTTTCCAGCCGGAACCCGTCAGCCGTACGGAATACCGCGCCTACATTCAGCGCGCTCCGCACATTTTCCAGCACCACGGTGACCGCGATCTTTTCTGCAGCTTTAAATTGCTCAATATTCAGGCGGTTAAGTTCGTCGTTGGCCAGTTTCCGCATAAGAAGGATTGTGATTTTAGCCGCAAAGAACGCGAAGATTAACGCAAAGCGCACAAAGAAATCTTCATACCGGCTGTGGAAAAACCTTCGCGCTCTTTGCGGTTAAAAAACACTCAAAGCTGCCCATATGAACAGTTGTTTATAAACAGTTCGGTCTGACGCATACGGATTGGTTAATTTTACTCCTTAATTCCAGTTCGTGAGCACAGCAACAAAACCTATCGCCGAAACCCCTCTGATGAAACAATACCTGGCCATCAAAGCCAAGTATCCCGATGCGGTGCTGCTATTCCGGGTAGGAGATTTTTACGAAACCTTCAGCCAGGATGCGGTCATTGCGAGTAAAGTGCTGGGCATTACGCTTACGGCGAGGAAGAATGGCGCCGCTGCTACCATCGAACTGGCCGGTTTCCCGCATCATTCGCTCGATACCTACCTGCCTAAACTGGTGAAAGCCGGTTACCGCGTGGCCATCTGCGACCAGCTGGAAAATCCGAAGGAGACCAAAACGATCGTAAAACGGGGAGTGACCGAACTGGTAACCCCGGGAGTGGCCTTCAACGACAAGGTACTCGACCACAAGACCAACAATTTCCTGGCAGCGATCCACTTCGACCAGGAACACATGGGCATTTCGTTCCTGGACATCACCACCGGTGAATTCTTTGTTGCACAGGGAAGTAAGGAATACATCGAGAAACTGCTGCAGGGCTTTAAACCTGCCGAAGTGCTTTACCAGAAGCAACATCATGCCCGTTACACAGAATGTTTCGGGGATAAGCTTTACACGTTCAGGCTCGACGACTGGGTGTTTACCGCAGATTTTGCGCACGAACACCTGCTGAAGCATTTCGGTACCAAGTCGTTCAAAGGTTTCGGGGTTGATGAATTGCCGCTCGGGATCATTGCTGCCGGTGCCGCCATGCACTACCTCGGTGAAACCCAGCACGAAAAGATCGGTCACATTACCGCGTTGACGCGGATCGAGGAAGACAAGTACGTGTGGCTCGACAATTTTACCATCCGCAACCTCGAACTGGTGTATTCCACCAACCAGAACGCCCGCACGCTGATCGATGTGCTCGATCATACGCAAACCCCGATGGGCGGACGATTACTGAAACGCTGGATGGTACTGCCTTTGAAAGACCTGAAACCGATCCAGGAGCGACTGGACGTGGTGTCTCATTTCCTGGCCGAAGTCGACAGCCGCGATGACGTGCTGGAACAATTGCGTATGGTTGGCGATCTCGAGCGACTGATTTCGAAAGTAGCCACGGCACGCATCAACCCGAGGGAAGTGATCCAACTGAAGAAAGCATTGCTTACGGTAGATCCGATCCGTGAATTGTGCGCAAAGTCGGCCAGCAACACTCTGAAGGCGATGGCCGATCAGCTGAATCCGTGCAAATTCATCACCGATAAGATCGAAACCGAGATCAGTGACGATGCGCCGCTGGCCACCAATAAGGGAACTTTCATCAAAGAAGGCATTCACGCCGAACTCGACGAATACAAGAACATTTCATACCGCGGGAAAGATTACCTGCTTCAGATCCAGGAACGCGAATCCGAGCGAACCGGGATCTCTTCACTCAAGATCTCTTACAACAACGTATTCGGGTATTACATCTCGGTACGGAACACACACAAAGACAAGGTTCCGCCGGAATGGATCCGCAAGCAGACGCTGGTGAACGAAGAACGGTACATTACCGAAGAGCTCAAGGACTACGAAACCAAGATACTGAGCGCCGAAGACAAGATCCAGCAGATCGAGCTTGAGCTGTTTATGAACCTGGTTAAGAATACCAATAACAGGACGGTGAAAGCTGTATCGGATAAACGAGCGCGGGCTCGCCGAAGGTCGGTGTTTCTCCGACCAGAAGTCCGGCTGGTCGGCGCCGATCCAGAGGAACGGTGCGGGCTCGGCGGCGCTGCGGCC
>JAZKEZ010000026.1:0-1105 GCA_040386675.1 Bacteroidota bacterium | reverse complement strand
CTGGCCAAACTCGATACACTGATCTCTTTTGCGATCGTTGCCGAGGCACGCGGTTTTACCCGTCCCGAAGTAGACGACAGTTACGACATAGACATTAAGAATGGCCGTCACCCGGTGATCGAAACCCAGTTGCCCCTAGGAGAAGAATACATTGCCAACGATATTTTCCTCGATACCGATACCCAGCAGATCATGATGATCACCGGGCCAAACATGGCGGGTAAATCGGCTCTGCTGCGCCAAACGGCCCTCATTACGCTGATGGCCCAGATGGGTTCGTTCGTTCCCGCAGAAAAGGCGCGGATCGGACTGGTCGACAAGATCTTCACCAGGGTAGGAGCAAGCGACAACATTTCGAGCGGAGAATCTACCTTTATGGTCGAGATGAACGAGACGGCAAGCATCCTGAACAACATCAGCGACCGGAGCCTGATCCTGCTCGACGAAATCGGTCGCGGAACAAGTACGTACGACGGTATTTCAATCGCCTGGGCCATTGCAGAATACCTGCACGGCAACGGGAAAAGCAAGCCGAAAACGCTGTTTGCCACGCATTACCACGAGTTGAACAACATGGCCGACACCTTCAGCCGCATTAAGAACTTCAACGTTTCGGTAAAAGAAGTGGGCTCAAAGGTGATCTTCCTGCGTAAGCTGAAGGAAGGCGGAAGCGAGCACAGCTTCGGTATCCACGTGGCGCGTATGGCCGGAATGCCGCCCATTGTAGTAAAGCGTGCCGAAGCGGTATTGAGCACCCTGGAGCAGCAACATTCATCCGAACAGCTCTCCCCGAAAGAGCAATTGTCGGTTAAAGCAAAGGCGGTTGCCGCCGATGCGAAGATGCAACTCAGTTTTTTTACACTCGATGATCCTACGCTGATCCAGATCCGTGACGAGATTAAGAACATAGATATCAATACCTTAACTCCGGTTGAGGCACTGATGAAGCTGAACGAGATCAAAAAAATTATCGGTGCATGATGATTTTTTTTCCTGAAAACTTGACAGGAATTGAAAAACGTGTACTTTTGCCGTCACCAAAATAAGCGAGAATAGCTCAGCTGGTAGAGCGCAACCTTGCCAAGGTTGAGGTCGCGAGTTCGAA
>JAZKEZ010000025.1:0-6632 GCA_040386675.1 Bacteroidota bacterium | reverse complement strand
GGAACCGTATGTTCCGGAACATCGACCACGTATACCGCAACCTCAATTCTTGGTGGCAGCACTTTTAACTGGTACACCGTAATCAACGGAGGAACACCGGTACATACCGGTCCGACTTACACTCCTGCTTCAAGAGAGAATTCAGGCAGCTCTAATCTTATCGACCTTTATTATGTTGAAGTGGTAGATGCCAACGGTTGTCGTTCGCTGAGAACCCCGGTTACACAAATTACCCTTCCTTCGCTTAATCTTCCTTTGGTACTTCCTCCTGTTGCCACGATTTGCAGCGGAGATTCGGTTACCTACAATGCCACCAGCCTCCTGGGCGGACCGGTTACCTATAATTGGTACGATGCATTGCTTGGCGGAACCAAACTGTTTACCGGTAATCCATATACCCATAAACCTGCCGACAATCCCGGAAGCATCAACCTCGTTGATATCGTTTATGTAGAGATTACTGATGCCAACGGATGTAAGTCACTCAGAACCCCGGCAGTTACCACCATTCTTCCCGCACTTGACCTTGCACTGGTAAATCCATTGCTGGCCACTGCATGCAGCGGCGATTCAGTAACGTTTTCAGCTACTTCATTGCTTGGCGGAACCACTTTTAACTGGTACGATGCTTTGCTTGGCGGAACCAGGTTATTTACCGGAAATCCGTATACCACGGCTCCTGTTGCCAACAACGGACTTACCAGCCTGACCAGTATTGTATACGTTGAAGTAGAAGATGTGAACGGTTGTAAGTCACTCAGAACACCTGCAACCATCCTTACGCTTCCAGCATTGGATGTGCCCTTGGTAGACCCACTGATCGCCACCGTTTGCAGCGGCGATTCGGCTGAGTTTACAGCGTCTGCATTACTTGGCGGATCAACTTTCCACTGGTACGATGCCCTTATTGGCGGAACCCTGCTGCATACCGGTACTACCTACGCACCGGCTCCTGAAACCAACGCTACTGCGCTGAATCTGACCAAAATCGTTTATGTAGAGGTTGAAGATTCTAACGGATGCCGCTCGGTACGGGTTCCGGCCACTACGCTTATCCTTCCTGCCCTTGACCTTGCACTTGTTAATCCTCCGGTAGCTACGGTTTGTAACGGGAATTCGAGCACTTTCACTGCCACTTCTCTTTTCGGGAACCTGACCTTTAACTGGTACGATGCATTGATCGGAGGCACCAAGGTGTTTACCGGCAATCCTTTTAATGCTCCTGCCTCTCCAAATGCAGGAACTACCGAACTGATCAATATCTATTACGTGGAAGCCCAGGATACCAACGGTTGTAAATCGCTGAGAACACCTGCCACACAGATCACACTTCCTGCGCTCGATGTTGCCCTGGTAATGCCTCCGGTTGCTACCATCTGCAGCAGCGATTCGGTAACCTTTACCGCAACTGCCCTGCTTGGCGGAACCACCATCAACTGGTACGATTCACTTTTCGGTGGTACCCTTATCCATACCGGCAGCACTTATTCTCCACCAACAATGCCAAATGCAGGCGTTAGTAACCTGGTACGCATCGTTTATGCCGAGGTAACAGACAGCAACGGTTGCAAATCGCTCCGTACGCCAGCTACCATCCTTACGCTTCCTACCCTGAATGTTCCACTGGTTAACCCTCCTGTTGCGGTTACCTGCCCGGGCAATTCTGCACAGTTTACTGCATCTACCCTACTGGGAACCGGCGCAGAATATTACTGGTTTGATTCCATTACCGGCGGAACCCTGCTGTTTACCGGATCGACCTTTACCACGCCAACCGTTACCAATTCGGGAACGCTTGACCTGCTGAAACTCTATTATGTTGAAGTACGCGACGGAAACGGTTGCTCGAGCCTGAGAACTCCTGTTACCGTTCTTATTCCACCTTCACTCGATGTGCCGCTGGTGATCCCACCGGTTGCCAATGTATGCAACGGAACAGGTACCGAATTCAGGGCTACCTCGCTTCTTGGCCTTGGTGTTGAATTTCACTGGTACGATTCACTTTCGGGTGGAAACCTGTTGTTTACCGGCGATACCTTCGCTACCGGCCCGATCGTCTCTGAAGGGCCACTCGACCTGACCCGTACCTATTTTGTTGAACTTGAAGACACCAACGGCTGTAAGTCGGTACGCACACCGGCCATTGCACTGATCACGGTCGGATTGAATGTTCCGCTGGTATTTCCTCCTCTTGCCACCATTTGCAGCGGCAGTCAGGCCAACTTCAGCGCCAGCAGCCTGCTTCCATTCGGAACCGCAATGTACCGCTGGTACGATTCGATCAGCGGTGGCAACCTGGTGTTTACCGGAAGTGATTTTACTACCCCGGTTATTGTCTCTAACGGTCCGCTCGACCTGCTGAGAACCTACTACGTTGAAACCGTAGATTCGCTCGGTTGTGCCAGCCTGAGAGTTCCGGCTATCGTTGCCATTACTCCTGCCCTTGACGTGCCGCTGGCGTTCCCGCCTCTGGCTACCGTATGCAGCGGTGCCACGGCTACCTTTACTGCAAATTCACTGCTTGGTGCCGTTACCTTCAACTGGTACGATTCAATCAGCGGCGGCAACCTCTTGTACACTGGCGATACCTTTGTAACCGCACCGCAGTTCAATTCCGGTATACTCGACCTCATCAAAACCTATTACGTAGAAAGTGTAGACAGCAACGGTTGCAAAAGCCTGCGCATTCCAGTGCTGGTAACCATTACTCCTTCGCTGGCCATCCCGATTGCCGTGCCACCGCTTCAGACCGTGTGTAACGGACAGAGCGCAGAATTTACCGCTACTTCACTCCTTCCAATACCCGTTCAGGCTTACCGTTGGTACGATGCCCTGCTTGGCGGCAACCTGTTGTTTACTGGTGATACTTTTGTGACCGATCCGTTGACCAACCCCGGGCTTACTAACCTGGCCAATACCTATTATGTAGAAGCGGTTGATACTGGTGGTTGTGTGAGCCTGAGAACTCCTGCCATTGCCCTGGTGCTTCCGGCAATCAACGTTCCGCTTGGCTTCCCTACACTTACCACCGTTTGTAACGGACAGTCGGCTGAGTTCAGGGGCATTTCGCTGCTTGATCCCAATGCCACCTTCCGCTGGTACGATGCGATCATGAACGGTAACCTGCTGTTTAGCGGCGATACCTTTGTAACCGAACCGTTGGAGAATACTTCAGGACTGGAACTGATCAAAACCTATTTCCTGGCATCGGTAGATTCTGCCGGATGCGAAAGCCTGAGAACACCGGTTGTTGCTGTTATTCGTCCATCACTACAGATTCCGATCGCCTTCCCGCCGGTTGATATTATCTGCAACGGACAAACCGCACAGTTTACCGGGACTTCACTTCTCGACCCAACTGCTACCTTCAACTGGTACGACAGTCTGCTGGGAGGTAACCTGCTTTACACCGGAGATACCTTTAGTGTCGGACCGATCAACAATACCACCGGACTCGAACTGCTTCGCATTTACTATCTCGAAGCGGTAGACAGCCTGGGTTGCAAGAGCCTGAGAACACCGGCCACCGTGCTGGTAAGACCAGCAATCGACGTTCCTATCGTTTTCCCTCCCGTTGGCATTGTTTGTAATGGAACCAGCGGTGAGTTTGTAGCCAATTCACTATTGAATCCGGATGCTACCTTTAACTGGTACGATACCCTTTTCGGAGGAACCAAAATTTACACCGGAGATACCTTCAACACCGGTATCCTTGAAAACAATGAACTGGTGAACCTGCTGAGGGTGTACTACGTTGAATCTGTTGATTCTGCCGGATGTACCAGTCTTCGTATTCCTGTGGTGGTTACCGTACTTCCGGGACTTACCATTCCTGTGATCCTTCCGGTTGCACCGGTTTGCAGCGGTTCTTCGGCCACGTTGGTTGCCAACGACCTGCTTTCGCCGGGTGCACAGTTTAACTGGTACACCGGGCTTACCGATTCCACACCAGTGTTTACCGGTGATACTTTTGTAACCGGACCGCTGGTGAGCAACGGACCACTCGACATCATCCGTACTTATTACGTAGAGTCGCAGGATTCATCAGGTTGCAGAAGCCTGAGAATACCGGTGATCGTAACGCTGATCCCTTCGCTGAATGTTCCTTTGGTGAACCCGCCGCTTGCCTTGGTTTGCAGCGGTACATCAGCTGAATTTGTAGCGAATACACTGATTCCTGCCGAGGTGACCTTCAACTGGTACGACATGCTGAACGGCGGAACCCTGTTGTTCTCCGGAGATACCTTCAACACAGGTGTACTTACCAATTCCGGTTTGCTGAACCTTACCCGCGAATACTTCGTGGAGGCAGTTGATTCTACCGGTTGCAAAAGTCTGCGCATCCCGGTACTTGCCGTAGTGACGCCTGGCCTGAACGTTCCTGTGGTTGATCCGCTGATCCAGACCATCTGCAGCGGAGACAGCGTTACCTTCACGGCCAACTCATTGCTTGGAAGCGTGAGCGGCTACCGCTGGTACGACGCACTGATAAACGGAAACCTGTTGTTTACGGGAGATACCTTCAATACTGGTAAGATCATCGCCGGCGGAAACCTTGAGGTGACCCGTTTGTATTTTGTTGAATCTTACGATTCGATCGGCTGTACTTCACTCAGAACCCCGGCTACCGTGGTGATCACTCCGAATCCTGATGTGATCGTGCTGGTTCCACTTCAGTCTACCATTTGCGAAGGAACCGGTACCACTATTACCGCGATCTCTGCACTGGCCAACCTGGAGATCAACTGGTACCTTAAACCGGAAGGCGACACCGCGATATTTACCGGACAGATCTTCAATACCGGTATCCTTACCCAGGATATCACCTACTACGTTTCTTCTGACATGAACGTTACCGGTTGTGAGTCAGCGAGATACCCGGTTACGATCAACGTACAGGATTCAGATCCGCTTCCTGCGCCTGATGTAAGCTGCGAACGCATCGACAACAACACGATCCGCTTTACGTGGACCGATGTGACCGATGCCAACGGTTACGAAGTGAGCAATGATGGCGGAAGAACCTGGAAGAGCCCATCGAGCGGTGCTTTTGGAAAAACACACGTTGAGATCCGCTCTTCGAATGAGCAGGAAGGTGCCACACTGCAGGTTCGTGCGCAAAACCGTATGAACAACTGTGCACCACGCGACGGAGTATCCAGCATCGGTACCTTCTGTACCTTCTTCGAAGGGATTGGCGACAACTTCAAACCCAACAACTCCTTCTCGCCTAATGGTGATGGAGTGAACGACATCTGGATAATCGGTGAAGGGCTTCAGTTCTACCCGAAAAATACAGTTACCATTTTTAACCGCTGGGGTAAGGAAATATTCCGTACCAAAGGTTACGACAACAAAAACAATGTATTCGCCGCCGATGGACTTGACGACGGATCGTATTTCTACATAATCACGATACCGGAAGTCAATGTTCAGAAGACCGGTTATGTAATGGTAATCCGTTAATCCCTGAGCGATGAAAAAAACTAACATACTATTTGCAGGCCTGTTGCTATCATCAGTTTCGGCCTTTTCACAACAAACCGTAAGATTCAGCAATTACCTGTTCAACAAAATGATCATCAACCCTGCAGCAGCCGGGAGCAATGATTATATAGAGATCATGGGCAGCTATAAAAAACAGTGGGTGGGCTTTAACGGCTCCCCACAAACCAGCTTCCTTTCTGTTGATGGAAGTACCATGGACAAACGCCTCGGCCTCGGGCTGCAGGTGGTAAACGACCAGACCGGCGCACTGAACCAGACCGGCGTGGTGGGTAACATCGCCACCCGTGTTCGCGTGGCAGAATCCAAATGGCTTTCTGTAGGACTGAGTACCGGTTGGTTCCGCAACACCCTGAACGGAAACCAGCTTACGTTCCAGGACCCCAATGAGATCGCCATTCCACAGTCGACCAAAAGCGTAGATCTGGTAGATTTCAAGGCAGGTATCTATTACAAAGACGACCGCAACTTCGGTGGAGTTTCTGTATTCAACATTTTCAAACCCAGATTGAACTACACAGGGATCAGTCGCGGTAATGAAGGTGTACTCGACCGTCACTTCTACATTTTTGCCGGCAGGGTAATTCCCGTTTCTGCTGATTTTGCCGTGATCCCTTCCGTATTGGTTAAAGCGGCAAGGACCGGCAACAACCAGAATCAGGCCGACCTCAACGCGAAACTTTCGTACCGCGGACAGGCTGCGCTGGGTGTTTCCTACCGCAACAAAGAGTCGGTGGGTGTATTTGCAGAATATGTGCACCGCAGCGTGCTTCGTTTTGCCTATTCATTCGATTATACCACCAACCGCCTGAGGAACTACCAGAACGGCTCGCACGAGATCATGGTGGCTTACCGCATCATCCAAAACAGTCAGCTTACAGACAACCCAAGGTATTTTTACAACAACTGATCATGAAGACCCGCACTCTATCCCTTGTCATTGCCTTGTTGCTGTGCTCGCTGTGCATACAGGCACAGATGCAGCTCTACATTGCCAACGACTATTTTAAGCAACACCGCTACCAGAAGGCCATCTCTTTTTATCTGGGAGCCATCAAACGCAAGCCTACCCTTGAAGCCACCGAAAAACTGGCCGACAGCTACCGGTACGTAAAAGACTACGGTCG
>JAZKEZ010000024.1:9398-9968 GCA_040386675.1 Bacteroidota bacterium | reverse complement strand
GCTTTATACATCTTTCCCTTACCGGTAATCAACCATTCAAGCGACAGATCCTCAAATGCCGTATGAAACCGCTCTAATAGATCAATACTTGGCTTATTTCTTCCACTAAGAATATGTGACAATGTAGAACGCTGTACCTGTATCACCTTAGATAGTTCAATAGCACTCAGTTGCTTGTCTTTCAACAAGGCGGCTATGCGATCGGAAATGTTGACTGAACTCATGGTTACAAATGTAACGGAATCAAGTTTACAATTGAAATCACATATGTAAACAAGAATCAATCAGCTCACTAAAAAACAAGCTAAACTTATAGGTTAAACAACTCATTTAAGTAACTGATTACAAATAAACTATAATCAATGTATACAACCTTAGTTTACAACTTGAAACAGCTCAATTCATAATTATTCACCACATCTAAGTACTTGAAGTTCAAATCAATAGAATTCACTGTCATTTCCTGGTCCTAAACCAAGTCCTACACCCATTAACCCACAAAAAAACCGGGTCAAACCAGTCAAATCGCCTGATGCCCCGGTTTCCAAACCATTAACTCTTAGTTCTTAT
>JAZKEZ010000024.1:9124-9365 GCA_040386675.1 Bacteroidota bacterium | reverse complement strand
CAATAAGTCCTATCTCCACCAACCGCTCATACAAATACTCACCTGCCGTTATATCCTCATAAGCTTTCGGATGCGCCTCGTCGACACAACTTTCCAGGCAGTTTAACTGCATCGGACTCTTAGGATGCATGAAGAACGGAATGCTGTACCTCGGCTGCGACCATTTTTCCCTTGGCGGGTTCACCACACGGTGCGTAGTCGATTTTAAGCGGTTATTCGTGAGCCGCTGCAGCATGTCACC
>JAZKEZ010000024.1:0-9114 GCA_040386675.1 Bacteroidota bacterium | reverse complement strand
ATCTACCGAAGTTACAGCCACCCACTGATCCTGCTTGTTCAGTATTTCCAGTCCTTCAGCAGATGCGCCGATCAGCAGCGTGATCAGGTTGATGTCCTCGTGGGCACCGGCCCTGATCGCCGATTCCGGTTCACTGGTAATAGGCGGATAATGGATCGGTCTTAAAATACTGTTGCCATTGTGCACCCAACGATCAAAGTAGTTTTCCTCGAGCTCCAGGTGAAGCGCGATGGCTCTCAGCAACTGTATCCCACAGTTTTCCAGCGCCCGGTAAGTGGCCAATCCGGCTTCGTTAAAGGCCGGTAACTCAGTTACGGATATGTTCTCGGGATACTCTGTCCTGATAGGGTCTCCGTCGCTGACTTCCTGTCCGAAATGCCAGAATTCTTTCAAATCCCCGGCGTTGCTTCCCTTGGCATGTTCCCGTCCAAACGGGGTATAGCCGCGTTGTCCGCCAAGCCCGGGTATTTCGTACTGCTTTTTAATAGCCTCAGGAAGCTCAAAAAAACGTTTTACCTGGTCGTAAAGGTCAGTGATCAGCTCGTGGGTTAAGCCGTGATTTTTGACGGCTACAAAGCCAACCTGCTCAAAAGCTTCTCCGAGCTTACCGGAAAAGTTCTTTTTCATCATCGGATCACTGCCGGCAAAATCGTTCAGATCAACAGATGGGATGGAAATACTCATGTGGATTCAGTTTAGGTTAACCGCAGAGGCACAGAGCATGACGCAGAGATCTCAGTGTTCCCTGTGCCAGCCTCCGTGGTTAACTAATAATTACAACAATTCATTCGCCAGGTTCGCCAGCTCCGATCGCTCACCTTTCTCCAGCGTGATATGCGCAAACAGGCTCTGACCCTTCATCCGGTCTATGATGAACGACAATCCGTTTGACTGATCATCCAGGTAAGGCGTATCGATCTGGTTCACATCACCGGTAAAGATGATCTTGGTGTTTTGTCCGGCGCGGGTAATAATGGTTTTCACCTCGTGCGGCGTCAGGTTCTGCGCTTCATCAATGATAAAGATCACGTCAGAAAGACTTCGTCCGCGGATAAAGGCCAGTGGCGTAACCACAATCTGTCCTTCATTCTGCATTTCCTGCACCGCCATGTATTTCTTTTCGGTCGGCTTGTATTGGTTTTTGATAAAGCTCAGGTTGTCCCAAAGCGGTGCCATATATGGGTTAACTTTTTCACTGGCATCACCTGGCAGATAACCGATCTCTTTGTTACTCAAAGGAACGATAGGACGGGCCAGGTAAATTTGCTTGAAGCGGTTCTTCTGCTCGATGGCCCCGGCCAGTGCGATAAGAGTTTTTCCTGTTCCCGCGGCTCCTGATATGGTTACCAGTTTAATATCGGGATTAAGAATGGCATGGATCGCAAAGGTTTGCTCGGCATTCCGGGGTTTGATACCGTATACGAGCTGCTTTTCCACCCGCTCAATGGTTTCATCAAACGGATTGTAATAAGCAAGCAGAGAAGAGGTGCCGTTTTTAATGATGTAGAAATGATTCGCCACCACCCGGTTTTTGATCATGTTCAGGTCGTCGGTCTTCTTCGAATTGAACACTTTCTTGATGTCTTCGTGATCGGCATCCTCAATAATATCAATACCATTAAAGAGGTCTTTCACATTTTTCACCTTGCCGGTCTGGTAATCTTCTGCCTGTAATCCGAGTGCCTTGGCCTTCAGGCGCAGGTTGATGTCTTTCGAAACCAGGATCACCTGCCGGCCTTTCTCAACTGTGGCAAGATCGAGGGCGGCATTCAGTATTTTATGATCGGCTTTTTTCTCAGCAAAGACCTTTTCAGCATCAATGGCTGATAAATGCTCGTTGAACAGCACCTTGAGACGGCTTTTACGCTCTGTACTGAGCGGAATCCAGTCCTGAAGGGTATCAAGCGAGGCGAGGTTATCAATTATCCTGATCGCTTCACGGGCTTCGTAGTTCTTGCTATCGTTTCCGCGTTTAAATGTGTCCAGTTCTTCCAGTACTATGATGGGAATGGCTACATCGTGTTCGTGAAAATTGAAGATAGCATTATGGTCGTGGAGGATAACGGAGGTGTCCAGAACGAATATCTTGGTGTTGCGTTTAGTGAGCTTTGCCATATGCTGGGTTTTCTATAAATATAGCTTCCGACCAGAGAGTTCTGACCGGATTGTAGTGAAAGAAATGCACAGCCTGAATGTTGAAAAATAGCGGTGGCGTTAAACGCAGAAAGCGGCCCTGGAGCCGCTTTCTTAACTTATTATGTACCGGGAATTAACCTTCGTTTTCTTCCTTCGTTTCTTTTTTCGATGGTTTTGGTTTCTCCACCTTGATCTTGATCTCGTCCTTGTCAAGATCGAGCAGGATACGGTCGCCTTCTTTCACTTTCTGGTTGATGATCTCTTCAGCCAACGGATCTTCGACGTATTTCTGGATCGCTCTTTTCAGCGGTCTTGCACCGAATTTCTCGTCGTATCCTTTGTCTGCGATATAATCTTTAGCCTCATTAGAAAGAGTGATCTTGTAGCCCAGTGATTCGATACGGTCGTACAGGTACTTCAGTTCGATATCAATGATCTTGTGGATGTCGTCTTTCTTCAGGTGCGCAAACATGATCACATCGTCTACACGGTTCAGGAATTCAGGTGCAAAGGTTTTTCTTAGTGCGTTGGCGATCACAGCTTTAGTGTTATCGTCTTCAGCTTCTACTTTGGCCTTGGTACCGAAACCAACCCCGGTTCCGAACTCAGAAAGCTGGCGGGCACCGATGTTCGAAGTCATGATGATGATCGTGTTCTTGAAGTCGATCTTACGACCAAGGCTATCTGTAAGCTGACCGTCATCCAGGGCCTGCAGCAGGATGTTGAATACATCCGGGTGAGCCTTTTCGATCTCATCAAGCAATACGATCGAGTAGGGGTGTCTTCTTACTTTCTCGGTAAGCTGACCACCTTCTTCGTAACCGATGTATCCCGGAGGTGCTCCTACCAGACGACTTACACTGAATTTCTCCATGTATTCGCTCATGTCGATACGGATCAGCGATTCTTCAGAGTCGAAGAGGTATTTCGCAAGGATCTTGGCCAGCTGGGTCTTACCCACACCGGTTGGTCCGAGGAAGATGAACGAACCGATCGGTTTGTTCGGATCCTTCAGTCCGGCACGGTTACGCTGGATCGATTTCACCACTTTCTTAATGGCTTCATCCTGTCCGATCACTTTACCTTCGATCTCTTCGGCCATACGTGCCAGTTTCCCGCTTTCGTGTTCAGCAATACGCTGAACGGGGATACCTGTCATCATGGCAACCACTTCGGCTACGTTTTCCTCGTTTACGGTAACGCGGTGTGTTTTGCTTTCTTCCTCCCATTTCTGCTTGGCAGACTCAAGTTGTTCGATCAACTGACGCTCACGGTCGCGAAGCTTAGCGGCTTCTTCGTATTTCTGGCTTTTTACGACCTTGTTTTTCTCAAGTTTGATGTCCTCGATCTTTTCTTCGATGTCGACAATTTCCTGAGGAACGTTAATGTTTTTCAAGTGTACACGAGAACCTGCCTCATCCAAAGCATCAATAGCTTTGTCCGGAAGGTGACGATCTGAAATATAACGGTTGGTTAATTTCACACACTCGTCTATAGCCTTGTCGGTGTAAGTAACCCCGTGGTGATCTTCATACTTCTCCTTGATGTTGTGCAGGATCTGAATGGTCTCATCGACAGTGGTCGGCTCAACCAACACCTTCTGGAAACGACGCTCAAGTGCACCGTCTTTTTCGATGTACTGGCGGTACTCGTCAAGAGTAGTGGCACCGATACATTGGATCTCTCCACGGGCAAGTGCCGGTTTGAACATGTTAGAGGCATCCAGTGAACCGCTTGCGCCACCGGCACCAACGATTGTGTGAAGCTCATCGATGAACAGGATTACATCATTCGATTTCTCCAGTTCGTTCATTACGGCTTTCATGCGCTCCTCAAACTGACCGCGGTACTTGGTACCGGCCACAAGAGAAGCCACATCAAGCGCAACTACACGCTTACCGAACAACACACGCGAAACTTCGCGGTTCACGATCTTCAGCGCAAGACCTTCGGCGATGGCAGATTTACCAACACCAGGCTCACCGATCAGGATCGGGTTGTTCTTTTTACGACGGCTCAGGATCTGAGAAACACGCTCAATTTCCTTCTCGCGTCCCACAATAGGATCGAGTTTACCGTCTTCAGCAGCCTTGGTCAGGTCGCGTCCGAAATTATCGAGTACAGGAGTTTTTGATTTTGTATCCTGTGGGCGGCGGGAAGTAGATCCCGAGAATCCGGCACCCTGGCCTTCTTCATCATCGCTGGCAGGGTATTCAGCCTTTGGGGTTGAGCTGCCCTTGCCTTTATGACCGCGGTCGGCCAGAATGGCCTCAAATTCTTCTTTTGCCAAATCGTAACTTACATTAAACCTGGAAAGTGAACGGGTAGCAACATTGTCTTCGTCCTTAAGGATAGAAAGCAACAGGTGCTCAGTACCGATAATATCACTTCTAAAGACTTTCGCCTCCAGGTAGGTTATTTTTAAAACATTCTCCGCTTGCTTTACCAGGGGGATATTGTTGGCATTGCGGATAGAATACGGTTTACTGGATGTGGTTTTGATTGAACCCTCAATTAGCTTCTTAAGACCGTCAAAGTCAACTTCGAGTCGCCGCAAAATTTCCATTGCAGTTCCTTCTCCTTCTCTAAGAAGACCCAACAGCAAATGCTCCACGCCGATAAAGTCGTGTTCCAATCGCAGTGCTTCTTCCCGGGCATAGGAGATAACATCTTTCACCCGGGGTGAAAATTTTGCTTCCATATTGTTTGCTGACATAATATTAATACTGATAGGGGTCGGATTCAAATGTATTAACGAATATACAACCGGCTCAGATGAACACTTGGTTTTTTTAACAAAAAGATGTTAGAACTCGTTGATATGTTTTTTTTGTCCGACGGCTATTTTAAAGTTACTTTCGCCCCTTTACTTTACAAGTATTGTGCATTAATTTTTAAGCTGTAATTATGGCAGATGGCGGAAAAGTAGTTCCCGTGATGATTGAGGATGAAATGAAGACCGCTTACATCGATTATTCGATGTCGGTAATCGTTTCAAGAGCACTTCCTGATGTCAGGGACGGACTTAAACCAGTACACCGTCGCGTACTGTACGGAATGCTGGATCTTGGGGTGTTTTCTAACCGACCTTACAAGAAATCAGCGAGAATTGTAGGAGAAGTTCTGGGTAAGTATCACCCGCACGGAGATTCATCCGTATACGATACAATGGTCCGGATGGCCCAGCCCTGGTCACTGCGCTACCCGCTGGTAGACGGTCAGGGTAACTTCGGTTCGATGGACGGTGACAACCCGGCAGCGATGCGTTATACCGAGGTTCGTTTGCGCAGGATCGCTGAAGAGCTGCTCGAAGATATAGACAAGGAAACGGTTGATTTCAGACCCAACTTTGACGACTCGCTTACCGAACCGATCGTTATGCCGGCCAAGTTCCCGAACCTGCTGGTAAACGGTTCTTCAGGTATTGCAGTAGGTATGGCCACCAACATGGCACCTCACAACCTTTCTGAGGTGTGTGATGCGGTGATGGCTTATATCGACAACCACGACATCACGGCTGCAGAGCTGATGAAATATGTAAAAGGTCCGGATTTCCCTACCGGCGGTATCATCTACGGTGCCGAAGGATCGAGGGAAGCCTGTGAGACCGGCCGCGGACGGATCGTTATGCGCGGAAAAGCCCTCGTTGAGACGGAAGGCAACCGCGAAATGATCATCGTTACCGAAGTTCCCTACCAGGTGAACAAGGCGGAAATGATCAAGCGTACTTACGAACTTGTTGAGGAGAAAAAGATCGAAGGGATCTCTGAGATCCGCGACGAATCTGACCGTAACGGGGTACGTGTGGTGTACGAACTGAAAAGAGATGCAATCGCAAACGTTGTGTTGAACCAGTTGTATAAGTACACACCGCTACAAACCTCATTTTCAGTAAATAACATTGCACTGGTACACGGTCGTCCGGAGATGCTTAACCTGCGTGATATGGTGAAGTATTTCGTGGAACACCGCCACGAAGTTATTACCCGCCGTACTCAGTACGAACTGAAGAAAGCCGAGGAAAGAGCACACATCCTGGAAGGACTGATCATCGCGATCAACAATCTGGATGCTGTAATTAAACTGATCCGTGAGTCGCGTACGCCAAACGATGCGCAGGACGGGTTGATGACCCAGTTCCAGCTTTCTGAGATTCAGGCCAAGGCGATCCTGGAAATGCGTTTACAGCGTCTTACCGGACTGGAGATCGATAAACTTCGCGAAGAATATGACGAGGTAATGCAGGTCATCAATAAACTTCGCGCCATTCTGGCAGATGTGAACCTGAGAATGCAGATCATCAAAGACGAAACGACAGAAATCAAAAACAAATACGGTGACGAACGCCGCTCGGAGATTGTATATGCAGCCGACGAGTTCAGGATCGAAGACATTATCGCGGATGACAGCGTAGTGATCACGATTTCTCACCTGGGTTACATCAAGCGTACCTCGCTTGCCGAATACAAGACCCAGGCCCGTGGTGGTGTAGGTTCAAAAGGAAGCGCGACCAGGGACGAGGATTTCCTTGAGCACCTGTTCATGGCGACCAACCACAACTACCTGCTGATCTTCACAGAAAAAGGAAGATGCTTCTGGATGAGGGTATTTGAAGTTCCTGAAGGAACCAAGACTTCTAAAGGACGTGCGATCCAGAACCTGATCAACATTGAACCGGATGATAAGATCCGCGCTTATATCAATGTTAAAGATCTTAAAGACGAGGAATACATCAATAACAACTACGTTATTCTCTGCACCAAAAAAGGTACGGTGAAGAAAACGTCGCTGGAAGCGTACTCACGTCCGCGTCAGAACGGTATCAACGCGGTTACCATTAAAGAAGGCGACCGACTGCTTGAGGCCAAACTGACTTCAGGAACCAGTGAGATCATCCTGGCGAACCGTTCAGGTAAGGCGATCCGCTTCAACGAAGGAAACGTAAGGGCCGTTGGTCGTAACGCATCCGGAGTACGCGGTATGAACATCGCTGCAACCGACGAGATCATCGGAATGGTGTGTATCGACGATCCGAACCAGCACATTCTCGTTCTTTCTGAAAACGGATACGGAAAACGCTCTGATCTTGAAGACTACCGCATAACCAACCGCGGTGGTAAAGGAGTGAAGACCCTGAATGTGACCGACAAGACCGGTGACCTGATCGCGATCATGGACGTTACCGATGAGAACGACCTGATGATCATCACCAAAAGCGGTATCATGATCCGTATGGCCATCTCTGAGCTCCGCGTTCTGGGCCGTGCCACGCAGGGTGTGAAACTGATCAACCTGAGAGGAAAAGACCAGATCGCTGCCACAACCAAAGTAGATAAAGAGGATGAGATTGATGAGGCAGAATTTGAAGTTCTACCCGGTGAAGAAGGTACAGAGGAGCAGGGGAGTGCTGATGAATCGGCCGAAGAACCCGCTACCGAAGAGTAATTGAGTACTAACAAGGCTTACCCATCATTAATAAACCATATATCAACATGAAAAAAGTGTTTACCGCCGGGTTGCTGCTGGCTGCTGCTACTGCAACCTATGCCCAAAGCGCTAAAGTTGTAAGTGCCTATAACTACAACCAGAAAGGCGAACTGGACAAAGCCTGGCAAACCATTGAGGAAGCTACACAGGATCCGAAAACGGGAATTGATGCCAAGACCTGGAAATACCGTATGGATATCCTGACTTCCCTGCAGCAGAACCTGATGGATCCTAAAGGCAAACTGGAATATAAGAGCATTGTAAAGCCTGAGGACCTTGCGGATAAGATGAAGGAGTCGTACCAGAAAGTTAAGGAGTACGATACCAAGAAAAAGTTCATTACCGATATTGATAACCAGGTGAAGATTACCGCTGCGGTAATGAACAACCAGGCTACCGAGGCTTACAACGGTGCTGCAGATCTTGACAAATTCAAGCAGGACAACCTGAAAGGATTCGGACTAATCATTGAAGACAACAAGACCAATGCTGAAGGAATTACAAAAAACCTGGAAGCACTGAAGTCACGTTCAGAAAAATTCAAGACAAAGGTTGAGATCAACAAGTGCCTTGATGGAGATAAGGCTGAAGTAGCGAATTGCATCGACAAGAAAATGAAAGAGCGTTACCTGATGGCATTTGCCGGTTTTGCTCAATCTGTGACCGTATATGATGTGATCGGTGTGGTGGATTCTGCGAACCTTTTCAATGCAGCAATCTGTGCCGAAAAAGCCGGAATGAAAAAAGAAGCAGCAGCGCTCTATGCTGAAGCAGCCAATATCAACTACGGCGGATCGCAGGTATATGCGCTTTCTTCAAGAATCTACTCTGAACTTGGAGACAAGGAAAAACAACTTAACATAATCAAACAAGGTAGAAAAGCGTACCCGGAAGATGCAGGATTGCTGACCGACGAGCTGAACATCTACCTGTTGTCTCAGAACTACATAGAATCTGAGAAATTACTTAAGCAGGCGGTAGAGAAAATGCCAACCAATGAGAACCTGTTTTACGCTATGGGTGTGGCTTATGACAACATCGCCAATCCAAGAGACAAAGACGGAAAAGATCTGGCAAAACCTGCGAATTACGATGAACTGGTAATCAAATCTAGAGATGCTTACAAAAGAGCGCTTGAACTGAAGCCTGAGTATTTCGATGCGCTGTATAACTACGGAGCGCTGTTGTTCAACGAAGGTGTTGAATTTAACAACAAAGCCAACCAGCTGGATTACAAAAAGAAAGCCCAAATCGACGAGATGAACAAAAAGGCTGACGCCAAGTTCAAGGAAGCGATCCCTGTATTCGAGAAAGCAAGAGCGCTGAACGGAGAGGACCAGGGTGTGCTGCAATCACTGAAACAACTTTACATCCGTACTGAGCAGACTGCGAAGTATGACGAAGTAAACGCGAAGCTAAAGTCAATGAAATAATAAGTGAGGGGCCATATCGGCCCTTTGCTTTCAAACGACAAGTTAACATAATATAAAT
>JAZKEZ010000023.1:16488-26398 GCA_040386675.1 Bacteroidota bacterium | reverse complement strand
TGGATTTTCAGGTCTTCCGCTGAAAGCATTGCCTCCAGTTCGCTCAGTTCATTCTGCGAACTGATACGGGCCAGCACCAGCTCATTGAACTGGAATTCAATAAAAGAACGATTCAGGGTAGATTGTGCCAGTTCGTCTTCCAATTGCTTTTTGCGTGAGCGCAGCTGACTGTATTTGGCAAACGTCGTTTTATATTCTGTTAACCGGTCACGGTTGCCGGCATATGCATCGAGCAGGTTTACCTGGAAACCAAAACTATTGAGCAAACGGGTTTGATGCTGCGCGTGGATATCGATCAGCTGTTCGCCAAGTTCTTTAAGTACATTGAGGTTTACCGGCGTATCGTTGATAAATGCCCGCGATTTGCCTCCGGGAACGATCTCACGGCGTAGCGTAGTCGTGTCGTCGTAATCGAGTTCGTGTTCCGTAAAAAAACCGGAAAGCCCGTAATCCCCTACTTTAAAAGATCCTTCGATCACACATTTCCGTTCCTGGTCACGCAGGGATGAAGAATCCGCCCGGTCGCCCAGGATAAGGCCAAGCGCGCCGAGCAGGATGGATTTTCCTGCGCCGGTCTCACCGGTTATAATGGTTAATCCCGGACCGAGCGTAACTTCGATCTGGTCGATAAGTGCGTAATTGGATACTGAGAGCTGGGATAACATGGGGCGGCCTAGTTCGGCTTAAGAATGTTGTTGTACTTGTTGATATTGATCGGGTCGAGTTTCTTCACGATCGACAGCAATTTATCTTTTTCTGCCTGGTCGGCTTTGGAGAAAATATTCACCAGTTCGTCGACTTTTGCCAGGAAAAAAAGCTGGACGTTGAAAGATAAGGGTTTAAGTGCGTGTACCTTTTCCAGTTCCTGCAGAGCCAAGAGGATATTTTTGCGTGCTTCCACCGGTTTTTCGTACATCTCATCCAGTCCGAGACGGTGGTAATTGTACATACAGGTTCTCAAAGGCAGAAAGGCCTGTTGCTGGATATTGTCGATCAGGACAAACCTGTTCTTTGCTTTCTCATTCCCGTTCCATCCGGCGAAACTTGAACTTTGAGCATTACTCACAATACGCTGTGCTTCAGAATAATATGGCGTTCCGCCTTCCAGCGAAAAGGTGTCGTAATCGTTCCCGAGGATCACATAGATGTAATAAGCCAGCACCGACGAAAGGTTGGAGCGGAACTGGTCGGGGGTAAATTCTATCGGGGAGTTTTCCTGGTAAGTAAAGCTGAAATCCTGGTCCTTGTAATTAAAAAGCGGTGATGCATACCCGGAGTTGAACACCGGGCGGTTGGCATTGATCTGGATGGAAGCGGTAAACTGGTCGGGAGCGCCAAATTCGTCTACAGTGATCAGCATGGCGCATTCAATGCGTTCGTCAGGGGCAAAATTATCCTTGGTCCAGGTCCGGCTATTTACAAACTCCGAAATAGATGTTTCAAGCGTTTTAAACAGGCGTTTATTGGTATACTGGATCTTATCGGCATTTACCGTCACCTTGCACCGTATTTCCTGGGCCTTTACCATTACAGGACCTAACATCATCAGTAACAGGGCATAAGCAGTTAATCGTTTCATTTCACAGAAAGTTCTTTAATGCGCATTGCAATATCTCTGGCTACTTCGCGCTTGTCCTTTAACTCAAAACGGGAGATATTATTTTCCCGGTCCACCAGGGTCACTTTGTTAGTGTCGTGGGCAAATCCGGCACCCGGGTCACGCAACGAATTCAATACGATGAGATCGAGGTTCTTCCTCCTGAGTTTATCCATGGCATTTTCCAGCTCATTGGAAGTTTCAAGTGCGAATCCAACCAGCAGTTGTCCGGGTTGTTTGCGTTCTCCGAGACTGGCCAGGATGTCTACCGTAGGTTCCAGTTCAAGGTTATGAAGACCGGATGATTTTTTAAGCTTGTCGTCGGCGCGGTATTTTGGTTTGAAATCGGCAACGGCTGCAGAAAGCACAGCAATTTCGCAGTGTTCAAATTTTTCAATGCACGCAGTGTACATCTCATCGGCACTTACTACTCGGGTCAACTCGATGTTGGGATGATGGGCCGAAAGTGCCGTTGGTCCTGAAACCAGCAACACGTGAGCACCCATGCCAGCCAGTTGTTCTGCCAGCGCAAATCCCATTTTTCCGCTCGAATAATTGCCGATGAACCGCACAGGATCCAGTCGTTCGTGGGTCGGTCCTGCAGTGATCAGTATTTTTTTTCCGTTGAATACCGCTGAATCTGCAAAATGAGTGATTACCTGTTCGAGTATTTCTTCGGGTTCCTCCATTCTCCCCTGTCCTACCAGTCCGCTGGCGAGTTCGCCGGAACGTGCTTCCAGGATGATGTTCCCGAATTGCCGGAGTTTTACGAGATTTTCGGTGGTGGTGGGATGCTGGTACATGTCCAGGTCCATAGCCGGGGCCACCATTACCGGGCACTTGGCCGAAAGATATACCGCCATCAGAAGGTTATCGCACCTTCCGGTGGCCATCTTGGCCAGTGTATTGGCCGACAGCGGGGCAATCACCATAAGGTCTGCCCACATGCCCAGTTCAACATGATTGGTCCATTCACCTGTATCTTCATCCCGTTGGAAGGCAGAGAATACGGGATGATTGCTTAAGGTTGACAGCGTAAGCGGGGTGACAAAATCCTTCGCAGCTTCGGTCATCACCACTTTCACCTCTGCTCCTGCTTTAGCGAATAGTCGCACCAAAGAAGGATCTTCTTTTTTTCAAGCAATTTCATCCGGGACCGAAAATAAAAAAACCCCTTAACAATTAAGAGGTTTTTAGAGTATTTAGAAGACCTGGCTTATTTAGCCTCTTTAGTGTCTTTAGTGTCTTTAGTGTCTTCAATTTTTTTGTTGTCGTCGGCCTTGCGGAAATAGATCTTGTCATTCAGGTACTCGTCGATGGCAAGAGCAACCGGCTTAGCCATACGCTCATAGTGCTTTGAAATTTCAATTTGCTCACGGTTCTCGAAAATCTCTTCAAGATTATCAGAATGCGTGGCGAACTCCTGAAGCTTAGAGCTCAGTTCTTCCTTGATCTCCTGGCTGATCTGGTTTGCTCTTTTCGAAATGATAAAAGCAGACTCATAGATGTTACCTGTTCCTTTTTCAAGAGTTAGGATATCGCGGGTTACGGTTGTACGCGCAGCATTCGAGTTTTTGTAGCTCATAAAGCAGACAATTGTTGTTTATTAATTTTCTCCAGCTGGAGGACGGCTAATTTATAAAAAGTCTCGGCTTGTTTTGCAGACTTGCTCTGACTGTACTTATCAATGTATCTCTGGTAGGCTTTAACGGTGGCTTCCAGACGCTCACGGGTCTTCTCCTGAACGCTGTTGGTGGCCAGGTTGTAATTGGCTTCTACCATCATCAGCAGCAACTGTTCTTCGTATTTGGTATTCGGGTAATCTTTCAGGGTATTTTCAAAGGCGATCACTGCAGATTTGTAATGTTCCGTCTGGAAATACAGTTCTGCGATCTCAAACGATTTTCTTTCCAGTTTTTCGCGGCACTGGATCATCATCAGGTTTACCGTATCTCTTTTCGGAGTAGACGGGTAACGGTTGAGAAACAACTGGAAATCGTTCAGTGCGTTGTGTGTCTCAGACTGGTCGAGCGAGTATTTTGGCGACTGGTAAAAGGTACACATGGCGCCCAGGAAGGTAGATTCTTCTGCAAGTTCGCTTTTCGGGAAGGTTTTCCCGAAGGTTTTCAGTAATATCCCTGCAGAAGGAAAATCTTCAAGCTTGTAATAACACATGGCGCGATAGTAGGCCACGTACTCTCCTTTTGTAGTTCCGCGGAAGACCGGGATCAGGTCTTCGAAAAGCGGGTAAGCCAGTCCGTATTTTTTTTCTTCGTAATACTGGACCGCTTTCTTGTATTTGAATTCAGAATCGGTACTTTTCACCACCTTGTTGTAACCGGTGCAGGCTGTGATCAACACTGCGAACAGCAGGATATACCAAGACTTGATTCCTTTTGAAAACATCGTGCAAATGTAAGACTTTTTCATACTGCATCAACAAGCGTTGTTTGAAAGAATTTATTGTGTTTTTTGCGCAGGATTTTGAAAACGATAATTTTGCACACCTCGTACAGGAGTGATCATACATTAATATAATACTCAAGAAGCTAAGATGGATATCTTTGAAAAGATCAGGAACAACCGCGGACCACTGGGTCAGCACGCTAAGGAGTCGCACGGATATTTCACTTTCCCGAAACTCGAAGGAGAGATCGGGAACAAAATGACCTTCCGGGGCAAAGAGTGTATCGTATGGAGTCTGAACAACTATATCGGTCTTGCCAATCACCCTGATATCCGCAAAGCCGATGCAGACGCAGCACGCGACTGGGGTATGGCCTACCCTATGGGTGCCCGTATGATGAGCGGTCAGACCAAATTCCACGAACAACTGGAACGCGAGCTTGCCGATTTCGAGCAAAAAGAAGATGCGATCCTACTTAACTTCGGTTACCAGGGAATGGTTTCAGCAATCGACAGCCTGGTTGACCGGACTGACGTGATTGTGTACGACAGCGAGAGTCACGCCTGTATCCTTGACGGTATGCGCCTGCACCTCGGAAAGCGTTTTGTGTACAAGCACAACGACATAGAAGACCTGAAAAAGCAACTTGACCGCGCAAACAAACTTATCGAAGGTACCAATGGAGGAATCCTGGTGATCACCGAAGGTGTGTTCGGAATGTCGGGCGACCAGGGGAAACTGAAGCAGATCACTGATCTTAAAAAAGACTATAATTTCCGTTTGTTCGTAGACGATGCGCACGGTTTCGGTACCATGGGTGCCGGCGGACGCGGTGTTGGCGAGGCCCAGAACTGCCAGGACGGTATCGATGTGTATTTCGGGACTTTTGCAAAAGCAATGGCCAGTGTCGGCGGATTTATTGCGGCTGATGAACAGGTGATTGAGTACCTGCGTTACAACATGCGTTCGCAGATCTTCGCAAAATCACTTCCTATGCCACTTGTAATAGGAGCATTGAAAAGACTCGAAATGCTTCGCGACATGCCGGAACTGAGAGAAAAATTGTGGACCATTGTTAATGCACTTCAAAGCGGACTGAAAGAAGCCGGTTTTGACATTGGTGATACCGATTCCCCGGTAACTCCTGTTTTCCTGAAAGGAACCCTTGGTGAAGCTACCAATGTAACCCTTGATCTTCGCGAAAACCACAACATCTTCTGTTCGATGGTGGTTTATCCGGTAGTACCGAAAGATGTGATCATGTTAAGACTGATCCCAACAGCGGTGCATACCCTGGAAGATGTTCAGTATACTATTGAGACCTTTAAAAAGGTGCAGGAGAAACTGAAAGCCGGTGAGTATCACGCAGAAAAGATTGTAAGCTGGAGTTAACATTCCCATAACAGATTAAAAAAAGCCGCTTTGTTTTAAGCGGCTTTTTTTATGTTCAAACGGTTAAAAAACACTTTTTTTATCAACTCCCTATTTGAAATCGGATCAAAATCACTAAATTCGGGACTTTAACAAAATAATAACCCAAATGAAAAAAGCTCTACTTTCCATTCTCGGATTGGTTGCCGGCATAAGCATGAATGCCCAGGTGATCTTTCGCGTGAATACTCCTGCTTCTGTGAGCGGGAATTACGATCTCACCTATGCACTCGCTGCAAATAGCTGGGGTGTAGCAGATCTTACTGATCCTGCTAATTCTAAAACCGGTACTCTTGCTTTTGTTGACGACGGTACTGCTGCCGACAGTCTTGGTTGCAACAACCTGGTTAACGGTGCTGCTCTTGCCGGAAAAATCGCAGTTGTTTATCGCGGAAGCTGCAGCTTCGGTATCAAGGCTCAAAAAGCTCAACAAGCAGGTGCAATCGCAGTTGTTATTATAAACAACACTGCAGGTCTTATCAACATGCAAGGTGGTGCAGAAGGTCTTACAGTAACTGTTCCTGTTATCAACATCGATAACGCTAATGGTGCTATTCTTAAATCTGCTATCGAAGCAGGTACTGCTACTGCATTTATCGGAAGCAAACTTGGTGCGTTCCCTAACGATCTTTCATGGAAGGATGAGCAGTACCTTGTCCCAGGACAAGCTGCAAGACCTGCTACCATGAGTTCTGTTGCCGGTGACTTTGTTATCAAGTCTGGTCTTTGGATCCACAACCTTGGTTCTGCTGCTCAAACTGGTGCTACTGCTACTGCTTCTATTTCTAAAGTTGGTGGCGGACAAGTGTTCAGCGATGCTAAACCAGGTCTTTCTATTGCTAAAGGTGACAGTATCTATGTTGCTTTCGGTGATTTCGGTGGTCCTTTCACTACTGGTGACTACAACCTAGTTTACACTCTTGCTCCTGCAGGTGCTGAAGGTGATCCTTCTGACAACGTTAAAACCATCAGCTTCCAGATTACTGAAACTGGTTATGCTTATGCTAACGTAAACGCTCAGGGTCTTGTAATTCCTACCTCTTACATCAAGCCAGGTTCAGGTACCAACCCATTCACCTACTGTATTCCAATGAGAGAGCAGAAGGCTGATCAGCACGACTTCCTTGGTTTCTCTTTTGCAACTACTCCACAAGGTACTCACCTGTTGAATGGTGAATTTGTTGAATTCTCTCTTTACGAGTGGAACGACATTTTCGAAGATACTGCTTCTGAATTCAGCGTTGATGACCTTACTGAAGTTGGTTTCTCTGAGTACACTTATGAGAATGAGGCTCTTAAAGAAACTCCTATCTTCACTCCTACCGACAGAGCTTACACTATGAAATCGAACCAACGCTACCTTGCTTGTGGTCGTGTGAACAGTGACTCTCTTTATTTCGGTTACAATGATGATGTTGAATATTCTTTCAACCGCAGCCAACTAAAAACTCTTAGCTTCTTCCCTGTTCAGATCGGTACTACCTGGTACTCTGGTTTCACTGGTGGAAACGGTGCTGGTGTTGGTCTGATGATGAGAGGTCCTGGTGTTGGTATCAACAAAACTGCTGTGATCAACGCTGAAGGAACTCCATTCCCAACTCCTGCGAGCCAGTATGTAAACATTCCTTTCAATGCTAACGGTGCTAAATCTGCAACAATCTCTGTTGTTGATATCACCGGTAAAGTAGTTGCTAACCTAACTGCTAACGTAGACGGTAAAAACCTTCACGTTAACACTACTACTCTTAGCGCTGGATCTTACGTATTCAACGTAACTCTTGATAACGGAGCTGCTTCAAGCTTCAGAGTACTTATCGGGAAATAATCGTTTGAGATCATAATCGTTAAAGCCCCCTTTTGAATAATCATCAGGGGGCTTTTTTATTTTTAAACCAAATCCCTATGAAAAGAAAATTACTCATCCTTTTTGCTGCGCTTTCCGGTGGTATCACCCTGAATGCACAGATCATTTTCAACGTTAAGACTCCTGCCGCATTGGCCGGAAACTGCGACATTTCGGTAGCAACCGACGGTTGGGGAACTCCCGACCTTAACATTGCTTCCAATGCAATTGAAAACCAACTGGTTTTTGTAGGTCCCGATTCACTGGCCTGTACTGCACCAACCAATACTGCTCAACTTACCGGTAAGATCGCTGTACTTTACCGCGGTACCTGCGAATTCGGTGCTAAAGCAAAAGCTGCACAGACTGCAGGTGCAATTGGTGTCGTGATCATCAACAACCAGGGAGCTCCTATCGCTATGGGTGCCGGTGCAGCCGGACTGGATGTAACCGTTCCTGTGGTGATGATCTCTACTTTCGACGGTGCAAGACTGAGAGATCAGATCATTGCCGGAAACGTAAGAGCATTTATCGGTACCAAATCAGGTTTGTTCCCTAATGACCTTGGTTTCAACAAGGAGCAGGTAGTGTACGCAAAAATGGGTTCAAGACCGCTTCAGTGGTCTGGTAACGCAAACGATTTTGTAGTTGAGCCTGCACTTTGGGTACACAATTACGGATCGAACGCACAGACCGGTGTTACCGTTTCTGCAACCATTACCCGTTACGGTACAACCGTATATTCAGACAGCGAAACCGGTATCACTATTCCTGCGGGAGACAGTGTTGCGGTTGAGTTTGACAACTACGGTCCTGCATACACTGCAACCGGTGACTATGAGCTGACTTATACCATTGCATCTGGTGCTACGGATGATGATCCATTCGATAACCAGAAGAAATCTCACTATTCGATCACTACAGGTGCAATTGCATACGGTCAGACCGACGCGGCTACAAAACTTCCGGTGGTAAGCACCTTTACCCGTAGTTCTACTGCAGCGCCAAACTACTACTGTATGGCTTTCAGAGATCCTAAGGCTTCAGGGACGGTAACCGGTTTGTCATTTGCAACCAGCCCACTTGGTACTTACGACATGACCGATGAGTACATCGAGCTTGAACTGTACGCCTGGGATGATGCTTTCGCAGACATCAACGACGATCCGACTTTCGACAACCTGAACCTGATCGCTTTTGCAGAATACACCTATGCTTCGAACAGCGAAAACGGTAAAACCGTGTATGCGCCAACCGAAGATTTTGCAACGCTTGTACCTAACCAGCGCTACCTGGCCTGTTTGAAGATGACCAACGACAGCATCCAGGTTGGTTTCTACAATGAAGTGGATTATGCACAGAACCTGAATGAGTACCTTGAGCCGATCAGCCCTACCAAAGGTGGTGCTACCTGGTATTCAGGCGGATTTGGTACTTCAATCACCACTTCTATCGGTGTTCACATCGCAGATCCACTGGGTGTATCTGAAAACAAAGCAAACAGTGAGTTTGGTATTCCTTACCCTGCTCCTGCCAGCCAGTATGTGAACATTCCTTTCAAAGGCAAAGACGTAGCTTCTGCAACTGTTGCGGTTACAGATCTTAACGGAAGACTGGTTGAAACAGTTGAAGCAACTGTGATCAACGGGAACCTTCGGGTAAACACTACCACACTAAGCGCAGGATCATACCTGTTCAATGTAAGCCTTGCAAACGGCACAACTTCAGCATTCAAAGTGATCATCGCCAGATAATATCAGATACGATCATCCAGCTTATAAAAAGGCCCTGCATTTGCAGGGCCTTTTTTGTTACTAATCCCTCAGCTGACATGAGCATTCCGGAACAGGAAAAAGAAAAGGATGTATTACAGGACCTGCAACGGGAACTGGAGCAATCTGTTAAAGACGATACGCAATCGAAGGTGGATCTCTTTGATGATGAAACAGCGACTACCTTCGGAGAGCGACTGGCGGATAAGGTCGCGGCATTTGGCGGAAGCTGGCGCTTCATTCTGATCTTTTGCGGCATCCTACTGCTTTGGGTGTTGCTGAACACGATCCTGATCCTTACCGAAGTATTTGACCCCTACCCTTTCATTTTCCTTAACCTGGTGCTTTCATGCATTTCTGCGTTCCAGGCGCCGGTCATTCTTATGAGTCAGAACCGCCGGGAAGCGAATGACCGCAAACGGGCGAAAAACGACTACATCATCAACCTGAAAGCAGAAATCGAGATTAGGGAGCTGCACGACAAGATCGATAAGCTGGTGAAGCTGGTTGAAGGGCAAAAAAAAGTCCCGGATAACCGGGACTGATTTGATAGTTAGTTTAACCGCAAAGGTCGCAAAGATTTACGCAGAGGGCGTAAAGGCGAGTGTTGCAGGTTATGAATATCGATGCGAATTATTTTAGGCCGTTTTCAGCGATAAGCTGGTAGAGTTTTTTGCTGTGTGCACTGCTAACAGGAACCAGCGGAAGACGCATGTGGTTGCTGCAAATGTTCAGGTATTGCAGGATCTCTTTTACTCCACCCGGGTTACCTTCTTCGAATAAAGCACTGTATACATCAAACAGTTGATACTGGTAAGTTCTTGCGGTGGCGAAATCGCCGGAAAGTGCCGCTTTTACCA
>JAZKEZ010000023.1:0-16478 GCA_040386675.1 Bacteroidota bacterium | reverse complement strand
GTAACGGGAACGCATTTCCGATCACAGAAATAACTCCGTCGGCACCTGCGGCAACCAATGGCAGCGTGATGGCATCGTCGCCCGAGATCACTTCGAACCCTTCCGGTTTACCTTTGATGATGGTCATGATCTGCTCTACATTGCCGCTTGCTTCCTTGATAGCTACTGCATTTTTGAAATCTTTTGCAATACGCAAAGTGGTTGCAGGAAGCATGTTACTTCCGGTCCTTCCCGGTACATTGTAGAGAATAACCGGTAAAGTGGTGGCTTCCAATACCGCCTTGAAATGCTGGTAAATGCCTTCCTGGGTAGGTTTATTGTAGTATGGACTTACTGAAAGTATCCCGTCTACTCCATTGGTATTCAGGGAGCTTAGTCGTTTAACGATCTCTGCGGTATTGTTTCCTCCAACACCAAGTACTACCGGAACCCGCGATTTATTCACTTCGATCACGAAGCGCAGCACTTCTTCCTTTTCGTCGCTGCTCAGGGTTACGTTTTCGCCGGTGGTTCCTTGTACCACCAGGTAATTCACACCATTGGTTATCAGGTGATTTACTAATTTCTCAAGTCCGATAAAATCAATTTTTCCATCAGCAGAGAAAGGCGTTACCATCGCAACACCCAGACCATGAAATTTAGAGTTAGCCATTTTTATTTAAGAGAGACAAGTAATGAACGAGTTGAGCAGTGTAGTCCTTTGTGCTTCGGTATTTGATCATGAAATCGTAGAATGGCTCATTGCCAGCTTCGAAGGCACCGACCTTAAATGAAGAACGCGCCAAAGATAATACTTTGCGCAAGGGATAGACCTCGTTTTTGGTGAGATCGATCAGCAGGTCGTATTCTCCACCCAGGAATCGCTGGATGGGTACACTTTTCTTTTTCGGCCGGAAGATGAGGTTGTAGTCGGTCCGGTTCATGAGTTGCAGCTTGTCGCTGGCTTTCACAAATTCAGGTACCTTTTTGCCTTTGTACCAGCCCAATGCCATATGTGCAGCCGATTTGTTACGGCTTTCCAGTTCGTTGATCAGCTTGCGGTATTCCAGGTAATGCTGCTTTTCGGTAACATTCACCAGGAAGGCCACATTTTTAGCTTTAAGAAAATTCATAGCGGTAACCACGCGCTCTGCCTGAAGATTCTTATGTATGTAACGATCGGCTATTTTTCTTACTAATCCCTTGATCACTTGATTATCCTTCGATTAATGCTTTAAAATCTTCTTCGCTCAATAGTTTCACCCCGAGATCCTGTGCCTTCTGCAATTTGGCGGGACCCATTCCATCTCCTGCGAGCAGGTAAGATACATTTTTTGATACTCCGCTCTTCACTTCTCCACCCAACTCTTCAATCAGTTGTTTCAGCTCATCCCTTCCGTAAGACGAAAACACACCTGAAACCACGAAACTTGAGCCGGCCAGTACCTGTTTTTTATCGGAAACCGGTGCTTCTGCCAGCGAAAGCTGAACGCCGTAGTCCTCCAGCCTGGTAATTAATTTGCGGTTTACCGGCTCGTTGAAAAATGCCACACAATTTTCGGCGATCTTCCCGCCGATCTCGTTTACTGCAGTCAATTCTTCTTCGGTAGCAGCCATAAGCGCTTCGATGGTCCTGAACTGCTTGCTCAGTTTTTTTGCTACCGTTTCGCCTACCATCCTGATCCCCAGTCCGAATAGCACTTTATCGAAAGGAACGGTTTTACTTATTTCGATACCGGCAAGCAGGTTGTTTACCGATTTTTCCGCAAAACGATCGAGCGTAAGCAGTTGTTCGCTGGTCAGCTGGTACAAGTCGGCAGGATCGTGGATCATTCTTTTTTCATAGAGCAGATCAACCGTTTCTTCGCCAAGACCGTCGATGTTCATGGCCCTGCGGCTGATGTAATGAATGATCCGCCCTTTGATCTGAGTCGGGCAACCGGTGGCGTTCGGACAGTAGTGCTGTGCCTCTCCTTCCAAACGGGTGAGTTGACTGCCGCACTCCGGACAATCGTCTATAAAGGTCACCTTTTGCAGGTGCGGACCTCTTTTTGAGACATCGACTCCAACAATTTTAGGGATGATCTCCCCGCCTTTTTCAACCAATACCTGGTCACCGAGGTAGAGATCCAGTTTTTCGATCTGGTCGGCATTGTGCAGCGATGCGCGTTTTACGGTAGTGCCGCCCAGTGAAACCGGGTCGAGGTTTGCTACCGGTGTAATGGCCCCGGTTCGGCCGACCTGGAAGGTCACAGTGTTGAGCGTGGTTTTAGCCTGCTCAGCACTGAATTTATAGGCGATAGCCCATCTTGGTGACTTGGCGGTGTATCCAAGTTCTTCCTGCACAGCATACTCATTTACCTTGATCACGATCCCGTCAATGTCGAACGGAAGATGGTGACGCTCTGTATCCCAGTGCTTTATAAATGCCTCAATGTCTGCAATGTTCCTGCAGAGTGCAATAAATTTTTTGTTTTCCGGCGGCACCTTGAATCCCCATTTCTGACATTCCTGAATGCTTTGGAAATGACCGGCAAAAGGGGTTCGGTTGGTGTAAAATCCGTAGAGGTAACAATCGAGTTTGCGTTGTGCAACCACTTTGCTGTCCTGCATTTTCATCGTTCCCGAAGCCGTATTCCGAGGATTGGCGAGCAATGCTTCTCCGGCAGCTTCGCGCTCCTTATTGAGTTCTGCAAATACCTTGTGCGGCATGAATATCTCGCCTCTGATCTCAAATTCAGCCGGATACCCCTCTCCTCTAAGGGAAAGTGGAATGCTGCGGATGGTCTTTACGTTAGCGGTTACCACCTCGCCTTTCTCGCCATCGCCGCGGGTTACCGCTCTTACCAGCTTACCGTTTTCATAAGTGATGCCGATGGCTACCCCATCGTATTTCAGTTCGCAAACGTATTCTACTTCCTTGCCGATCGCCTTTCTTACCCGGGCATCGAATTCTTCGATCTCTCCTAATGAATACGAATTACTGAGCGAAAGCATCGGGTATTTGTGCTTCAGCGTATCGAATTTTTTGGTGATGTCGCCGCCTACTCTTTTGGTTGGAGAGTTGGGGTCGGCGAGTTCCGGATGCTCATTTTCGAGGGTTTCCAGCTCTTTCAGGAGCTGATCGAACTCCTGGTCGCTCATGTCTGGCTCGGAAAGTACATAATACTTGTGATTGGCTTCGTTAAGCTGTTCTGTAAGTTGCGCAATACGCTGTGTGAAATCCATGTCAGATCTTTGTTGCCCGTACCATGCGGGGTCTGTTGCTAATATCGTGTTTTACCTCTATTCCGGATAAGCCGGCTTCTGAAAAAACTGTGGAGACTTCTGCGGCATGAGCAGGGTGAATTTCCACGTACAACTTGCCCCCGGTTTTTAGCGATCCTGCTGCCAGTTGAGCGATCTTCCGGTAGAAGGTAAACAGATCTTGAGCCGGTGCAAAAAGGGCCATGTGTGGTTCGTAATCGAGTACGTTGGCCAGCATTTCAGCCTTGTCCTCCTCAAGCACATACGGCGGATTGGAAGTGATCACGTCTATTCCGGCACCGAGATCTTCGGGGTGAAGTTCAAGCACATCCGCCGAAATGACCTGGACCGGAAGGCTTAGTCGAGTCGAATTTTCGGTCGCCACTTCAATTGCTCCGGGACTCAGTTCGTATGCGGTGACTACAGCTTCCGGCAATCCGGCTTTCAATGCGATGGGAATGCAGCCGCTGCCGGTGCAGAGGTCGACGATGCGCTCAGCCTGCTTAACCTCGCTTAACACCCAGTGCACCAGTTCTTCAGTCTCTGGTCTTGGGATCAGAACGTCGGCAGTGACTTTAAATTTAAGGTCGTAGAAGTAACTGTATCCTATTATATACTGCATCGGTTCGTGTTTTTTGAGGCGTTTGATCATCCCGAAAAACAACAGCATCTCGCTTTCACTGATCCGGTGTTGAGGATCGGGAGTTTTGCGGTAATTCAGCCCGAGGTAATGCTCACACGCCATGCGAAACAACTGTGCGGTTTCGCCATCTCCATATAGCGCAAGCAATTCTTTGAAAAAGAAGTCGCGCAGTGCCGACAGGGTATTGTCTCCTACTTTCATCAACGCGCAAAATAAAGGAAACCGGTGAGTAAAAGCGCGTATTTCTGTTACTTTGCCGGCATGAGCGATGAGTTTTACATGCAACGGTGCTTTCAGCTGGCCATACAGGGTGTTTCGTATGCCATGCCGAACCCGTTGGTGGGAGCTGTTATTGTTCACAACGACCGTATTATCGGCGAAGGTTATCACCGCAAATACGGCTTTGCGCACGCAGAAGTAAATGCAGTGGCCGCGGTAAAAGACCCGTCGCTGCTCACTGCCTCCACTATATATGTGAGCCTGGAACCCTGTGCACATTTTGGAAAGACCCCGCCTTGTGCAGATCTCATTATTCAATCGGGAATACCTAAAGTGGTGATTTCTTGCACCGATACCTTCAGCCAGGTGGCTGGCAAAGGCATTGAACGACTTAAAGCCGCTGGAGTTGAAGTGGTTACCGGCGTACTGGAACAGGAAGGAAGACAGCTAAACCGGCGGTTTTTTACTTTCCATGAAAAGAAAAGACCCTATGTTGTACTGAAATGGGCGCGAACCACTGACGGATACCTGGACATGGACCGCAGTGCCGGCGAAACCGGGGTGAAGTGGATCACTGACCGGTATTCACGCCAGCTGGTGCACGCATGGAGAAGCGAAGAAGCCGGCATACTGGTGGGGAAGAACACCTGGGTTACCGATTCGCCCGGACTTGACGTGCGACTGATAGCCGGGAAAAATCCTGAGAAATTCGTATTGACCAGCAGCGGAGACGCTGAATTTCCCGGCGATGTAACTGCCTTGAAAGGAAGCATTCCCGAAGTTCTTGAACAGTGCTATCGGAAAGGAATTCAATCGATATTTGTTGAAGGTGGAGCTGCAACGCTGCAATCGTTTATCGACAGCGGGTTGTGGGACGAAGCCCGGGTACTTACCGGTCGTACGACTTTCGGTTCCGGAACACCCGCACCGTTACTTACCGGTTTTGATTCTGAACAGATCGGGTTACCCGGAGGAGATCTCCTCCACAATTCTTTCAATCGTGCTTGATCTTCTGCTGAGTATTGTTTTCTCCACCTCGCTTTTCCTGGTATTCAGTCTACAGAAAAAGCTGGACATCCGTCCCCTTCCCGTTATCGTCATCAATTATTTTACCGCGGGAATCACCGGCTTATTGGTCAACAAAGGCTTTGCGGTGATCGGGGAACTGCCGGCATCGCCATGGTTCCTGATGGCCATGCTCATGGGAGCCTGTTTCATTACCAGTTTTAACCTGATGGGTAAAACCACGCAGCAACTCGGTGTGAATGCCGCGGCGGTAAGCAGCAAAATGTCGATGGTGATCCCGGTAGTTTTTGCCCTGATCGTTATTGGTGAAACAGTAACCTTGTTAAAAGTGGCAGCGATCCTTATCGCTGTTGCCGCGGTGTATCTTACTTCGGTGAGGAAACAGGACAGCACCGTTGCTCCCACCGGCAAACTTTACCTGCCGCTGCTGTTGTTCCTGGGCTGCGGAATGGTTGACCTGCTGATTGGATATTCCACGCATCTCTACCACGATTCGGTACATTTTGTACTAATGCCTTCTGTAGAATTCTTCATGGCCGGTGTACTTGGACTAAGTTTCGTATTCATCTTCAGCAGGAAAACCCTTTCTGAATTTACGTTTCGCGCAGCCGGTTTGGGTGTGTTACTCGGCGTGTGCAACTATTTCTCGCTGCATTTTATTTACCGCGCACTTCGCTTCGGCGGATTGGATACCTCAGTGCTGTTTCCACTGAACAACGTTGGCGTGGTGGCGTTATCGGCCGTATTGGCGGGATTGCTGTTCCGCGAACGGATGTCGGCAATGAATATCGTCGGACTGATCGCTTCAATCCTTGCGCTTCTCTTATTGATCGTATGATGGAAAAGGCAGATTATAAAACGGTAAGTGGTCCGTCGGAAGGAGTTTACAAGGAAAAGGGAAGCAAATTTATCGGACTGCTCTACCCGCTTGAAAGTGAGACAGAAGTAAAGAAACTCATTGAGCCACTGCGGAAAGCCCATCCCGGTGCCTGTCATTTCTGCTATGCCTACCGCCTTGGTTTTGCCGGTGAACAGTACCGGGCAAACGACGATGGCGAACCTGCGGGCACGGCGGGAAAACCGATACTGAACCAGTTGTTGTCGGCCGAACTCACCAATGTGCTGCTGGTGGTGGTGAGGTATTTTGGCGGTACCAAGCTTGGGGTAAGCGGACTGATCACCGCCTATAAGGAAGCAGCCATCGAAGCTGTTAACACTGCTAAAATCGAACTTAAACAGGTGTGTGACTGGTACTTGATCGACTTTTCCTACGATCAGATCGGGGATATTAACAGGCTATTGAAAGATCGTTCAGCGGTGCTTGTTGATAAAAATTTCGATGAGCGGTGTCACTACCGCATCATGGTCCCAATCGATCGGTCTGCGGGCTTTCCGGGGTTATTCAGTGGTGTTGAAAACTGTGTGGTGAGCCATCTCAAAAGGGCTTGAAAAATGCTCGTAAAAAGGACCGGCTGTTATTATCTTTTGGTTGTTAACAATCCGGTATCCGAATTTGATCAGCTAATTGCGGGGTACATCTGTATAGACAACTGTACTGGATATCAACCCCATCAGGAGGAAATGACCTCAAAATAACGTTGAGTTAACGTGTTTCAGGCAAAGCTCTGCTTAAAATAACCGGGTAAAGAAGTTAGTTCTTAAGCACTTAGAAAATACCCGCCCTCCTACTCTCAAAGCATTATGGTTATTGATGCCAAACTTTTTTGATAATCAAGAGGGGTCGCGTTTTTTTTTTCATTTTTTTATCCAAACTTTTGTGCTGTGGGTGTTAAACAATCGGATGTTAAAAAGATTCCGATACGGTCTTTCACGGAAAGACCAAGACTGACGAAAACGAGGGGACACAAACAACCATTAATACAGTAAAAGAACACAACAGCTCTGGGCTAAATGTACAGAGGCGATAATATATTGTTAATTTTTAAAGGGACTTTTTGAATGAAGAATGATCATGTAAAAGCGTGGGACAATTGCCTGGGTATCATAAAGGACAATGTCAGCATGCAGAGTTTCAAGACCTGGTTCGAACCGATTAAGCCTTTAAAACTTAATACGGGCGTTCTCACCATCCAGGTTCCTTCAAACTTCTTTTACGAATGGTTAGAGGAGCACTACATCGATCTTATCAAGAGCGTGATCCGCAAGGAACTTGGTAAGGACGGCCGCCTGGAGTACAGCATTATTATGGACAATGTAAACGGAAATGCAAATCCGTATACAGTAAAGCTGCCAACCAATACCCAGCGTACGGTTAAGAATCCTGAGATGAGCATGCCTGTGGATATGGGTCGTGCACCGATCAAGAATCCTTTTGTAATTCCGGGACTGCGCAAGATCAATGTTGACAGCAACCTGAACCCGAACTACTCTTTCGACAGCTTTATTGAAGGTGACTGCAACCGACTGGCGAGATCTGCCGGTTATGCCGTGGCCAACAAGCCGGGCGGAACTGCTTTCAACCCGCTGCTTATATATGGCGGTGTAGGTCTTGGAAAAACCCACCTCTCTCACGCTATCGGAATCGAGATCAAGAACAAGTTCCCGAACAAAACGGTTCTCTACGTTTCTTCCGAAAAATTCGCCAATCAGTTTATCGATGCCATCAAAAGCAACAACGTAAACGATTTCAGTCACTTCTACCAGATGATAGACGTGCTGATCCTCGACGACGTTCAGTTCTTCGCCGGCAAAGAGAAAACCCAGGATATTTTCTTCCACATCTTTAACCACCTTCACCAGACCGGTAAGCAGATCGTTCTTACTTCTGATAAGCCACCGGTTGAAATGCAGGGAATGGAACAGCGATTGCTGAGCCGTTTTAAATGGGGACTTAGTGCCGACCTGCAGGCTCCGGGACTGGATACGCGTATCGCGATCCTCGACAAGAAGATGCAGGCGGATGGAATTGAACTCCCGAAAGACGTTGTAGAATACCTCGCCTACTCGATCACGACCAACGTACGTGAGCTTGAAGGTGCACTGATCTCGCTGATCGCACAGTCGTCGCTCAACAAAAAAGCGGTTACCCTGGATCTTGCGAAGCAGATGATCGACAAGTTTGTAAAAAACACGGCGAGAGAGGTTTCTATCGATTACATCCAGAAAGTGGTTTGCGATTATTTCGATCTTCCTATCGAACTGATGAAGTCGAAAACCCGTAAACGCGAAGTGGTTCAGGCCCGCCAGATCACCATGTATTTTGCCAAGAAGATGACCAAATCATCACTTGCCAACATTGGTGCGCACTGTGGAGGTAAAGACCACGCGACTGTATTGCATGCCTGCCGCACGGTAAACAACCTGAGCGAAACAGATAAGCAATTCAAAAAATATCTTGAGGACCTGGATAAAAAATTAACCATCCAGTAAGCAACATAAATTCTTTACGGCTGTCGTTAAAGGTGTGCTCCGCACATTTTTGCGGCAGCCTTTTTTAATTCTGTGCCCATGAAAGTCTTAATGGTATGCCTTGGCAACATTTGCCGCTCCCCGCTTGCGGAAGGAGTATTACGTAAACTTGCTGAAGAAAAAGGCATTGTGCTGGAAGTAGACAGCTGCGGAACTGCTGATTACCACGTTGGTGATGCTCCGGATCCACGGGCTGTGAAGAAAGGACACGAGCACGGTTTCGATATCAGTCCGCTGCGTGGCAGACAATTTTCGGTTGCTGATTTCGATGCTTTTGACCGGATCTTTGTGATGGATACCCAGAATTACAAGGATGTGATCGCCAAAGCCCGAACCCGGGATGAAATGGAAAAAGTTCAACTGATGATGTCGCAACTGTACCCGGCCGACAAGATCAATGTTCCTGATCCGTATTACGGGGATTTCGACGGATTTGAAGAAGTTTACCAGATGCTGGTGAATTCGTGCGAAGTGTTCCTGAGCAAAGTACCGGTGAATGAAGGGTAAACTTTACCTTATTCCCTGTTCGCTGGGTGGCACGCCTTCTGCCGACCTCGGTCCGCGTGTTGCCGACACCATTGCCTCTCTTTCTCATTTTATTGTAGAGAACGAACGTTCTGCGCGCAGGTTCATCAAAGCGCTGCTTCCCTCTTATCCCATTGCCGACGCTACGCTTTACCTGATCGATAAACATAATGTTCAGGCCAACATCAAGACCTTTCTCGATCCCTGTGAATCGGGCATTTCTGTAGGACTGCTCTCCGAAGCCGGTTGTCCGGCAATTGCCGATCCGGGTGAAGAAGTGGTTGAACTGGCTCACCAGAAAAACATCATTGTGGTTCCGCTTGTGGGCCCCTCTTCCATCCTGCTAACCTTAATGGGTAGCGGACTGAACGGCGAGAACTTTGCCTTCAGCGGTTATCTCCCGATCGACAAGTCGGCGCGGGTAAAAAAAATAAAGGAACTGGAGCAGAAAGCGCTGAAGGAAAACCAAACGCAGTTGTTTATGGATACTCCGTTCAGGAATAACCAGTTGCTGGAAGATGTGCTGTTGAATTGCTCTCCGGCATTGCGGGTTTGTATCGGCACTGATCTTACGCTCGATTCAGAGCGGATCAATACCAGGACCGTTGCGGAGTGGAAGAAGAATACCCCTGATTTGCATAAGAGGCTGGTGATGTTTGGAATGGGGAGGTAGTTTTTTTAACCACAGAGGCACGGAGGTTAGCACAGAGTACGCCGAGAATTCCCAGTGATCTCCGCGACTGCCTCCGTGCCTCTGCGGTTTAAAAAAATCATTTAACCGAAACCAACTCCAAATCATACACCACCGAATGCCGCGGTGGGATCTTATCGTGATCTCCGGAGACCCCAAATGCCAGGAACGACGGCAGGATGATCTTTGCCTTGTCGCCGGCACGCATGTGCTTGATGGCTTCGTGCAGACCGCTTTCGTTGTGGTCGTGGTCGATGATGAAGGTTTCCGGACCGTAGTCTTTCCAACTGTAACAGGTATCCCCGTTAAGCAGTGTAACCACCATTTTTACCGTGGCGGCCATTTCTGTCTTTGCAGAATCGCCGGTTCCGTGCTCGTAGATGTAATAATGCAGTCCGGAGCCGGTTTTCACCGTTTCCACTTGCGGTTGTCGATGTACCGCTGGATCTGGATGCCTTCTTTTTTCGCTGAGAGACGGTTCATTTCCATGATCTCCTCGCGGCTTGGCATTTTCCTGGCCTGCTGCTGATTACAGGCCATGAGCGCTGCTACAGCAGTAAGTATGAATGTGAATTTACGCATTGTGCAGTTTCTCTTTGAATTCGGGAAGCGCATCGAGGAAGATACGGATGGTCTCGTCAAGAGTGGCGTAACTTGCACCACCGGATGCGTTAAAATGTCCGCCGCCATTGAAATGTTTACCTGCGAACTCCTGTACCGAAAATTTATCTTTGGAACGGAATGAGATCCTGATCTTCTCCTCGCTTTCGCGGAAAAACACGCTCATGTTGACTCCGGCAACCGATAGACCAAAATTCACCAGACCTTCTGTATCACCGTCTTTGTAATCGAATCGCTTCAATTCTTCCTGGTTGAGTGACATGTAAATGGTTTTGTATTCGGGCAGGTATACCATTTTCTCACTCAGGGCGTAGCCCATCAGCCGAAGGCGGTCGAAACTGTTGGTATCATTTACCAGTTGGGCGATACGTGAGTTGTTGGCTCCTTCTTCGATCAGTCGTGCGGCGGCGCGGTGTGTAGAAGGATGTGTGCTGCTGTGGCGGAACGAACCGGTGTCGGTTACCAGTCCGGTGTACAGGCAGGACGCCAGTTCCGGGGTAAACAATTCTTCCTTCCCGGTCGCAAGAATGAAATCGAAGATCATTTCGCAGGTGGAGGAATAATGCGGATCAGAGAACATCAGTGCAGCGAAGTCTTTTGGCTGTTCGTGATGGTCGATCATGATCTTGGGAGCGGCTGATGCGGTAAGCACCGGTGTGTATTTGTCTACACGGCTCAAATCGTTAAAATCGAGACAGAATACCAGGTCGGCTTCGGCGGTGATCTTTGTTGCCAGTTCAGTGTTTTCGGTATAGGGAACGATCTGGTCCGAGTCCTGCATCCATTTCAGGAAATCGGGAAAGGGATTCGGGGTGATCACGGTAACGTGTTTGCCCATGCCTTTCAGGAAATGGTAGAGACCGAGTGAAGAACCTATGGCATCGCCATCTGGACCAACGTGTGTGGTGATCACGATCGATGAGGCATCGCTGATCATATTCAGTGCTCGTTCTATGCTATGTTGGGTAAAGATCATGTTTAAGAAGCGTAGTGCGCCGTATTTATTAATTCCTTGTAAATATGCGCAAAGCAGCTCACCCGGCGAGCGATATTTTGCTACTTTTGCCGCGAAATTAAATTAACAAAAGAACAAATGGCTGGAAGTAAGACATTTACAATGCTTAAGCCCGACGCAGTTGAAGCAAACAACACCGGGAAAATTATCGACAAGATTCTGGAAAAAGGCTTCAAGATCGAGGCTATGAAATATACCAAGCTGAGCAAGGAAGATGCACAGGCTTTTTATGCAGTTCACGCTGAGCGTCCTTTTTACGGAGAGCTGGTTGACTACATGAGCAGCGGTCCTATCGTTGCTGCGGTTCTTTCTAAAGACAATGCAGTTGAGGATTTCCGTACGCTTATCGGTGCTACGGATCCTACTAAAGCTGAACCGGGAACTATCCGTGCGCTATTTGCAAAATCTATTGCAGCAAACGCGGTACACGGTTCTGACAGCGACGAGAATGCGGCCAACGAAGCGAGCTTTTTCTTCTCAGGACGCGAGAGAGTTTCGTAATAACACTACCTTTTACAGGCACAATTACATAAAAAGGCTCTCTTCGGGGAGCCTTTTTTAATGGATAATTGAGAATGGAAAATGGAGAATTGAAGGTTACAAGCTCCAGAGGCCGGGGATTCCCGGGAGGGAGACGGCGGTCTGGAGGATGGTGAGGTAGTCTTCTCTTTTTACGAGATACGCTCCAAGGCTTTCGAGGTGGGCGGTGTGATTCTGGCAGTCCAGAATTTTAAAATCATGATCCTTAAGCCATTGACACAGCTTGATGAAAGCTATTTTTGAAGCATTTGGTTCTGCCGAAAACATACTTTCGCCGCAAAAGGCCTTCCCTACCGCAACACCATACAATCCGCCAATCAACAGATCATCGCGCCATACTTCTATGCTGTGGGCATAGCCTGCTTCGTGCAGTTTAAGATAAGCCTGTATCATTTCTTCGGTGATCCAGGTTCCATCCTGGTCGGGACGCTCGGCGTAAGCGCAATTCCGGATCACGGCTTCAAAAGCCTCATCAAACGAACATTCAACGGTTCCTTTCTTCAGCACCTGCTTCATGCTTTTGCTCACCTTTTCTTCGCCAGGAATCAATATCATGCGCTCCGGCGGACTCCACCAGACCGGCATCGGATCACTTTCTGAAAACCACGGGAATATTCCTTTTGTGTAAGCCTGAACCAGTGTAGCGACCTGTAAATCACCTCCAATGCCAACAATACCGTTGCGGTCGGCGGTGCGGGGGTTGGGGAAGGTTACGGGTGTTTGCAGGAAGTTCATTTGTTAATTGAAAATGGAAAATTGAGAATGGAGAATTAAGTAATGGAAAATTGAGAATTGAAAATGGAAAATTGCTGACGCGTAAGCCAATTCTCCACTCTCCATTTTCAATTCTCCACTAAAATGTATTCGTAATGGAATGATCCATCGGCATTCAGATCAATCAATCCAAATCCCGGGGGTGTTTGCTGATAGCTTCCCTTCCACCAGTTGCCGCTTACGGCACCGCTGCAGATGTAAGTAATGCCGTTGTACTGTACCCTGTCGTGCAGGTGGATGTGACCGCTGAGACAAAGTTTGATGTTGGGGTAATTTGCAAACAGGTTCACCAGTTCTGCGGCATCGAGGTGCATCCAGGCGCCGGGTACCACCCAGTTTCCATCTTTTACATTGTCGCCGTCGAGGAAAGTGCAGGCCGCCAATATGGGAATGTGTGAAACCACGCAAATGTGCTGATCTGGTGGAGTTTGCTGCAATTCAAGTTTGAGCCAGTCCAGTTGTGCGGGATCGAGGCCAGCTTCGTACCAGCTTTGATCTGGTTTGAGTCGTGTGGAATCGAGCAGGATAAATTTCCAGTTTTCGCGGATAACCGAGCGATAGGTGTTAGCGAGGCTGAGTTGCTGTTTTACAGATTCTTTAGCCTGTTCAGCGGGGACAGCGGCCAGTACATCGTGATTCCCGACCAGGTGCTCGATTGGTATTTTGGTTTCTTCGTTAAAAATCCGGTGGAAATGTTCCCAGTGGATGTCTACCGTTGCAGGATCGTCTTTTAGTGCATCTCTTACCGAATCTCCGCCGTTTATGATGAACTCCGGGGCAAGTGCATTGACTTGTTCCAGGCAGGCACGCAGGCCGGTTTCTGCTTCGGGGGTGGCGTTGATGTGGATGTCGGTGAGGTGGATGAGGCGCATTGGGAGGTTGGATGGTTGAGACGGTTGGGACAGTTTAGACGGTTTAGACAGTTTAGAAGGTTTAGAAGGGATAACCGCGGAGGCGCGGAGGTAGTCGCGGAGGACGCGGGGAGATCATCTCAATACCTCTGTGCCGACCTCTGTGCCTCTGTGGTTAAAAAATCAAGTTGCAATTAAAGGAAAACCACGTCATCGATGATAGAGCCCGCGAACTGCTCGTTCAGGAGCTCTACAAGGCGGGAGCGGGCCATGGAAAGTTCCTGGCGCAGCGACGCGGAGTTGAGGCTCACAAACAGCTTACGGTCCCTGATGTATAGTTTCTCGGTGCGGTTGGCAATGGCTTTACCCAATATTTTTTCCCAACTGTTGATCAGTCCGGCTTCGTTGAACTTGTCTTCCAGCCGATAGGCCTTGAGCAGTCGTTCGATCACTTTTCCGAGCTGCTCGGTATTGTCACTTCTTTTCATAAGCTTACCTGTCCTTTGCTGATCTCGATAAGCAGGTGCTCGCTGCTGATCCGGTTGAGAATGGTTTCGAGCCTCGAACGCTCGGTATCGGTGATGAGCACTTGTCCGAACTCATCGCCGTTAATGAGTTCCATGAGTTTCGCCACCCTGCGGTCATCGATTTTATCAAAAATATCATCCAGCAATAAGATTGGAATGGTGCCGAGGCGCTGGCGGATGCTGTGAAACTGTGCAAGTTTCAGCGCGATAACATATGTTTTCTGCTGTCCCTGCGAACCAAATCGCTTGAGCGGTTTCCCGTCGAGCAAAAACTCAAGGTCGTCTTTGTGTACCCCGAAATTGGTGTACTGTACTGCCCTGTCCTTCCCGGCAGTTTGCTCGAATCCGTCTTTCCAACTGGTGTCAGAGAGCGACGAATTGTAAACGATGCCGGGGATTTCTTCGCTCCCGGTAAGCCACTGGAAGTAATGCACGAACAAGGGCCTGAATTCATCGAGGAAAGCAATCCGTTCGCGGTATACCGGTTCTCCGTATTGTTCGAGTTGCTCGTTGTAAATAGAAAGCATTTCGGGATCCCAGCGACGGTTTTCATAAAAATGCTTCAATACGGCGTTCCGCTGCTTTACCACGCGTTGGTAGTTTTGCAGGTTATCCAGGTATTTGCGGTCGAACTGAGAGATAATACCGTCGGTAAACTTTCGTCTTACCTCACTTCCTTCGTGTACCAGGTCGGTATCAGCCGGCGAAATCATTACCAATGGGACCGTACCGATGTGATCGGCCAGTTTTTCGTATTCTTTATTATTTTTCTTGAAAACTCTATTGTAGCCCTTCTTTACCCCGCAGTGCACCTTCAGTTCATCAGTGTTTTCAACAAAATTCCCCTGTAAAACGAAAAAATCGAGATCAGTTTTTATGTTCTGTACATCAATGGGGTTGAAAAAACTTTTACAGAAAGAAAGGTAATATACCGCATCAAGCAGGTTGGTTTTGCCCTGCCCGTTATTCCCGTATATTCCGTTGATACGTTTATGGAACTGAATCTCAGCGGTTTCGTAATTTTTAAAGTTAACTAGGGTAAGCGATTCCAGGTGCATTGTCCAAAATTAACCAAAAGCTGTTGATAGTGTGCAGGTCAATAAAATTGTCAGTTTGAAAATTCTATTAATTTTGCCCGACAATTTTGAAAAAATGGCCGAGATTAATAAAGAGGAAACCATTGTAAATATCCAGGGAGCATACGCTAAGGCGGATAACTTCCTGCACAACAATAAAAAGGGTATTTACGGCGGTATTGCTGCGGTTGTACTTCTTGTAGGTGGTTTCCTGGGTTACAAATATTACCAGACTACCCAAAATGATGAAGCTGCCGAACTGATCTGGAAAGCAGAATACTTCTTCGAGGTTGACAGCCTGGACAAAGCAATCAACGGTGGCGAAGGTTACCTTGGTTTCCAGACCATTGCGAGTAACTACGGCGGAACAAAGACCGGTAACCTTGCTGAATACTACCTTGGTATCTGCTACATGCAGAAAGGTGAATTCCAGGCTGCTATCGATCACCTTGAGAAATGTGATCTTGATGATGAGGTAGTTGGTGCAATTGCAAAAGGTTCTATTGGTGATGCTTATGTTGAATTGGGCAACACCCAGGAAGGCATCAAGTTTTTTGAGAAAGCTGCAAAACACAGCGAAAACAACTTCACTTCTCCGATCTATATGCTGAAAGCCGGTCTTGCTTACGAAAAGCTTGGCGACTGGAACAAAGCACTTGAGTTGTACAGTGATATCCGTGACAATTATCCGAACTCTGCTGAAGGCAGGGACATCGAGAAATACATTGCTAAAGCAGAATCGCTTAAAAAATAAGCTTAGCCAATTAATTGGTTAATTAATAATGAAGGCCCTGTCCGGTCCCGAGGTTTCGGGATAAGGCAGGGCTTTTTAACTGAAACACTTTATGGCCACGATCAATAAAAACCTCTCTCTTTACGATCCGGAATCTGTACCCAATGGAACAGACTTTAAAATTGGCATTGTGGTAGCAGAATGGAACCACAATGTGACCGGCAACCTGCTTGAAGGCGCAAAACAAACGCTGCTGCAGCACCACATGAAAGAAGAAAACCTGAACGTGGTCTGGGTACCGGGAAGTTTCGAATTGCCGCTTGGCGCACAGCTTTTACTGGAAAACGACCACGTTGACGCAGTGATCTGTCTGGGTTGTGTGATCCAGGGGGAGACCAAACACTTTGATTTTGTGTGTCACGGCACCACGCAGGGCGTTATGGACCTGAACCTCAAATACAATAAACCTGTGATCTTCGGTTTGCTTACCGACAACACGCTTCAGCAATCCCTCGACCGCAGCGGCGGCAAGCACGGCAACAAAGGCATAGAATGCGCGATCACGGCGCTGAAGATGATCGGG
>JAZKEZ010000022.1:0-4078 GCA_040386675.1 Bacteroidota bacterium | reverse complement strand
AGTTTTTATTTTCTTCATAAATAACCAGGTCATACCGAGCGCAGCGAGGGACCTCTCAATTACACCCCTGCGGCCTTCCACTCCGCATACGACTTCTCAATCGTCTGCCTGAACGCCTCTACCGGCTGCGCGCCGGATACTGCATATTTACGGTTGAACACAAAGAACGGAACGCCCTGCACGCCGATGCTCTGTCCTTCCTGGATGTCTTGTTTTACTTTGTAGGCATAGTCGTCGTTGGTCAACGATTCTTTTACATCTGCTTCGGTAAGACCGATCTGCTGCCCAAGTTCTGACAACACTTCTTTGTCTCCAAAATTCTGACCTTCAATAAAATACGCTTTGAACAGAACTTCTTCGGCTTCATCGCCCAATCCCTTGGTTTTTGCCATCTGGATCATGCGGTGCGCATTGAACGAGTTTGCCACCACAGCCTTATCGAAATTGTAGTTCAATCCCGCTTTGGCAGCCATTGCTACCACGTTATCATGCATGGCTTTAGATTGCTCCACTCCCATTCCCTTGCGTTCGACGAGGTATTCGTATACACTTAGTTCAGAATGCTCAGGCAGTGTCGGATCTAGCTGGAAGCTTTTCCAAATCACTTCGATGTCGCCGCGGTCTGCAAACGAGGCAATGGCTTCTTCGTAATGTCTTTTTCCGATATAGCAGAAGGGACACATGATGTCGCTCCAGATTTCTACTTTCATAATTAAAGTTTTTTTTAACCGCAAAGAACGCGGAGGGTTTTCGCAAAGGGCGCAGAGGCTTTGTGTTCTTTGCGAAAAACCTTTGCGCCCTTTGTGGTTAATCTACTTCAACTCCAATTCCACTTCACATCTTTCAGCAAGTATGCATTTACTCCTTCAGGCAATGCCTCGATGGCTTTTTTTGCACGCTGGCCGCTCTGGCAGTGGATGACAAGGGTTTCTGAAGTACTGAATTCTTTTACGCGTTTTTTGAAATGATCGAGCGGAATATTTTCTGCACCGATGTTCTGCCGGGCGTACTCCTCTTCTTCCCGCACATCGATCAATCGGACCTGTTGAGTGGAACGCAGCAGCAGCAATTCCCCCCAGCCGAGTTCGCGGATGTTGATTTCGCAGCTGTATTCCTGTGCTTCTAACTGTGTTATTATCCGGTTCTGGGGATTTGCCGCAAAACTGAAGTATTGCACTTCGTTGCCGGTTAGATCAAGTGTCATCAGTTTTCCCGACAGCACTTCACCTGTTCCACAGATCACTTTAATCGCCTCTGCAGCCTGCCAGGTGCCGATAATTCCGGGGAGTACGCCAAGTACACCGATCTCTCCGCAGCCGGGCATTTCGCCTTCGGCCGGGGCTTCAGGGTACAAACAGCGGTACGTTGGTCCGTTTTGGTAATTGAAGACCGAGAGTTGTCCCGAAAATTTGAATATCGCGCCATACACTAGTGGTTTCCCTAGCATTACACAGGTATCGTTCACCAGGTAACGGGTCGAAAAGTTGTCGCTGCCATCAATCACCAGGTCGTATTCGCTGATCAGGTCGACCGCATTGTTTACGTTGATGAATTCCTGTATCGCCCGGATCTCAATTTCGTGGTTGTTTAGCGAAAGCTTGCGGGCCGCAGCCTTGGCCTTGTTGGTCGCAATATCATCGAACCCGTACAGCACCTGTCGTTGCAGGTTCGAGAGGCTCACGTGGTCGCCGTCGGCAATACCGATGGTTCCCACGCCTGCAGCAGCCAGGTAAAGCAACGCCGGACAACCCAGTCCCCCGGCACCAATAACGAGTACCCGTGCTTCCTTGAGTTTTTGCTGCGCGTCTTCACCGAATCCTTCGAGGATGAAGTGGCGGGAGTAGCGTTCTCTTTCTGATGGATTGAACATTGGTGGGTTAAAGGGTTAATGGGTTAAGAGGTGAAGGGGTAAGGGAGAGATTAACCGCAGAGGAACGGAGGTTGGCGCGGAGTTCACGGAGAAATCACTCATAAGCAGCCAATTTGAAATTTGGAATTTCAAACGATCACGCCAGCGAATGATCCCAATCCTTCCAAACGGCCTCATACCCATTATCCGCGATCATCCGGGCAATTTCTGCGGGAGAACGCTCGTCGTTGATCTCGAACTGCTCGAGCGACTGCGGTTCAACCACATAGCCACCGGGATTGGTCTTGGAACCGGCACTTATCGACGTGATTCCCAATTGGATAGCATGATTCCGGAATTTCTCCGATTCGCGGGTGGACAGCGAAAGTTCCACTTCGCCATTAAAAATCCGGTAGGCACAGATCAATTGCACCAGTTCCCGATCGGTCATTTCAACCTTGGGTTCCAGTCCGCCGGAGTGTGGCCGCAACCTCGGGAAGGACAGCGAATACCTGGTTTTCCAATAGGTTTTCTCAAGGTAATTGAGGTGCATTGCGGTAAAAAAGCAATCGGTACGCCAGTCTTCAAGACCGATCAGTACACCAAGTCCCATTTTGTGGATGCCTGCTTTGCCCAGTCGATCGGGTGTATCTACCCGGTACTCAAAATTTGATTTCTTGCCCTTAGGATGATGCTTTTTGTAATCATCTTCGTGGTAGGTTTCCTGGTACACAAGCACGGTATTCAGTCCGAGCGGGATCAGTTCTTCGTACTCTTCCTGCTCCATCGGCTGCACTTCCATCGAGATGTGCGAGAAATGGGGTTTAATGAGTTCGAGTGTGCGTTTAAAATACTCCACTCCTACTGTCCGGTTGGCCTCGCCGGTCACCAGCAACACGTGGTCGTATCCCATTTCGCGGATAGCAGCGGCTTCTTTCAGGATCTCGGTATTGGTCAGCGTGCGGCGCGGCAGTTTGTTGTCAAGGCTGAATCCGCAATACGTACAAATGTTCTGGCATTCGTTGCTCAGGTACATCGGTACATACATCTGGATGGTCTTCCCAAAGCGTTTTTGCGTAAGCCGGTTGCTCAGTACAGCCATCTCCTCCAGAAAAGGAACGGCGGCCGGAGAAACCAGCGCCTTGAAATCCTCAAGTGTACGGGTCGGCCCATCCAGTGCACGACGCACATCCTCAGCCGTTTTGGCGTAGATGGATGCTTTTACCTCATCCCAGTTGTATTGATGAAAAAGCGCCGCGAAACTCATAATTCATCGAGGAAGGCGGTTAGCGGACTGCTGGCGGAAGCGTGCGACAAGGGTTTGGCGAGTTTGGCTTCAAAGGCCATCCTGCCTGCTTCCACTCCAATACGGAAGGCTTGGGCCATCTTAACAGGATCTTGCGAAACGGCAATGGCGGTATTTACCAATACCGCGTCTGCACCGAGTTCCATGGCTTTGGCTGCGTCTGAAGGTGCTCCGATACCGGCATCGACCACCACCGGGATTTTACTCTGTTCAATAATGATCTCAAGAAAATCGATGGTCTTCAATCCTTTATTACTGCCGATAGTAGAACCGAGCGGCATTACAACGGCACAACCCACTTCTTCCAGTCGTTTGCAAAGCACCGGATCGGCATGGATGTACGGCATCACCACAAAGCCGCGCTTTACAAGCTCTTCAGCGGCCAGCAGGGTTTCGATCGGGTCCGGCAGTAAGTATTTGGGGTCAGGATGGATCTCGAGTTTTAACCAATTGGTTTCCAGTGCCTCGCGTGCCATTTCGGCAGCAAAAATGGCTTCTTTCGCAGTCCGGACACCAGAGGTATTTGGTAACAGGTTGAACTGCGGATGATCCAGGTGACTGAGAATATCGTCCGAGGAATCGGTGATGTCCACGCGTTTCAGGGCAACAGTAACCAGTTCTGAACCACTGGCAATCAGTGCTTCTTCCATCAGCTTGCTACTGCTGAATTTCCCGGTCCCGGTAAACAGGCGGGATGAAAATGTCTTGTCGGCAATGGTCAACATAGCGTTCCCTCCTTCTGCGATGCGATCACCTGGTTCAATTCAGTGATCAGTTCTTGTTTGTCTGATGCATTGGTGATCAGCCCGGAAACCGCGATCCCGCTTATTCCCGTGCTTATAATTCCCTGTACATCATCAAGTTGAATACCGCCAACAGCAATGATCGGCGTGGTAATTCCTTCTTCCAGGCAACGGGCAAGC
>JAZKEZ010000021.1:0-19524 GCA_040386675.1 Bacteroidota bacterium | reverse complement strand
GAAATGATACTTCTTTGCGCCCTTTGCGTAAAATCTTGGTGCTGTTTGCGGTTAAATAACCCGCAATTTATTTCGCCGGCTTAGTCCCCATAGTAAACACCACCGTTGCACCCTCCAGCAATTCACTGTGGGTAAAATACAGTCGCTTGAGTGGTTTACCGTTAAGCGTAACTGATTGAACATATACATTCTTGTCGCCCTGGTTCTTTACAGTAATGTTCACTTTTTTACCGTTTTCCAGGTTGATCACAGCAGAGTTCACCAGCGGACTTCCCAGTGCGTATTGGTCTGAACCGGGAGCAACCGGGTAGAAGCCCATAGCGCTGAAGATGTACCACGCACTCATTTGTCCGCAGTCGTCGTTTCCGCCCAATCCGTCAGGTCCGTTGTGATACTGGTTTTTCAGGATGTTCCGGATTCGTGCCTGTGTTTTCCAGGGCTGGTCGGTCCAGTTGTACAAATACGCCACGTGGTGTGCGGGTTCATTTCCATGGACATAGTTTCCAATGATCCCTTCGCGTGTAATGTCTTCGGTTTCGGCAAAGAACTCATCCGGCAGGGTCATGGTAAACAACGAATCGAGGTGACGGGTAAAGGTGCTTTTTCCGCCCATCAGGTTGATCATTGCCTCCGGATTATGAGGTACATACAAACTGAAGTTCCAGGCATTGCCCTCAATAAAGCCCTGTCCGTCGGTTTTAAGCACATCAAAATCTTTCTTAAAACTTCCATCGCTCATTCGCGGACGCATAAACCCGATTGAGGAATCGTACACGTTTTTCCAGTTTTCAGCGCGTTTGGTGAACTCGTCGTAGATCGCAGTCTTTCCAAGTTTCTTCGCGAGTTGTGCAATGCACCAGTCATCGTAGGCATATTCGAGGGTGGTAGATACGGAAACTCCGTTTTTATCGGCCGGGATGTAACCTTTGTCCATGTACAGACCGATCCCTTCGTAGCTCCTGCGTCTGGCGGTGGCCACACAGGCATCGAGTGCATGCGTCGCATCGCCTGTATAGGTACCTTTCAAAATTGCATCTGCAACTACCGATACGCTGTGGTAACCACTCATGCACCAGTTGTCGTTGGCGTAATGCGACCAGATCGGGAGCATGTGCAGCACGCTTTGGTCGTAATGTGCGATCATCGAACTTACCATGTCTCCGTTTCGTTTCGGATTCACCAGGTTCAAATAAGGGTGAAACGCGCGGTAGGTGTCCCAGAGCGAGAACGAGGTATAGTTCGTAAACCCGTTGGCTTTGTGTACGTTCTGGTCCAATCCTTTGTATTCGCCGTTCACGTCCATGTATACCGTTGGCATGATGGCTGCGTGGTACATGGCTGTATAAAAGTTGATGAGGTCTTCGGTTTTGGCGGTCACATCGATCTTTGCCAGTTCGCTATTCCACTTGTCCTGCGCTGTTGTTTTTGCTTTCTCAAAATCCCAGTGCGGAAGCTCGGCTTTCATGTTCTCGATGGCATTGCGCGTACTTACCGGAGAAAGCGCAAACTTGATCTTGATCTTTTCTCCCTCGGTGGTGTTAAAATCAAAATACATTCTCAGCTGCTTCCCGGCGAGATCAGGAAAATCGTGACTTTGGTCAAACTTTCTCCAGAAACCGCGGTATACCTGTTTGGCGCTGTAGTCTTTCGCTCCGTAGCTCTGCACGGGTTTGCTGAAACTCATGGCGAAGTAAACGGTGCGCGTGCGGCCCCAGCCGTTGGTCTGGCGGTAACCGGTAACCAGGGTGTCATTTTCCACGCGGACAAAAGTCCACACGTTTTTGTCGTCGTAATTGTAGATCCCGGCCATCAGGTCGAGAATAATGTGCGCGCTGTCTGATTTCGGGAAGGTATACTGGTGAAAACCCACACGTTCGCTGGTGGTCAGTTCGGCGGTAATGTTGTGGTCATCGAGTTTCACCTTGTAGTAGCCAGCTTCGGCCACTTCGTTGGCGTGCGAGAATGCAGACCGGTAACCGCTTTTCGGGTCGGCCTTTGTTCCTGGATTCAATTGTAACACTCCGGTGGTTGCGGTAACCAGGAAATCGCCAAGGTCGGAGTGACCGGTGCCGCTGAAGTGCGTATGACTAAACCCGGTGATGGTAGGGTCGGTGTACTGGTAACCCGCGCAATACCTGTAGACGTCCCGGTTGTATTTGCCGTTCATCTCATACGGAAGTGTATCGGTCTCCGGACTAAGCTGAACCGCACCGAAAGGCACCGTTGCACCCGGAAAAGTATGGCCCATTTTCTCGGTACCAATGAGCGGTTTTACGTACTGGACGTAGTTCTTTTTTTGTGCGCTTACATTAAGGCTGAATGCAAGTAATCCGCTGATAATAAGTTTGTTGTACTGAGTCAAAGTGCCGGGTTTTTTGAATATTCGTTCCACAGTTCGTCAACGGTTAGTCCCGTTTGTTTTTTCCAGAATTTCTCGGTGTATTTTCCTTTGCGCATAGCTTCGTTGAGATCGGCAACCAGTCCTGGTTTTTTATTTTTTTCGATCCAGACAAAGAAGCGTGCAGTTACGCGGTATGCGTTCTTGTAACTCTGTTCAGGTTTCACATCGGGCATGGTCCAGTTTCCAGCCTTGTTGTTGATCCCGATCGTGGCCCGCACATAATCAGCAATGCCTTCGGTGATCCAACCGGGTTCGAAGTCTTTGTATTGCTGCACAATGTGCATGCACTCATGCGTCACTACATCAATGTCTTCAGGATTTTTCACAAACCATTCGGGATTGAAGCGAACGGTCTTTCCTGAGGCGGCAGCTACTCCTGTATACGCCGGGTCGATCACAAATACCACTTTTTTTGAGGATCTCGGGTTGTACTTTTCGACTTCCTGCGGATACACAATGAAGAAGGTTTCCTTCAGTCGTTTGGCGGTAACTTCACTGAAATCCTTTTGCAGATTAACGAACACAAGCGTGTAGCCATCGTTGGTAAGGGTATCTGCACTGATTACTTTCGAGGAATCAATTCGTTCCCAGTCATCCTGGGCCAGGAGTGGCGTGGCTGAAGCAGAGAGCAACAGGACAAGTCCTGCTAGTTTAAGGTTGCTGATCATCGTTTTTCGTTTGAAAATGAATACGGTACGCTTTCTTTGCCGGTTCCGCGGCTGGTGTTGGGCTGTGCGCTCATGTCGAAACCTATTGCGGCTCCTTTCATCAATTCCTGGTGACTGAACCAGTTGTTGTTGTATTCGCTGCCGTTTACCGTCAATTTGGATACATAGCGGTTTTCGTCGCTGTTGGCCGGTGCAGAGATCACCACTTTATTGCCGTTTTCGAGCGTTAGTGTTACTTTTTTGAACAACGGTGCACCAAGTACGTATTGGTCGGTTGCCGGACAAACGGGATAGAAGCCCATGGCCGAGAACAGGTACCAGGCCGAGGTCTGACCGTTGTCCTCATCCCCACAATATCCATCGGGAGTTGGTTTATACATCCGGTTCATGGTTTCGCGGGCCCAGTACTGGGTTTTCCACGGCTCACCGGCGTAGTTGTACAGGTAGATCATGTGCTGGATCGGCTGGTTGCCATGTGCGTACTGTCCCATGTTGGCGATCTGCATTTCACGGATCTCGTGGATCACGCTGCCGTAATACGAATCGTCAAACACCGGCGGCGTACTGAACACCGAATCCAGTTTAGCAGTAAAATTGCGGTTTCCGCCCATCAGGTCAATAAGTCCCTGTATGTCGTGAAACACCGACCAGGTGTAGTGCCAGCTGTTTCCTTCGGTAAACGCATCGCCCCATTTGTAGGGGTTGAAAGGCGACTGGAACTTCCCGTCCTTGTTTTTTCCACGCATAAATCGGGTAGAAGGATCGTACAGGTTCCGGTAGTTCATACAGCGTTTGGCGTAGAGGTCGAGTTCTTTTTTCGGACGGCCCAATGCCTTGGCCAGCTGGTAGATCGCGAAGTCGTCGTAAGCATATTCCAGGGTACGTGCAGCGTTTTCGTTAATGTCCACATCGTAAGGCACATAGCCGAGTTCGTTGTAGTATTTCACTCCAAGCCGGCCAACGGCGCTCATCGGACCTTCGTTGTTAGCTCCGTGTTGTAGTGCTTCGTACAGCGTATTGATGTCGTAGCCTCGGATTCCCTTCAGGTACGCATCGGCAACCACTGAAGCCGAGTTGTTACCGATCATGATGTCTGCATAGCCCGGGCTCGACCATTCGGGCAGCCATCCGCCTTCTTTGTAATCGTTGATCAATCCTTCCTGCATTTCTTTGTTGATAGAAGGATACACAAGGTTCAGGAAAGGGTAGAGTGCACGGAAGGTGTCCCAGAAACCGGTTCCGCCAAACATATAGCCCGGCAGGATCTTTCCGTTGTACGGACTCCAGTGTACGATCTCGTTTGAGGCATTTAATTCGTAAAGTTTATTGGGGAAAAACACGGCGCGGTAAAGGCAGGAATAAAAGGTTTTCAACTGCTCAGTGCTTCCGCCTTCAACGGTAAGTTTGCTCAGAGTGTTGTTCCAGGTCTGACGGGCTTTTTCCCTCACATCGTCAAACTTGCTGTTGCCGATTTCGCGGCTCAGGTTCAGTTCGGCCTGCTCGAAGCTGATGAACGACGAGGCCACGCGCAGGTGCACCTGTTCTCCTTTGGCAGTTTTAAAGCCCACAATCGCCCCGGCATGATCGGAGGTAAGTTGCAGCGAATCGCCGGATATGGTTTTGGTTTTCCCGCTCCAGGTATGGCGTACGGTAAAATCCTTATCTATATAAATGACGAAGTAATTTTTGAAATTGGTGAGTTTCCCCCTGGCATACCGAGTGGTGTAGCCAATGATCTTGCGTTCTGAAGGAATGATCTTTACATACGATCCGCGATCAAACGCATCAACCACAATAAAAGAAGAATCGGTTTTCGGATAGGTGAAGCGGAAGCTGGCAGCGCGCTCGGTAGGAGAGAGCTCGGTAGTTACGTCGTGATCTGCGAGGTAAACGCTGTAATAGTAAGGCTTCGCAATTTCCGATTTGTGCGAAAACCAGCTGGCACGCGCATCCTGGTCGTATTTCGACGATCCGGTAACGGGCATGATGGCAAACTGGCCGTAATCGTTCATCCACGGCGAAGGCTGGTGGGTTTGTTTGAAGCCCCTGATCTTATCGGCATCATACTGGTAGGCCCAGCCGTGTCCCATCACATTGGTCTGCGGCGTCCACATGTTCATTCCCCAGGGAAGCCCGATGGCAGGGTAGGTGTTTCCGTTCGACAGTTCGATCTTCGATGCGGTTCCCATCAGCGGGTTTACATATTCCGCGGGTTCGGTCTGTGCCCAGCCCATAGCCGGAATTGTCAGCAGGCAGAGCAATCGGAGTGTTCGGATCATCATTTCAGGTTAAGCGTTGGTATAAATAAAACCGGGTACCACAAAACAATGCGATACCCGGCGTTTACTGGAAATAGGAATTATTGATTAATGATCAGCTTTTTGGTCACAGTTCCCTTGCCCAATTGAAGCGTAAGGAGGTAAACCCCGCTTTTCAGTTTCTCGGTCAATGGCTGTAGTTCCACGCTTTGGTCGCCAGGAGCCTGACTGCCAAGTGTTTTTGTGGCAACCGTCTTACCGGTAATATCTGAGATCAGCACGTTTACATCAGCCGTTCCGGTCATGGTGTAAGTAAGCACAGAAGCGCTGGTAAGCGGGTTTGGATATACCGCAACCTGTGCACTTTTGGCCAGGTCTTCAGCTATACCGCTTGCCGGTGCAATCCTGAAATCATCCAGGTAGAGGTTGTTGCTGGTTGAAGCTGAAGTGTAAGTAAAGCGGAAACGGATGTTGTCGCGCGCTGTTCCGCTGGTTAATGGAATAGCCACTTCTTTCCACTGTCCGGCAGAGCTGGGGGTAAAATTAGACGAGGTATAGCCAACGGTAGAAAGCTCAGCTTTCGACAATTCTTTGATGTTGATCCAGTTATTTCCGCAGTTGGTAGAGTACTCCAGTTTAAGCGTCTCACTCATGTTGTTGGGAGAAAAGCTCTTGGTGGCCACACTGATCTTAAAAGACATCAGCCAGCCTTCTTTTCCTGAAAGGTTGAAAGTAGGCGACAGGAATGCATCCACATCTCCGTTACCGTCCTTCAGGGTTTTCCCGTTTGGAGAATTGAAGCCGTTCATCTTGGCCGATTTGGTATCGGAGAATCCGGCTGTAGTGCTTTGTGTAAAACTGGTTTGGTTTTCCTCGTAGTTCTTCACGATCCACTTGTCACCAAAAACCGATGCATCTGCAAAAGTTTGCAGGTAAGGAACGGTTTCAGCCACACTTGCATTCGAAACAAAGATGCTTTTCGTGTTGGTCTTGCTGGCCTCGCCTTGTGCATTCGAAACGGTAAGGGTCACTGTTTTCCATCCCGGAGAGTTGAAACGTACGGTAGGATTAAGTGCTGAAGAAGTAGTGATATCGGCATCCTGGAAAGTCCAGGTTCTGCTGCTTACAAAACCTACCGACGAGTTGTCCCTGAATATTACCGGAGTATTTACACAGGCCACATCTTTGTTGGCGTAGAAATCGGGTTTCGGCGCACAGTATTTATCAGTCGTACCGTCGGTTCCGGTAGCAGCAAGGTTTCCACTCTGCCACAAACGGATGTGGTAAGCACCCGGGTCATTCAGTCGGGCGCGCATGTTGGCCACTTGTCCGGTAGTGAACATCATCTGGCAATACGCGTAGTCCATATAGTTCTGGTGATTCTCTATGATCCCGGCATTACATTGTGATTGCGGGGCATCGCAGCTTACGCTTCCCGGAAGATATCCTTTGGTGATGGGTGTATCGTCGATGCCTTCGTCGCCACATACCGTGCCCGGATTGGTGTTGCCCCAAACGTGCGGCAGACTGGCCCAGTGACCTACTTCGTGAGTAAGTGCTCGCGAACCGTATTCGCCTGATGTGCCGATGCTTCCTGTGTAGTCTGAACGCATCGCTACGTCGTATCCTACAGAGTAACCTGCTGCACCACCAAGATCCTTGCACACCCAGATGTTAAAGTATTTGTTGTAATCCCAGGCGTTGAAGCGGGCTTCGTTGTTACCGCCGTCGTTGGTCAGTTTAGATACCAGTCGTTCGATACCGGTGGTACAATTCCCGTCAGGATCGATGGTCGCCAGTCGGAATTCGATCCTCGCGTCGCCTACCAGTGCCTTGAATTCATTCACCACTCTAGATGTATCGGCATTCAGCTTGCGGAAATCGCGGTTCAGGATGCGCATCTGGTCGAGGATCTGCTCATCAGAAATGTTCTCTGCACCATATTGGTGAACGACGTGAATAACGATTGGTACGATATACACCTGGTTGTCTTTGTGCCCGCCTCCATTTTCAATGAAACGTTTCACGAATTCAAGACTTTTGGCCTCGCGGACCGCAAATTCAGGATCGGTTTGCATTAGTTTATTCCGGTGCTCATCATACGAACAAGGACCGATCTGCTGCGCACGAGTATTCAGGGTCAACAGCGAGAACAACGACAATGCGCCAACACTCAGGTAAATTTTTCTCATGATTTATGATAGTAACAGCCGTCTCCGGCGATCGTTTTTTTAAGTGTGTTAAAGATAACGCTTCATAGACATCCGCAACACTCCCAATCAACTACCGCGTGAACGACTGACATAAGTGTGCTGCATACCGGTGTTCTGCATTAACGCACCAGGTTAAGACGCCCGCTTATTTCCTGTTTTACCGAACTTTCTGTGGTGATCCAGCTCAGTTTGAACGGGTAAACATCCGGGCGACAGGGATTCGATTGAAGCGTGCCGTCCCATCCGCGTTCCGGATCGGATGAATGAAACAACTCGTTGCCCCAGCGGTCGAAGATGGTAAGCTCGTAAAAACGGATGTCAGCACCAAAAACCGGGTAAAACACATCGTTGAAACCGTCTTCATCGGGGGTAAAAGAGGAGGGAACATACACCGTGAATTCTTCTTTCAGGGTGATGTATTTGGTGATAGAATCACGGCAGCCGTACTGGTTGCTTGCGATCAGGGTTACCGGGTAGATACCTTTCTCGGGAATAAGCTCATAACGAGGCGCAAGCTGTGTGGAGCTGAATACGGTATCTGAGGTCTGTGGATCGGTTCCCGACCATTCGTAGCTGTTGTTGTAGCCGGTACTGTTGTTTTCGAGGTATACGAGGTTGTCAATGGTCGTGGGCTGATCGGGGTTCCATCCGAATCCGGCCACGGGGTAACCGTGCACACGGATCGGCTCGGAAGTGTTTGCACGCAGTACACAACCCTGAGCAGTGGTCCCGATAATTAGCGATTCATGCTCTTTTTCTGATGTAAAGAGGTAGGAAAAAGAGGTCGTGTCGCCCAATCTCAATCCATCAGTAGTCGCAACGGTGAATTGGTCCAGGTTTCCGCTTACAGTAAATTTTACGCTCAGCGGATAGCATCCTTCGGTGGGGAAGAGGTCAACGTTCGCAAAGGCATCCGGATGTAAAGAAATCCATGCGTAGGCGGTATCAGGAGCGGAACAACCGTCGCTAACGATCACGGCTACCTGTCGCGGATAGCTGCCGGCCGTGGTGGCGATCCAGGCCTGATTGGCCGCGCCGCTCACCGCCGGACTCCAACTGTAGGCGTAGTTGCCGTTCCCTCCGGATGCAGTGCAGGTATACAATGCACTGTCGAAGCGGCACACCACCTGGTCGGGCGACAATACTGCCGAAATCGCCGGATTGGTCACCAGCTGGTAACGGATCGTATCTGAATAACATCCTTTTACATCAGTTGCATAGACTTCGAAGGTTCCCGGCTGTGTATGCGAATACCCTTGTGATCCGCTGGTTCCGTTGATGTGGAACGTCTGATTTCCTGCGTTTCCGCCAGAAGCGGTATAGGTCCCGGTAAAGGGAATGCCATCACACAGCAATACCTGTGAAGGAGTGATCGCCTGCATCTTTAGCGGCGTTGGCTGCACTATGGTGAATGTATCGCGGTCCACACAGTTTACCTGGTCTCTTACCTCGATCCAGAAAGTGCCTTGCGGCAGGTCGTTGCGCACGGACTGGTTAAACGGACCGTCGCTCCAGCTGTAAGTATAAGTGCCCGTTGTTCCGGAAACGCTGCTCACTGCCGACCCGTCTGAACCGCCGTAACAGCTCACTGCTGTGATGGTTGTGGTGAGCTGTGGTCCGGGAATGTTTTGGATCAGCGCCGTATCAACCGCAACACAGCCGTTAGCATCGGTAATGCGAAGCGTATCTGTGCCGCCGGTTCTGCCGTTCCAGGTTTGGCCCGCCGGACCGTGCAGCCACTGGTAACTGTAAGGCGGTGTTCCTCCTGAAGAGGCCTGGTGCTGGGCGATTCCCAGCTGTTGACCGCAATGGTCTGGACTGCCGGAAGCAACTACCGATAAGCGCTGGGGTTCTGTTATAGTGAATGTACCGTTTACCACGCACCCGTTGCCATCTGTAGCAGTCACGTTGTACGTATTGAACCCCAGTCCTGTAAATCCGTTACCAGCCGGGTTCAATAATCCTGCCGACGGGTTAAGCTGGTAGCGATATGGGTTTCCTGAAGTAAAGGGAGTTCCTCCGCTTACCGAAAACGTAACCGATCCTTTAAAAGCCTGGTGGCAACTGTCGTTTACTGGTAAAATGGAGTGGAGTATAAGTGCGGTGGGCTGCGTCACATTCGCCGTAGCAGTGGCGCTACAACCCAGTGCATCGGTCACTATAGCAGTGTAAGCCGAAGGTGCGAGGTTCGTGCGAATTGGGGTATTGGCCAGCGCATTGTCGGTCCACGAGTAAGCAAAAGGCGCCGATCCGTTTACCGGGATCAGTTGCAGTTGACCATTTACGTCACCGAAACAATTCACCGTTGAGCCGTTCATAGTGGCTTTAAGCGTGTCGGGAATGATGATTCGAACGGAGTCGGTGTACGGGCACTGTTGGACAAAATTATAACGCACCACATAGCTGCCCGGAATTTTTCCGGCCGGATCGAAAGTCCCGTTAATACCGACGGCGCCGCTCCAGCTGCCTCCAGTGCGATCAGCGGATAGTTGTACCGGAATGGCATTGTGACAAACCGAATCATTAGGCAACTGGATGTGAACCGTATCGGCGGGAAGAACGGTGATGGAACGACTGTCGGTTCCGCCGCAACTCCCCGCAATGGTATGGGTAATGATATGATTTCCCGGACCGGCTATCCGGGGATCAAACACACCGGATTGGGCATCTGTGATGCCGGTGCCTGACCAGCTGGCTCCGGGAGTTACCGAAGGCAACAGTACTGTGTCCTCACCGGCACAATACGGTCCGGATGGAAGAATCGATGGATCAAATGAAGAATTGACCAGGATCGCAACCGTATCAGCATCCGGACAGGCAGAAGGAATGATATAAATGACCGGATGATTGCCGGTTCCGGCTGCCGAAGGATCAAACTGACCGGAAGATGAGGTTCCGGGACCCGACCAGTTACCGCCGCTTTGAACGGAACCAAGCTGCTGAACACCCGCAACGGTACAAAACGGTCCGGCAGCATGAATCCTCGCATCGGATCGCGGAGTTACCGTAAGTCTCAACGTATCTGTTGTCTTGCACTGATTTCCACCGGTACAGACAATGATGACCGAACCGGGAAGAACAGTGAGCAGACCCGTTACCGAGTGTACTCCGGTGCCCTCCCAACCGCTTACCGGTCCGGTAGCCACAAGCTGTATGGTCCCGGTATCCGAGCAGATCACACCGGGTACCGAGTTGATCTTTACGGGTTGTACAGGAAAAATATTTATAAGCAGTGAATCGCTGCCTGCGCAACCGTTTGCATCCGTGCCAGTAACCACGTATTTCCCGGCAGCATTCACTTTGAATCTAACTCCGTTGCTTACGCCATTGGTCCAGGTATAATTCAGGCCTGATGTGGTGGAGTACCCGTAAAGCGTTACGCTGTCGCCGGGACAAACCGTAGTGTCGTTGCTGGTGCTCACAATCGGTGGAGTGCCGGCAGAAGGCGTAACAAATACAGAATCCAGGCAGCCATTTACGTCTTTTACCCGTATGCGGTAGGTGCTTCCTGCCGATAATCCGGTGAACGACCCGGAACCGGTAAACGGATCGGAAGTGCGGGAGTAGTTGTAAGGCGAAGTGCCGCCGCTTGCCGTGCAGTTTACACGGGCGTTGGCTACCTGCGGACAGGATGCAGGAACAACCACGGTGTCCAGATCGAGCCTTGCAGGTTGTGTGATCGTAACGGTCGCAGTGGCCGAACAGCCTTTGGCATCGGTGATTTTCAGCTGCTGCGTTCCTGAAGCTGTGGTAATGGTGTCGGAACCCGCGGTGCCGTTCCAGCTGTAGGTGAAGGGAGATGAACCACCCGAAACGGATTGCACAAATGCTTTACCGTTGGTTTCACCGAAACACCGAACAGGCGAAGTTCCTGTTCGCACCACTAACGGAGGAGCAAGAGTCACCGTCATCGCATCGCTGCTTTTACAGCCCATGTTGTCGGTTACGGTCAGGCTGTGTGTTCCCGCTCCGGCGGTAATAAAATCGGTGGTCTGGCCGCTGTTCCAGAGGTAGGTATACGGAGCTTTGCCGCCGCTGGCTGCCGGTGTTCCACCAATCCGTACGATACCGGTACAGATGGTTGTATCGTTGCCTGCGTCGGCTTTCAGATCGTTTACAGTGACCACTACTGTATCGGTGGCCGGACAGCTGCCCAAACGCCTCAGCAGGTAAGTAGTGGTCTGGTTGGGCTTTACTGTATTGGTGCCGGTAATGCTGGTCGCATCGCCGTGAAGTACGGTATACTCGTAGGAGTAATATACTCCGGGGTCTGGCAGCCTGATCGTGGATCCGGCGCAGATCGTCGAGTCTTTGCCAGCAGAGATCTCTGATTTGTAGTTGGAAAAATACCCGTAAGCACTTCCGCCCGAACCATTGTCGCCATTCACCAGCGCAAGGTGAAACAGGCTGCGGGTATTGGTGACGGTGTTGCTTCCAACAATCATCGATGCGCTCAGGTTGATCTTGGCGGCCGACCATCCCGGACTTCCAGGAACGACCGTAAATGCGCTGGCCGGAATCAGCGTGGCGTTCCCGTTCATCAGGAAATTTCCTGTTGCAGTGGTCGGAACAGCAATAAGCAGCACCGATTTGTTGGAATTTCCGCGGGTAAATGAAATGGAGGAGGAGCCGGTACATTCGATGTTCGGAAGGATTGCGCTCCCGGATTCGCTCTGGCTGCCGGTAAGGTGATAGGCGTAAACGGGCTGATCGGCAGAAATGTATATGTTCTGGGTGAACGACGCTTCTATGGTCTGTCGGTCATTGATCACGGAAGCCACGCCGTTTATCATCACGTTGGTCCCGTTTGCGGTTCCCACCACATAGATGTAGTCGTTGGGACTCATCTCTCCCTTGATGGCAATGTACTGCCGGCCCACGTTCTCAAACGACATCAGCTGATCTCCGACCACATCGTTATAGCTTTGCAGCAAACCCGGAACTTCTACACCATCGTCTTTAATGGTGACTGATATTTTTTTATCGGAGGTGATCAGCGTTCCGCTCATGTTCCCGGTATTCTTGGTGCGCAGGCTGTCACGGATGGAGTAGGTCTGGCCTTTGTTCAGCAGGATGGTGTACGGCACATTCCTCGCATGACCCACCACACCGGTACTTGGGGTGATCACAATGCTCGTGTTGTTCTCGGTGGCTACGATATCTGCCGACGACCAGCATTCGCCGTTAAAGCCCGAATTGTTGGGATATCGGGTCTGAAAAGGAGTGATGAACCGGGTTCCCATCCCGTTTTTGCCTTTCAGGGTGATGATCTCTGTGTTGATCGAAGGCGTGATCTCGTAATACGCGGTGATGGGTTCGGTGGCGGTGATCTGCAGTCCCCAGTTTCGAACCAGGTTAGGAGTGAGGTTCTCCAATGAATCGACAAAAGGGGTGAGGTCGATAGAGCTGCTAACCCCGGAGTTTACGGTAAGTGTGGCAATAACCAGTCCCTGGGCAGGCACTGTGATCCTTACCTGGCTGGGCAGGTCAGCAGCCGAAAGACGCAAGGCAACGGGTCGGTCGGCATGCGCCTGGGTGATCTCAGGAACAGCGAACCAGAAAATGGTATCTACCTGTGCGCTTAGGGAGAGCGATAACAGGAAAAGGGCTACAGTCGCAATACACAGCCGGACTGATTTTTTCATAGAGGGAAGTAACAAATACGACGCATCCAGGGATGTAGAACGCGGTTGTTAATATACTGCGGACTCCGGAGCTATTCGATTGAAAATCAACCGGTGTGTAGAAACGAATGATAAGTGTGTGAAGTGAAAATTGAAAGTGGAAAATTGAGAATGGAAAATAGGGTTAGATGGCAAGTATTTTGGCGATGCGTAGTTCGTCGCGGTTGGGTAAATGTTTTTTGGTGATGGCTTCTTCCAGCGAAGTGTAGATCTCGCGGTCGTTGATGATGCCGATCATAACGTCGGTTTTTCCTTCCAGCAATCCCTCGACTGCGGCAACTCCCATCCTTGAGGCCATTACACGGTCGTAGCACGAAGGGGTTCCGCCGCGCTGTAAATGCCCTAAAACGGTAACGCGGGTCTCGTACTCACTGAAGCGTTCGGTTACCTCTTTTGCGATCTCTATGGCACCGCCGGTCCTGCTGCCTTCGGCCACCAGTACAATCGAACTCATTTTGCCGCTTTCCTCGTTGAGTTTAAGTGTTTTCACCAGCTCATCAATGCTCATTTCATCTTCGGGAAGCACAATGGCGATAGCTCCCGTTGCAATTCCAGCCTTTAGCGCAATAAAGCCACTATTGCGACCCATCACTTCAACAAAAAACAAGCGGTTGTGTGAATTTGCGGTATCGCGTATTTTATCTACAGCTTCTACTACAGTGTTGGTAGCCGTGTCGAAGCCGATGCTGTGATCGCTGCCATACAGGTCGTTGTCTATCGAACCCGGAATACCGATCACCGGGATGCCTGACTCTTGCGTAAACAGGTGAGCACCGGTAAAGGAGCCGTTTCCGCCGATCACCACCAGCGCATCGATGTTGTTTTGACGAAGTTGTGCCGCAGCCTGGGTGCGTCCTTCAGGAGTCATGAACGCTTTGCTCCTCGAGCTTTTCAGGATGGTGCCTCCCTTGTCAATGATCTTCGCCACCGATCGCACTTCGAGTGTTTTAAAATCACCTTCGATGAGTCCCTGGTAACCGCGGTACACACCAGCCACTTCCACCCCGTGGAAAACGGCTGTTCTCACTACTGCGCGCAGGGCTGCATTCATTCCCGGAGCATCTCCTCCGCTGGTAAGCACGGCTATTTTTCGGATCTTATCTGTCATTGCAGGCATTTCGGTAAATATAGAAAACCGCCCCAATTCCCGCCGACAGAATACTCAAGTTGAGTCGTCCTAGAATACATTGACGATTTATAAGTAATACGAAGTTAAACCAGTGAGGATATCCTCACTGGTTTTTTTATGCACCATTTCTGGTGTTTTCATTCTTAAGCTTAGATGTGGCCTTTTACAATTGTAGATTGCTATGCTTTGATCAACCATTTTCTCAAGTTCTGACTGATCGTTACATCTACCGATCATTAGTTCATTTTTTAAAATACCGTTTACCCTTTCTGCCAAAGCGTTTTGATAACAGTCATATCCATCAGTCATTGAAGGAGTAATATTGTTAGACTTTAGGACTTTCTGGTACTCGGCTGAACAATATTGCAATCCTCTGTCGGAGTGGTGTATCAGCGGTGTTTTCAGTCTTCTCTTTTTAATGGCCATTCTCAACGCCTTAACCATATGTGCAGCCCTTAGGTCATCACTTAAAGCATATCCCATTATCTTTCTGCTATATGCATCTGTGATCAATGACAGGTAATGGGTTTTTTGCTTTGTTTTCACATAGGTAATATCACTTACCCAAGCTTGTTCAGGATGATCTACAAGCAAGCCTTTTAGAAGATTGGGATGTTTTCTTAGCCAATGTTTGGAGTGTGTGGTCCTTGTATAATTTTTTCTCGGCAGAACTAGCAATTGCTCTGAGCGTAAATAATCAAACAGTCCATCCCGACCTATTTTAATGGATAAACGATCCAACTGATCCTTCAAAAGATAGTAGAGTTTACGCGTTCCTATTCGTGGCATCTCAGTACGGATCTTCAAAACCAAAGGTTTGATTACTGCTAATTGGTTTTGACGGAGTTGATCTCTTTTGATTTGTTGATGGAAGCCTTGACGGCTAAACCCAAACAATCGACAACTTCGGGTCAGGTTTATTCCTCTCTGTTGTCTAAGTCTTTGGATTGTTTGGGAGAGTGCTTTTTTCTAACGTCAATACCATACTGCTTTTCAACCGTATTGATCGTTTCATTCAAGATGAGGTTTTTTAACTTCTCATCTTCCAATTCACGTTGTAACCGTTTGATGACCTGCTCCGGGGTTTCTTCTCTTTTAGATACCGACATAATAACTCGTTTTGACCAATCTAAGTTACCATGTTTGCGTAACCAGGTCAATACCGTTGATCTGCCTTGAATACCGTAAAGCTTTTGAACCTGTTTGTAAGTCATTGAGCCTTTTTCCACCACCTCAATTACCGACAATTTAAAGGCCATAGTGTAATCTCGCTGACTGCGTCTAACCCTTGTTAAGTCTGAATCTGACATAAAAAGATAATTTATGTCAACGTATTTCAGGACGGGACACATCATAAAAAAAGGCCCCGAAAATTCGGGGCCTTTTCATTTATAATATGTCAGTCAACGTCTTATTCGCCTGAAGGTCTTGCAAAATAAAAGTTCAGGGAAATGGTCGCGTAAGTAGGATTGATCACCACTTTGTAATCTGATTTACGCTCCGTGGTTGTAGTTCCTGTTGGTCCGAATTGCTCTACCTCATCTGTACTCTTGTAACGGCCTTTTACGAACAACAGTCCGAACTCGCCACCTACACTGAAATTCTGGTCGAAGAAATATTCTACACCATAGCCCAGCTGGGTACCGAATAAGCTAAGCTTGTCCAGTTCATCCTGCACTTCAGTTTCCGATTCTCCGTTTACCGAGTAAGATGCTTTGATCACAGGTTTCACCAGGTTTAGTGACAGGTATGAATTGATCTTTCCGACAGGTTTGAAGAAGTACTTCAGCCCGATCCCCGGAAGATAAATGCCTGCTTTTCCTTCTACTTCGTCGGTGTAATTAACGAGGTTACCTGATCCGTCGAACTCTTGTCCGCTAACTTCAGATTTTAAGGTTCCACGAAGGAATGCAAAACTAACGGTTGGTTCGAATCTTCCGAATTTGTAGCCGATGTGAGCCGTGCTCAGATTAAGACCGGGAGAAACACCGAAATTGAATTGCGCCTTGGACTCAGCGCAAAGTAATACCAGGGCCGAAGCCACGATCATAAGGGTTTTTTTCATGGTTTTGGATGTTTTTAACGCCGCGATAATACGAAAAACATCAGAAACCAAAAGATCAAATTCTGAGGAAAGAACAGTAACCGGTTAATACAAGCCGTTGCGTTTCCGCAGGAACCATTCGGTGCTTATTAAAAGCATGATCGTGAAAAAGATCCACTTCATTTTGATCGCATCCGAAACTTCATTGGTGCTGTAAGAAACGGGCTTCACTACCGGGTTTTTCCGGATGAGTTCCGCCAATTGATCCAGTTGTAAAGGATAGATCATCTTTCCGCCCGAACCGGAAGCTACCTGGAACAACAGGTTGTGGTCTGCGGTAGTCGATGCCGCTTCAAGATCTGATGATTCGACGATAAATTTACCGGCAGCTGAAAGGTTTTTCCCTCCGAAAACGGCCGATGCAGTGTACGCGTACTTACCGCTTGGCAGATTTCCCAATGGAAGATCATAACCTACCGCACCTTTGTTGAAGGCGTATTTGTACTTCACCGAATCATTATAGGTAAGCTCAAAATTGATCTCCTGTCCGGCAACAAACTGCCCGGCGTCGTTGTACAATTCTGCGCCCAACACCGCATCATCCGCAGCATTGTAATATTTTGAGGTATTAACTACCAGTTGCTGTTTGTTTCCCTGCGCGGTAAGGTATTGTACCGCACGGCTCACCAGGCCGTTAAAGGCTTCGTGACTTTGCTCTTCAGCAAAAAGCGCAATTCTCCATCTCCAGATCCCTTCTCCGAAAAAGAAGGCTCTTCTTCCTGCAGTACTTTGTCCGAAACCAAAAAGTGGTACCTGTGTAGCAATCAATTCCACCTGTTGGTAATACAATGCATTAATGGATGGTGCACAGGTAAGTTCGCCGAAAGGAACCGCAACAGGCGGCAGATTAAACAGTTGTTTCTGGTTGAGCAGATCGCCGGCAAACAGCTGGAAACTCTCATTGATACGGCCCTGGACCTGCGTAAGCCCCGAAGCGCCGCTTAACTTCACACCGTAACCCGCCTGGTTGATGTACGACCAGTCACTGTTAGGACCAAGGAACAGCCATAAAGGTTTGGAAAGGCGTTGTACAGCGTCGAGGACTTTTTTCTGTGAGACGTCTGCCGGGCCGGTCTGGTGAAAGATCACGAGGCTATAATCTGCAATGTTACCTGCGAAAGACTGGGCTTCCACGACCTGCAATTCATAATTCTCAATGCTCTCAATCGAACGGCTGATGGCGGATACATCAGGGTGCAGATGCGCATACAACAGCAGGATCTTCTCACGATTCTCGATCACATCAATAAAAAACGACCGGGAATTATTCTGAAGAACAGTTTCTCCGGCAAATGTTGAAACCACTACAGTATACTGCTGAATTCCGGCCGCATCTGCCTTGAGGATAAAACTGAACTCTTTCCCGAAATTATCGTTGGTTACCGCAAAAGTCTGTGAGGCCAGTACTTTACCGGAACGACGAATCTCAATCTTACCCTGCTGCCCTTTGAGTTTACTGATCTTCACACCCGCAATGACCGGGAACTCGTTGCCTTTAAAAGCGGTACGGTTGGCATTGAGCGCCGAAATGGCGGCATCGATCTTAGGAGTAGTGTCGCCATAAGCGACCGTGTAAACCGGAGCTTTGATCTGGTTCAGGTTATAAACCGGGCTTTCGCCGCGGTTCAGTATCCCGTCACTCAGCATAACTATCGCGCCCAGGTTGCTTTCTGCGTAAGAAGATGCAATAGAAGCGGTAGACTTTCCAAGATCGGTTACCGGGCCTTTAAAATCATAATTTACTTCCGCCGACAGATCGTCATCAAACCCGCGGATGTCCACTCGGAAATCGTCACCGAGTTCGTCGCGGAGTTTTTCAATCGCCGGTTCAATCCCGCTCCGTATACTGGCACTGTCTTTTGAAAGCACCATGGATTGCGACTGATCGAGAACGACCAGTACCACCGGCTTTTCAACTTTTGTGGTGATGGTTTTGATGAGTGGTTCGAGCAGCAGCACCGCCAGTACAAACAGGCAGGCAAACCGCAGGAACAGGAACAACCTGCGCAGCCACGGGGCCAGCAGATCAAAATCCTGTGATCTATAACTGTACATCACATAGCTCAATACTCCCGACACTACAAGTGCAGGGATAATGAGCCAGAGCGATAAACCAAAAACAATTTCCAAAGTGATCCTATATTCGCGTGGTTACAAGTATACGACGGCGAACCAAGAGAATTGCCTTACCGTTCAGTATTCCCGCAATATTAACAACAATTGGGCAGCGGGGAACAAAAAAAGCCCCGTTCCTGAAATTCAGGAACGGGGCAACATTATCTCATTTTCCGATTACCGGATTTTCTGATTTACTCAGGTAAGCATACCGCCATCCACATTGATGCACTGGCCGGTGATGTATGCGCTCATTTCTGATCCCAGGAATACACACAGGTTGGCAACATCTTCCGGTTGTCCGCCGCGTTTCAACGGAATACCGTCTCTCCATCCCTGCACCACTTTCTCGTCCAGCACGCCGGTCATTTCGGTTTCGATAAAACCCGGAGCGATCGCGTTGCTGCGGATATTACGTGAACCCAACTCAAGTGCGATAGATTTGGTGAAGCCAATGATCCCTGCTTTAGAAGCCGAGTAGTTCGACTGTCCGGCATTGCCTTTCACTCCAACCACAGAACTCAGGTTGATGATCGAACCGCTGCGTTGCTTCAGCATATATTTCTGGGCCGCTTTCACGGTATTGAACACCGATTTAAGGTTGGTATTGATCACGTCGTCCCAATCCTGTTCGCTCATTCTCATCAGCAGTCCGTCGCGGGTAATCCCTGCGTTGTTCACCAGGATATCCACCCTTCCGAATTCGCTGGCAACGGCATCAACCAGTTGCTGTGCCTGTGTTGCATCAGCTGCATCCGATTTAAACCCTTTTGCTGTACCGCCGTTCTTAGCCAGTTCTGCTTCAAGGGCTCTGGCTTTTTCGTCGCTGGACACATAGGTAAACGCAACGATGGCACCTTCGGCGATGAATTTTTCGCAGATCGCTTTACCGATCCCGCGGCTACCACCAGTGATGATAGCCACTTTGTTATCTAATAATCCCATAAGAATA
>JAZKEZ010000020.1:5361-6584 GCA_040386675.1 Bacteroidota bacterium | reverse complement strand
CAGGCGGTTACGATCGTAAAGAACGACAATGCTTTCCCGGTACAATCGGTTAAACCTGTTGCCGTTGTGGCCATCGGTGATTCGCGTCCTGACCAGTTCCAGCAAACGCTGTCGAACTTTGTTCCTGCTGTGTATTTCCAGGCCGAAAAAACGCCTTCGCTGAAGCAGATCCAGGCTTTGAAAGACACCCTAAAATCATTTGAAAAAGTGATCCTGGTGATTGCCAATACAAACATCCTGGCCAAGAAAAATTTCGGGTTTACTGATGAGGGAATTTCGCTGTGTAATGCCATTGCGCGTCAGAATTCAACCAGCATCGTTGCGTTTGCCAATCCGTATGCGATACAGAAACTTGAAAACCTGGATGCGTACAAAGGCATTATGATCGCTTACCAGGACGATGAAGAAAGTCACATTGAAGCCGCACAGATTGCCGCCGGAGTTATTGCGCCAACCGGTAAACTCCCGGTTTCCATCAACACCAAATACGATTTCGCAACCGGACTTACCTACGAAGAAGTGAACGATAAACTTGGATACGCTTATCCCGATGAAGTAGGAATGAGCGCAGCAAAACTGGCAAAAGTAGATTCGCTGGTAAAATCGGGACTGAGCAAGGAAGCTTATCCCGGATGCCAGGTGTTGGTGGCCCGCAAGGGAAAAATCATCTACCAGAAAAATTTCGGGAACCTGACTTACAAAAGCAAGGAAAACCCGACAGTAAGCCCGGTAACCGATCAGACCCTGTACGACCTGGCTTCGCTTACCAAGGTACTGTCTACGACCATTTCTGTAATGAAACTGGTAGACGAAGGTAAGATCGACATCAACAAACCGCTTGGCTTCTACCTGCCATTCATCCCAAAAGGAAGTGCGCATGCCGGGGTACTGGTAAAAGATGCCATGCTTCACCAGGCGGGATTCACGCCTTTCATTCCATTTTACAAGGATTACATCACCAACGACAGCATCCGTAACCGCAATTTCACCATCATTCCGGATTCGTCTCACAGCTGGAAAGTAACTGACCTGATGCACAACAGTCCGGCGTTGAAAGACAGTATTTTCAAGGCTATCTTCGCATCGAAACTCAATCCTGCACAGGGATACAAATACAGCGACATTGGTTTTATCTACATGCGTGAAGTAGTAGAACAGGTGAGCAAAAAACCGATCGAGCAGTTTGTAGCCGAGGAATTTTACACGCCAATGGAACTGACCAC
>JAZKEZ010000020.1:0-5351 GCA_040386675.1 Bacteroidota bacterium | reverse complement strand
TTGACCGTTCACGCATCGCTCCGACCGAATACGATCTTGAATTCAGGAAGCAACTGGTACACGGTTTTGTACACGACCAGGGAGCTGCGTTGCTGAATGGCGTAAGCGGTCATGCCGGATTGTTCGGAAACAGTTATGACGTTGCCGTGATCATGCAAATGCTCATCAATAAAGGAGCTTACAACGGCGTGCAATACCTGAGCGAAGAAGTGGTGGAGCAATTCACCAAAAGTTACGACGTGAACAAGAGTCGCCGGGCATTGGGCTTCGACAAGCCTGTACGCGACGGTAGCAACGGTCCAACCTTCAATGGCATTTCGTTCGAGAGCTTCGGGCACAGCGGCTTTACCGGTACGTTTACCTGGGCAGATCCTGAAGAAGAAATTGTGTATGTATTCCTTTCCAACCGGGTGTATCCAAGTGTGGAGAACACCAAACTGATCAAGATGGGGTTGAGATCGGATATACAGGAGGCGATTTATAAATCAATTAAAAGATGAAATGTGTAAAATGTGCAAATGGGTAAATGAGGGGCATTCGCAGAGAAAAGTTAGACACCCTTAAGTTCATCTTTTCTCTTTCATCCCTCATTTCTCATCTTTTCTCTTTCATCTCTCATCTTTTTCATCTCGGTATCTGCAGCACGTCCCTCACTTTAGACGAGTTCAGCGGCTTATGCGCCACGCTGTATTTCAGCACGGCATCTTCCAGGTCTCTTTCGCGGAATTTGTAGTTGCTGTTCACCACGAGTTTCGGGATGACCGGAAGTTCTTTGGTGATGCGTTTCATGAGGCCGTAGCCGTTCATTTTGGGCATTTCGAGATCAATGATCACCATGTCTTCGGTAGATGACCAGGTATTGGACCTGAGTATTTCCCAGGCCTCTTCTCCGTCACCGGCCATAAGCAGCGTATACTCCGGAAAGTTCTTCCTGAGCAGTGTATTGAGATAGAGCGAATAAAATCTATCATCGTCAACAACAAGTATCTTTTTGCTCATAGGCCAGCGGTGTGATTTCGGTTCCTACTAAATTAATCGATAAAGGAGTTGACTGGACTCCCCTTCGACCAGGCGCAGGGATTTACACTTTTTCGTGCTTTTTTATCCGATAGTTTCTTGTTACTATATCGTTGTCATACGATAGTCACACAGTAGTCATACAATTGTTTGGCTATCGAATGACTACTGTGTGACAACCGTATGACAACCGCCTGACAACTGTATGACCACGTTTCCATACCTTGCGGCATGACCAATGTGAAGGTAAATCCACTCCGCAGGGAACGTATCGAGAAGCGCTTCATCCTGCACATTGTGCTTACTTTTTTGCTGCTGTACCCGATTCTTGCGCGGTTTGCGGCTGGTGATGTGATTCGGTTTTTCCGATTCCTTCCTTTTCAACTGGCAATGTTTTTCCTGGAGTATCCTACCCTTTCAGGATTACTTTTCGGGTGTTTAAGCATTTATGCTATGGTACTCGGAACGCTTTCTATGGAGATTCATTCGGTGAACCGGAAGCTGGTAACGTTTCCGCTGTTTTTGTTCAATTTGTTGTGTGTGCTGATGTATTTTGCTTCTGCAGTTTAGGGTCATTGGTCTGGAATTTTTAACCACAGAGACGCAGAGTCTTTTCACGGAGAACTCAGAGAATTCCTCAGAGATCTCTGCGTTGACCTCTGAGACTCTGCGGTTAAAAAAAGAGTTTTAATTGACAGAGGCACAGAGTTTTTTCACAGAGAACTCGGGAAACTCCTCAGAGATCTCTGCGTTGACCTCTGAGACTCTGCGGTTAAAAAAAGAGTTTTAATTGACAGAGGCACAGAGTTTTTTCACAGAGAACTCGGGGAACTCCTCAGAGATCTCTGCGTTGACCTCTGAGACTCTGCGGTTAAAAAAGGAGTTTTAATTGAGATCAGTATATTTTTAACTTTAACCCTCATTAAAAACCCATCATGACAAAAACCCTCATCCCGGCGATAGCTATCGCCTTCCTGACCTTGTTCAGTGTATCGTGTAAAAAAGAAAAAGCAGAAGAAACCCCGACTCCGGTTGTCAAGGCTCCGAATCCTGCTACTAAGAGTATGCTTAATGCCATTGAGCTTTCCGAACCACACGATGGTGCATTGTATTCTTACATTCTGATGACTGAAAACCCTTCGGACGGTTCGTGGACGAAAAGCGAACTAAAATCTGGTCATGCCTGGTTTGGAAACGATCAAAATACTGAAGATGTGGGAGAATTGAGTATCAACGGCAATCCATTGGTTAACGAACACGATCCTTCTCAATTAGACTGGTATTTTGGAACCTCAAATGATTCTGCTAACGTAGACCAGTGGACAGCCACCGGCGAAAGAAAATACCCTGCGTTTTCAGTTACGGACAGCACCCCGTATCCTGAAGTAACGAACCTGGTTATTACACCTGCTGTCCTTACTTCAACTTCCGACATTACCGTTACGTATTCCGCCAATGATGCTACCGCCGTAGTGATTATTGCATACACTGCTTCCGGCAAATCCGTTTCTACTGTAGAAATGGATAGTGGTACTAAAACCGTAACGTTTTCTGCAAAGCAACTCAAAGAACTGCTTGATGATTCTCCCGGCGTTTTCGTGCAGTTGTTGCCCGTAAAATTGACACTCAGGCCTGTAGGTGCAAAGAACTATTACTTCGTAAAGGAGTTGGTTTACCTTCGACAGATCCCAATTAACTAATTTGGTGTTGAGGAAATATCGCCGCAATTTTTAATTTTGCCGCTCATTAAAAAAATCATGACAAAAACCCTTATCTCGGCGATATCTATCGCCTGCCTGGCCTTGTTCAGTGTATCGTGTAAAAAAGAAAAAAAAGAAGAAACTCCAACTCCGGTAGTCAACACTCCGAATCCTATTGAGAGTATGTTTGGTACCGTTGCGCTTCCGGGAGCACACGACGGTGCATTGTATTCTATCATTCAGTTTAGTGAAAACTCCTTTGATGGTTCATGGGAGCAGTACGGTGTAAAATCGGGTTTTGCCTGGTTTGGGAACAGCACAAAAACCGAAGATGCCGGTGACCTGAGTTTTAACGACAACGAATTGTTCAGCGTCAGCGATCCTTCTTCACCATTCAACTGGTATTTCGGAAGCTCTGATTATTCTGCTGCTTCAGACCTGTGGGTAGCGACCGGCGGACCAAAGCACCCTGCATTTTCAACAACAGATAATACTGCATATCCTGAAGTAACTAACCTGGTTACCACACCATCTATTCTTACCGAGACTTCCGGGCTTACTGTAACCTATACCGCAGCAAGTGGTTCTACCGGCACAATCATTACTGTACTTAACGGCTACGGCGAACGCATTTCTACTTCAGAAATGGGCAGCGGCACCAAGACCATCAAGTTTTCTGCTGCACAGATCAAAGAACTGGTTGATGATTCTCCAAGCATCATTGTGCAGGTAATGCCTGTAAAAATGACCCTGAAGAATGTGGCTGCAAAGAAGTATTACTTTGTAAAACAGGCTGCTTACAACCGTGAGATCGAAGCGAGATAATCTGGCTGATCTACCTTAGTAGATAACCGACACCAACAAAAAATGCCTCCCGTTATATGGAGGCATTTTTTTTTGAAATAATAGGATAGACGGTACTTAGCAACAATTGAAATACATCACCACTTTCCCTGAAGTGGGTGACCAGGCAATGCGGCGGCCGTCTTCTTTGCCCAGCAGGTACATGAATCCAACCGAAGAAGCATAGGCTTTTACTTCGTTCCAGGCCTGTTTATCCGAATAATTCGGATCGAATGCCATGTCGCTTTTTATAGCCGGTTGTATAAAGTTCTTCTCGTCGAAGAATTCAAGGATGCGTTTGCGGATCACCGCTTCGAGTTCTGCCGGCGGTGCTCCGGGTTCTACGCCGAAACCGATCAGATAATCGCTGGTGAAGGTCTCGTGGTAGATGCGCTGCCCGGTGTGCGAAACGATATCAAACGTAACCGCAGCATTCAGTAAAGAATCGCCTTCGAGTACAATTTTGAAGGTATCCGGTGCATTCGGATCACTAAAAATGTGTGTTTTGGTTTGGGTCAGCACCTGGGTGCTTTTGCGGGTTTCTGTTTCGGTTACCGGCACAGCGGCCGATTCGGGTTCTTCCGCAGGTTGATTACAGGCTACAGCAGCCAGGGCTGCAATGCTGAGAAGAAATGCTTTCATAGAGATCGTTATCAAGGTCCCTGCTCGCGGTCAATAAAGATGCCATCCGGCATTAAAATCAGCTGCTATTTTCTGTATCTGTTGCCAGCAAAGGCAAAGCGCATATCCATTTTGGATCGCAACCGAAATTGGCATAAGCCGGTGTTGCTTAAATTGCTGCTCATGCGGTTATATTTACCTCATCAATGATTCGTATGCGTCTTACTACTCTACTTCTCTTTTTGCTTTTCTGCGTAGCCGGGAACGGTCAGCAGGTAGTTTCATCCACTCCTTTGGTGATCGGTGTTTCACTGGAGATCCACTCACAGGAACTGGGCGAAAACCGGAAACTCAACATTTACCTGCCGGACGGCTACAAGGCCGGCGACACTACGCACTACCCGGTGATCTACCTGCTGGATGGAGGTATGGATGAGGATTTTATTCACATCAGCGGACTGGTGCAATTCAATACTTTTCCCTGGATCCAGCGTTTCCCGAATTCGATCTTAGTGGGCATTGTGAATACCGACCGTAAACGTGACTTTACGTTCCCGAGCAGCATCAAATTTCACCAGGAGAAGATCCCGAATGCCGGCGGTTCTGCCAAATTCAGGTCATTCCTGCAAAAGGAGTTGATTCCTTTCATCGCGAATCGTTACCCCGTTACTTCCGATCGTATGCTCATCGGTCAGTCACTGGGAGGCCTGTTTGCAACCGAAATCCTTTTCTCCCAACCCGAATTATTCAACCGGTTTATCATTGTAAGTCCGAGTTTGTGGTGGAACGATGCGTCTCTCCTTCATCGGTCAATACTACCGGCAGTGTTGTCGCCCAACTTCGATCAACCGGTTTCCATTTACATCGGTGTGGGTAAAGAAGGAAAAGTTCCCGGCAACCGCGACGCTACCATGGAGGGAGATGCCGAAACCCTTGCCAATTACCTGAAAAACGCGAAAAAACCCGGAGTTACGGTCTTTTTTGATTTCCTCCCCGGCGAAGATCATGCTACGGTGGGGCACCAGGCGGTGTTCAATGCGTTGCGGATGCTGTATCCCCGGTGATTTGCCTGGTTTGTTGCTGTCCTTTCTTTTGGAAAGAAAGTACCAAAGAAATTGTCGCCTCTTTTCCCGATCGAACGCAGCGAACCGGAACGCGGGCACCTTGACG
>JAZKEZ010000019.1:5171-14849 GCA_040386675.1 Bacteroidota bacterium | reverse complement strand
TGGCATTACAGCGGTGCAGTTATTGAACAGACTGGGTTACGAAGTGATCTTGTCGCAAGCGGGCGAAAGTGGCAGAACCTTCCTGAGCAAAGGAATGCTGAAAGAGGCCCGTGATTGTGCGGAGAAAAACATCAGCCGGCTCCGTGATTTTATACTTCTTGAAGAAAACGCACCTGATTTTGGTGTGCTGATCGGCATTGAGCCTTCAGCGATCCTGACTTTCAGGGACGAATACCCGGACTTGTGCCGCGGGGAACTCAAGCAGCTGGCTACCAGGTTATCAAACCGCGTTTTCCTGATCGAGGAATTCCTGGCTGCAGAACTGGATAAAGGAAAGATCGACTCGTCGCTATTTACTACAGCAGTAAAAAGACTGCGTATACACGGACATTGTCACCAGAAAGCTTTGTCGTCAATGATCCCGGTGAAAAAAATCCTTTCGCTGCCGAAAAACTACCAGCCGCTGCTTATTCCAAGCGGTTGCTGCGGAATGGCCGGATCATTCGGTTACGAAGCGGAACATTACGACATTTCGATGCAGATCGGTGAGCTGGTACTGTTTCCAGCCGTTCGCGCCGAAGCTGAAGATACGATCATTGTTGCCCCGGGAACGAGCTGCCGGCACCAGATTGCAGATGGCACGGGGAGGGAGGCGAAGCACCCGGTGGAGGTGTTGTGGGAAGCTTTGTTATAGTGGAGAATTGAGAGTGGAGAGTGGAGAATGAGGGGGGAGATCGCCATATAATCACGGACTTCGACAGGCTCAGTCACCACTTCTTATTGCAGATCTCCCCACCACCCATCACCACCCATCACCCATCACCTACCACCTACGACTTACCACCTACCACTAACTACCGCCACTTTCCACCGATCCCTCCACTCTTAGTTCTTAACTCCCAATTACCCCAATCCCGGTATTGCACACCCCCATACTTACCCTCACCTTTGCCTCCTGTTATAAGACGCGCCGTGAACATTCTTCGAATACCCTCAATTTTTATCCTGCTGGTGATGCAATTCCATGCTATTGCCCAGCAAACACATGAACTCAAGGGCCGTATAACTTCAAAAAATGGTGAACCGGCTGCGTTTGTAACGGTACAGCTTCGTTCGTTGAACCTGGGGGCGGTGTCTGATGAGCAGGGTCGTTTTTCTATTGCCGGTGTTCCGGGAGGCAGGTACATTCTTTCCGTACAGGGTGTGGGTTACGATTCGGCAAATACCAGCGTAAGTGTTCCCGGTCCTGTGGTAAATATCAGGCTGAGTACCAATAGTATCGAACTCCATACTGCTGTGGTAACCGATGTTTCTGTCAATACAAAATTGAATGAAAGTCCGATGCCTGTTCGTTCCATCGATGTAAAACCACTACAGGCCCGTACCATCAGCGTAAACGAGATCCTGGCGCAGTCGTCGGGGGTGCGTATACAGCAAGACGGCGGACTGGGCAGTGTGACCAATACATCGATCCTGGGTTTGGGCGGAAAAGGCGTGCAGTATTTTGTGGATGGGATGCCGCTGCTTTTGCAGGGATTCAATCTCTCGAAGACTGTAAACAACATCCCGACGGCACGGATCGACCGGATTGAGATCTACAAAGGGATTGTCCCGGTTCAGTTTGGCGCAGATGTAATTGGCGGAGTGATCAACATTGTTACCAATCCCGGATTGCGGTCGTACATTGATGTAAGTACTGAACGAAGTAGTTTCAACACCTGGAGGAATTACGCCGGAGGAAGGTATGTAGATGAGAAAACCGGATTTTATGCAGGAGGACAGGTAGAGCAGAACTACAGCGACAACAACTATAAGGTAAATGTGGCGGTAACCAACAAAGACTTCAACGAAGACAGCATTATCGCAAGGAGGTTTCACGACCGCTACCGCCAATATGCGGTACAGGGCGAATTGGGCATACGCGACCGGAAATGGGCCAAACTGCTTTCTTACTCGCAATCGTACAATTATGCCGACAAGCAGATACAGAACAGGTTTCAGGATCTGAAACGCACTATTGGCGATGCATTCATCACCGAGAAAGGTTTGTCGTCGGAGTTGCAGTATGTTTCAGACAGCCTGATTAGAAGACGAGTGGTGGCTCAACTTTACCTCCGTCATTCTGAATTTGAGAACAACTTGGTAGATACCAGTAAAAACGTATACAACTGGCTGGGAGAAGTGTCGCCGAATAAGAAACCGGGACTTGGTGGAGAACTTGGTTTTTCAGCGTTCAACTCAATCATAAACACCCACAGTACCGTGGCGCGTCCGGTAGTTGCTGTGAAGCTGCTAAGAAATCACCGCCTGGTATTTTCGGCTACCCGAACCAGCGGAAAGCGATTTGGCAAAGACACTACTGCGGCCATCTTCTACACACAGGATCCTTTTGCCAATACCCAAAAATTCATCAAACTCGTTGCCGGTGCAAGTTATGAAGGTGAGTTCTGGAAAAACAGAATCAGCAACATCAGTACGTTCAGGTATTTTGAGATAAAAGGATCTGGAGATAACGCGCTCTTTTTCCGTCCCTCGCCACAAGAATTCGGAACAAGTTTCCGCGGATGGAGCCAGGCACTGAGAGTGGCCATATGGCCAAAACACGTGATGATAAAAGCCGGAATGGAAGATATGGCGAGACTTCCCGACGAATACGAGCTCTTTGGTGACGGGATCTTTTTCTACGCCAATCCTGACCTGAAACCCGAAATCAACCGGGGGTATTTTGTTGGCGGCTCGTTCGACTGGACCAAAAAGTTCCTATTCAATGCCGAAGTGACGCACAACGAACGCAACGTGCGAAACCTGATACAACCGGTGATCGGTCCGAATTTCGGACAGTACCGGAACATCGCCAGGGCGTATATCAGAAGCACCGAATTCGAATTTAAACTGGTTCCGGTCAAATGGCTGATCCTCGACTATAACCTTACCCGGATCATCACGCTTGACCGTTCGGACACCATTACCGATGAGCAGAAACTCAAGTACAATACACAGGTGTCGAATCGTCCCGTTTACTTTTACACTTCGCGGGTTACTTTTCGCGCAGCAGAGGTAATTACAGGTGGCGATGCGGTACAGGTATTCTGGGAAGGATTGTACAACCGATGGTATAACCTGGCCTCTGTATCTAACGGACTACAAAGTGCCAAGCAGGTAATTCCCACCCAATACGTAATGAACGTGGGGGTCAATTACTCACTTCGCAACGCAAAGACCAGTGTCGGCTTCGAAATCCATAACCTCGAAAACATCAACCGCTTCGATAACTTCGGATTACAAAATCCCGGCAGAAGCTATCACCTGAAGCTCCGTTACCTGTTCGATTTCTCATCAAAACCCACAACTCAAATACCCTAAACACGGTATTGCCGCCGTGCCCTAACAATCGTTCTTTTGTCCCCGCGTAAAAAAACAGGCAATCAGTCACTTAGCAGGAAGTAAAAGGGCTAAATCACTGCTTTGCCACCAAAAAGTCAAACCACATGAAACAATCCCTACGTTCCTTTTTCCTGCTTGCTGCAGTTGTGACTTCACTGACCGCATTTTCGCAGGAACGATACGGTCTGCTTACCGTAACCGGCCAGTTTTTCCAGACCATGAATACGGCTTACCTGCAAACCATAAATAACCTCAACTCCACTTCTTACACCAATGCAGGTGCAACCGAGATCGCGGGACTGAACTACCTGCATACCTGGAAAGGCGCGGTTTACGTAACCAACGGAGAACAGGCACGCGTCGACAAATACACCGTTGGCAGCAACGGCGCACTTACCAAAAGCGGAACTCTGGTATATCCTGCCGGAAGCACCAAAGACAAACTGGTGACCCTGCTGTTTGTGAGCGAAACCGAAGCGTATACGTATGCTTACGGCGGACTGATCCTGTACCGTTTCAACCCGTCGACCATGAAAGCCGACGGCCAGATCGACCTGAGCAGCCTGCGCAATACCAGTTTCAACACGACCACCTTTACTTCGATGATCAAAAGAGATGATCTGCTGTACATCGGTGTGGCACATTTCAGCGGATTTACCAGCGTAACCGGTCCGAACCAAGCACAGCTGGCGATTGTAAACGTGAAGGAAAACAACCTGGTGAAAAGCATTGTCGACCAGCGCACCCTTACCCTTGGTTACGGCAACAGCAACGTGAATGCGTTCATTATGGACGAGAACAACGACATCTACGTGTCTTCAAGTCCGACCTACCAGAATTCCGGAGCCACCAAGCCGACCGGGGTTCTGCGTATCAAAAATGGCGAAACCGAATTCGACGCTTCCTACTTCTTCGATTTATATACATTGATGGGCAATCGCGCCAATCTTGGGCTGAATTACTACAAAAACGGGAAAGCATACAGTACTTCATTGTATAAAGAAAAGATCAACCCGCTCGATCCGTTCAGCGGAGCGACCGACCCGATTTACCGTTACTGGAGCATCGACCTGGCGGCCAAAACCGGTAAGGAGATCAGCGATCTGCCGTTTACCAAAGCGTACGTAAGCAGCTGGATGCAGCCTATTGACGGCGGGAAATTCATTCTCCCGATCGGAGTGGCCAACAGCGACGCGATCTGGACACTCGATCCTGAAACGAATACCGCGAGCAAACGCTTCTCAGTGATCGGTCAGTGCTTTGGCGTTTTCCCTGTAAGCCGTGGCATTAGCGGCATTTTCGATAACAACAACCTTTCTGCTGCTTTCTCGCTGTATCCTAACCCTGCAAACGAAACCCTGAACCTGTCGTCGCTGCCGGCCGAAAGCGCACTGATCCGTGTGGAGAATATTGCCGGACAACTGGTTGCTGAATACCGTACCGAAACTGCTGTAAAAATGCTCGACATTTCTGCCATTAATTCCGGGATTTACCTGGTTTCAATACTTGATGCACAACACAACATCCTGGGAAGCCGCAGGTTTATAAAACTCTAAGACCGCAGATCGATGAGCTGGGCAACGCACCAAAAACGCTGGTTTGGAAAATGGCACACCTACCTTGGCATTATTGCCGGAACTTTTCTTGCTGTAGTGGGAATGACCGGGAGTATCCTGGTATTCAGGGATGAGATCGACCGTTCACTCAATCCGGATCTTTTTTACGCCACAGATGGTACTGAAAGACTCCCGATAGATGAGGTATACGCCCGCTATACGGCACAACCGGACGCCAAAAAACTGAGTTTCCTGTACCAGGCAGACACCGCCGCCAATGCCAGTTTTATTGGCTACTCAGGCGAACTGCAGATTTTCATCAGTGCCTACAGCGCGAAAACACTTGGCGAACGCAACCACGACAGCTCCTTCATCGGCTTTGTCACCACCCTGCACCGCAGTTTCTTTATTCCCGGCATCGGCCGTTACCTCAACGGACTAGCCGCATTGGTGATGCTGATCCTGATCATTTCCGGATTGAGACTGTGGCTGCCAAAAAACAAAAAGCAGCTGAAAGACAGCCTGGCAGTGAAATTCAACGGAAGTACCAAGCGCCAGAATTACGACTGGCACAGGGTGATTGGCCTGTATTCTTCGCCTGTAGTTTCGGTATTGGCGCTTACCGGGTTTTGCATCAGTTTCTCGCTGGTTATCATCCCCGTACTTTTTATTCTGAGCCTTAAAAATCCGATGGATGCAGCAAAACTGCTGGGTGCAAAATCAGAATATACAGCTGCTTCGAATGCAGTTCCACTGCAACAGATCTTCGACACCGCTCAGGCCAATATTCCGTTGGGAACCATTCGCGGAATCGCTCCGCCTGCCGATTCTACTGCTGCGTGGAGAGTGGACCTTACGATTCCCGGAATTGCTGATGAACCGGACCGCGAATTTGTACTAATCGATCAATACAGCGGGAAACCGCTAAGCAACAGCGCCACAGATCTTCCGCAGATCGGGAAGGCTTACCTGACCTGGCTTACGCCCTTGCATTACGGAACTTTCGGTGGAATGGCCACACGAATCCTCGCACTCATTGCATCGCTGGTTCCGGTGGCACTGTTCATCACCGGGTTGTTTATCTGGCTGAAACGCTGGAAAAAATCAAAAGGAAAAGAAAAATCGCGCACAAAAAAGAAGGAGGAACTGGCATGAACAAAAGCATAACTGTTTCCGATTATTCCTTCGTGCGCAACTGCAAATACGCAGCGGTTTGCCTGCTCGTAAGCACCGTTCTGGGTTTCATTTACGGACTCCCCGGGCTTCGTCCTTTCCAGCCTGCGCTGTTTACCGTTGGCTTTACCGCAGCAATGGTGTTTGTGAATTTCGCGCTGGCCAGCGTGTTCATCATTTTTGTACTGATCCTCTCGGTGTTTAAAAAACTCAACCCACGATATTTCAGATACTGGAAGATCTCTGCAGCATTTTTCGTGGTGTATATGCTGGTTTATGCGGTATTATCGGGCTTGAAATTGTTCATTTTTTAGTACACTGTTCTATGATTCCCTTCCATCGCAAAAAAATTTGCGGTCTTTCCCGGTAAACTGCCTGCTCCTGCTATCTTTATGCACAAGCATGAAATCATCCCTGGCCCTGTTAGCCACCTTCGTGGCACTTTACGCATACCCCCAGCTCCGCGAGTTTAACGATACCACCTGGCAATTCCGCAAGGCAGGTACTTCCGAATGGAAACCGGCCGGCAAAAAGATTGACCTTTTCGCTGCATTCCGACTTACCCTTCCCACTGCCGATCCGAAATACGGTGGAAACGATTCGCTGAATACGGCTGTAGAAACCGCCGACTGGGAATTCCACAAAGTGTTCCGGGTTACGGATACCCGCTACTTTGGCCAGTTGGTACTCGAAGGCGTTGATACCTATGCCGATATCTACCTCAACGATCAATTGCTGGTGCAGTGCAACAATGCATTTCGCAGCTATGCTACCGACGTTTCAAAAAGCATAAAAAAAGGAAGCAATGAACTGAAGGTCGTTTTCCATTCGCCCATCACCCGCGATCTGCCAAAAGCCGTTGCCGTGCCTTTGCTCTATCCTGCCGACAGCGACACTCACCCGAAAAAAACCAGCGTATTTACCCGGAAACCCCTGCTTCATTTCGGATGGGACCTTGCTCCAAGGCGCATCAATTGTGGCATCCGTTCATTGGAGTTTGAACTGCAACGCGATTTCCGGATACTTTCCTATCACATCGATCCCGCGAAATCCGACGGGAGCCGGAAAGCAATCGTAGAGCTCGACGCGTTCCGGTCATCAACTATTTACCTGATCGTAAGCGTAGACAAAGCAGTGGTCACCAGCACTCAACCCTTAAAAAAGGGAATCAACATGCTTTCGGTTGATCTGCCCCGAACGGATTCCAAGCCCTGGTCGGTAACCGGTGAATTGCCGCGTTTGAACGAGATCAGCATACGTTGCTCGGACCGTCGTTCGGTAAATACCGTCTTCACCAGCACTGCTCAACGCCGGATCAGGCTCGATCGCGGTAATGATGCCACCGGGCAGCGTTTCACCTTTGTGTTGAACGAACAACCTTTTTTCGCCAAAGGATTCAACTACATCCAAAACGAAAGTTCCATTACCGAAAGCGAAGTGAAAACCTGGAAAACCGCCGGCGTAAACATGATCCGCGTTTGGGGCGGCGCAAGCTACGGTGACGAGGAACTGTACCGCTTGTGTGACAAATACGGCATACTTATCTGGCAGGACTTTATGTTTGCCAACACCATGTATCCCGGCGATCGCGACTTTATCGAAAATGTGAAACGCGAAGCGATCGACCAGATCAAACGCATCCGGAATCACCCTTCCCACGCCATATGGTGCGGCAACAACGAAACCGCGGTGGCCTGGAAAAACTGGGGCTGGCAGAGCAAATACAACTATACCGAAGCCGACAGCCTGAAACTCATCACCGATTACCAGGCGCTGTTCGATTCGATCCTCCCGGCCCTGATCGACAGTCTTGATCCCGGAAAGCCTTACCTTTCTTCATCTCCCGTAAGCAACTGGGGAACCCCTGAAGATTTTACCATCGGCGACAATCACTACTGGGGCGTTTACCACGGCGATCAGCCAATTACCGCCTATAACGAACACATCCCACGGTTTGCCAGCGAATTCGGCATGCAGTCGTATCCCGATATTGAAACGCTCCGCGAGTTTATCCCTGCCGATTCACTGGTGATGGAAAGTGCCGCCGTTTCCCGCCTTCAGCACAGTTACAAAGGCAATAAAGTACTGCTCCACTACCAGCAGGAAAATACCGGCAAGCCCGAAGACCTCGAAGATTTTATCTACAAATCCCAGGTGGTGCAGGCGGAAGCCATGAAAACCGCTGTTGAGGCTCATCGTCGTAATATGGACCGCTGTTCCGGCTCATTGGTCTGGTCTTGGAACGATGCCGCAGCCGCTGCCAGCTGGAGCGTAACCGATGTTACCGGGCGAAAAAAGGCAGCCTGTTACGCCGCGCTCAATGCATTCAGCGACGTATTGGTTTCAGCCGTGATCAACAACGGGAAACTGGAGATCTGGCTGATTTCCGATCGCTCCGAAAACGAATTGAATGTTCAGCTCAACCTGAAGAATTTCCTGAACGGGACATTGAAATCGCGGTCTTTTTTGGTGAAGAAGATTGAAAACCAGTCCAGGCTGATCTATTCTGTTCCGCTTGCCGAATTCCTGGAAACCAACGACCCGCGAACCGTCTGGCTCGAAATGACCGTGCATGCCGAAAACGGTGTGGATGAGGTAAACCGCAACCGCTTTTATTTCGCTCCCCTGGGAGAATTGAGCCTGCCCGACCCGATGCTGCATTACCAGCTTGGCGAAAAGGGGATCCTGCTTACCTGGCAGCACCATGCGCCTTACCTGCAGATCCACCTGGCCGGAGAAGTGTATTTTCCGGCTCTGGAACTCCAGTCTATCTGGCTCCCGTTCGATCATAAACTTGCTTCGGGAATCCGGGCAAGATCATTGAATCAAACTTCGGTAAGAATACACCATTAACGTTTTTTTTTGCGTTATTACAGCCCCATCGTATCTCACTTACACCACTTAAAGTGAATATAACCTTACATCCGCTCACCCTGTCGCTCCGTTATCCGTTTACCCTCGGCAACGGAAGCAGCAGAACTCACACACCCGTATTACTGATCGAACTAAGTCACGAAGGTCACACGGCCTACGGCGAAGCAGCCATGCCGCCTTATCTTGGAGAAGACCACCACACCGCAACCGCTTTCATCAACCGTGTAGACTTTGGCAGATTCAGTTTCCCGTTTGATTTCGCTGACATTCACCAGTATCTGGACGATCTGGCTCCGGGCAACTCTGCTGCAAAAGCCGGAATAGACCTGGCGCTGCACGATCTCGACGGGAAATTACAGGGAAAACCGTTGTGGGAGATTCTCGGCAGCGACCCGGTGTTTATGCGGCCTACCGCCTATACTGTTGGAATAGATACTCCGGAAATCGTTGCCGACAAGGTGATCGAAGCTACTCCGTTCAATTACATCAAGGTAAAACTGGGTTCCGCCGACGACCTGGCAATCATTACCGCCATAAACGAGGTAAACAGTAAACCGCTGTATGCCGATGTGAACCAGGGCTGGAAAAACAAGGAACACGCCCTCGAGCTGGTACACTGGCTGAAGGAAAAAGGAGTGGTGTGGATCGAACAGCCTTTTGCAAAGGACGACCTCGCTTCGCAGCAATGGCT
>JAZKEZ010000019.1:0-5161 GCA_040386675.1 Bacteroidota bacterium | reverse complement strand
GCAGATCCGGCGGCAGGCACGCAGTTGGCCGTGAGTTCTCGCGGGGGATCCTCCCTTTAACTCGGGGTCATCGTTGCATCCATAAGGCTGGGGTACTCGTGGAAGCTTCAGCTCGCGCTTTGGAACGGAGTCCGCTGCCTATTTTCTGCGACGAAGGCTGTCAGCGGCTTACCGACATTGAACGCATAAAAGACAGCTTTACGGGAATCAACATCAAACTCATGAAATCTACCGGTTTGTTTGAAGCAAAGCTGATGCTGACCCGCGCACGCGAACTCGGACTGCAAACCCTGATCGGCTGTATGACTGAAACCAGCTGTGCAACCATGGCCGCCGCTGCACTCGCCCCGCAATTCGATTATGTCGATATCGACGGTCCGTGGATGCTTGCCGAACAACCGTTCCTGGCACCTGATCTTAAAGACGGCAGGCTGGTGCTGGGGAGACAAGCGGGATTAGGTATTCATCCCATTCACCCATCAACCTTTTTTTGATCCACCTGTCCCATTCCTGGCGAATTCGCGGCTGTTGCTTTTAAATTAGTACCATGCACGAGTCCATGCCCATCAACTATCTCCGCTTTACCGACACTACCCAGTTGCGGCACTTTCCCGGCAGCGGGAATTTCATGGTCTTCTCGGAGCTCCGTTCGTTTGCCGCAGAAATGACCAGGAGAGATGTGGTGGGATTGAAATACGTAATGCGTGGCGAGGAAAACTACGTGCTGAATGGCAAAAGGAATCGCGTTAAAGCCGGACAACTGCTCATAGTCGATGACTTTACCCGCGGAGAAGCATTTAACCCCGCTTCAACCGGTATCGCCAGCGGGTTGTGCATCAACCTCGATAAAAAACTGGTGAGTGAAGTGATCAGCGCTGCGACAGCATCCACAGGGCTTGACCAATCTGTAACTGATGTCCCGGTGTATGATTTCAGTTTCCCGGTGGCCCCGGCCTCACAACTGCGCATTGGCCGCTTGCTCGCGCAATTGGGAGCATCACTGATGAATGGAAACGACGAAACAGCTGCATTCGATCCTTCGCTGTTTCACCGCTTCGCAGAAGAACTGGTTGGCGGACATGCAGAGATCGAGAAAAAAATGCAGTCACTTCCGGCCGGAAAGCGCATCACACAACAGGAACTTTTCCGGCGACTGCTGCTCGCACGCGAGATAATAGACGACTGCCTGTACCAGAAAATGGAGGTCGCATCGCTGGCGGCCCACGCCGGACTGTCGGAATATTACTTCAGTCGTTCATTCCGTTCGGCATTCGGCATCAGCCCGTATCAATACCAGCTCAACAAACGAATCGACGAGGCTTTCAAACTGCTCTCCACCGGCAAATTATCGGTTAGTGAGATCGCGCACCTTACCGGCTTCGCAGATATCCATTCGTTTAGTAAGATGTATAAAAAGCACCGGGGAGTGTCTACTTCGAAAGTAAACAGGGAGTAATTTTTTTAAAACTGTTTCTTAACCGCAGAGTCTCTGAGGTCAACGCAGAGATCTCTGAGGCCTCCGTGAAAAACTCCGTGCCTCTGTGGTTAAAATAACCGCAAAGAGCACGAAGGTTTTGCGGTTAAATAAATTCGCAGGAATCGACAAACCCTTTCCCTCTCCCCTGCTTAGGTTTGATAAAATTATCATTCCATGAACCGCCTGTACTCCACCTTCCTGTCCGTTTTCCTCCTTACAGCATTTACCGCCAACGCACAGCAGCCTGTTTCCGCTGAGATCGCCCAACAGCTGCAATTTACACTCGACAGTGCGGTAAAAGTGATGAAGCTCACCGGCGTATCGGTAAACATCACCATGTCCGATGACAAAGTATGGAATGCGGTGAGCGGATATGCAGATGCCTCGACCCAGGAACCATTCAACCCCGAACACCTGTTATGGTCTGGCAGTATTGCCAAACTGTTTACCGGCGGAGTGGTTCTTCAACTCGCCGAAGAAGGCCGTCTGAGCCTGGAAGACAAGATCGGCAGCTATTTTAACGACATTCCGAATGTAGATCCCAACGTCACCCTGCGCGAGATGATCAAACACCGCAGCGGCATCAACGAATTTCTGAGTCAGGCTGCATCGTCGCAGTGGTACAACAACCCGGACAAAGTCTGGACCGGGCGTGAAGTGCTCGAAACCTACCTTCCCGCAAAAAGCTTTAACCACGGCACCAATTTCCAGTACTCCAATTCCAACTTTGTGTTGCTGGCCATGGTAGTGGAACAGGTTACCGGAAATACGCTGGGCGAGGAAATGCGCAACCGCTTTTTTATTCCCCTGGGACTCAACAACACTTTTTTCATGCCCGAACAGCAGCCAACCGCAGCTGTAACTCCGTGCTGGTCTGACTTTAACCAGGACGGGAAATGGGACGACCAGGCCAATTTTATCCTCAGTACCAGCTTTGCAAGCATGGTTTCCGGGGCCGGCGCAATGCTCACCCAGCCTGCAGATGTATCGAAGTACACCCGGGCTGTCTTTGGCGGCGAACTGCTTTCCGAATCGACACTGGCCGAGATGAAACAATGCACTAACGTTAGCTTCGGACCAAACAGCACCGGCTACGGCATCTCAACCATGCGCTACAAATTCTTCAACCGCGAGTACTTCGGCCACGGCGGCGACATCTCGGGATTCACCACGCTCACCATGCATCAGCCGGAAACCAACCTTACGCTTACCCTGATGATCAACATGGACCTGCAGAACCGGGTAGCGCTCGCCGCCGCATTACTGAAAAAGGTAACGCTGATCACCACAGGAATTGCCGAAAGTGATGCGCATTTAACGTTATCGCTGGTCAACCCTGCAAACGATCAGCTTACGGTATTCAACCCCGGTACGGTAGCGATCAACGCACAGGTTATTGGAGTTGATGGAAGAAAGGTGATGGATGTTATTCTAAAGCCCGGAAAAAGCACGAGCGATTTAACTGCGCTGAAAAGCGGACTTTACCTGTTGACAGATGAGCACCAGCACAGTATCCGGTTTGTTAAGGAATGATGCTGAAGAACTTACTTCACCCCGCTCATCGTAATCGTTACCGTAAGTGTCTTATCCTTCTGGTCCTGTTCCTTCAGGGTAATGGCATTGGCGGTAAACTGTGCTGAGAATTTATTGAAAGCAGTACTTCCTGTAAACACATTTTCTACTGACTTTCCATCGGTGGTTACCGTTATGAGCCGGCTGCCGATGTAGATTTTGGTATTGCTCGACAGGTCTTTCTTTACCACCAGCTTTACCGCTGCAGAATCATTGACGATTGAATCGCGTGTGGCCAGGTGATAATTCTGTTGCCGGTATTGCATACACTGATAGCTTCCCGCATAAACATCGCGATAATCAGCCGTAACTACCGGATCGGCCGGTTTGGGTTTACTACAGCACGTAAACAGCAATGCGCCACAGATGAATGGAAACCAATAGTTCATGTAAAAGAGGGTTAAGGTGCCTGTTCCAAAGAACGAAATAAATCCGCAGATGTCCTTTAAACAAAAAACCGCCCGAGGATTTTCGGGCGGTTTTGTTTAGTTAACCGTAAAGGGTACTAAGTTTTTACTCAAGGGTGAGGTCATTAAGGTCTTGACTCCAACCAGTCTTTTCTCAGCTTCAGTTGCTCTGCAGTAGGCGAAGCAGATGCAGCAACCACATTTTTCTCTTTCACTTCGGTAAGAGAAGCCTTGGCTTTCAGCGTTACATCTTTCGACTGACCTTCTTTGTTCTTGCGTGCAACAACGATCTTCACTTTCTCACCTTCAGCTGTATTGCTTTGGAAATCTGAGATCACATCCTGTGCATTTTCGAAAGTTACCGGCGTACCCTGGATCGAAACGATCTCATCACCATCCTGCAGGCCAAGTTTCTGACCGAATGGAGACAGGTTAAGCGTATTGGTGATCTTCAGGCGCTGGGTTTCCATGTTCGGACGGATACCAGGCTTGCCCAACGATACTTTCTTGGTGTTGCGTTCGCTGATGTAGTCGATACCTACCGAACCAAGGATTTCCTTGTACGGAAGCGGATCCGGACCGGCAACGTATTTTACCAGGAAGTTCCCGATCTCAGGGTAAGTGATCGCTGCGATCTCGTTAAACAGGTTATCGTCAAGGAAGAAATTGTTCTTACCGTATTTCTTCGCCATGTCCTTCATCAGGTTCTGGATACCGTATTTCCCACCAGAAAGCTCGCGGAGCTTAATGTCAATACACATACCAATCAATGCACCTTTCTGGTACACGTTACCGTACTGATCCTTGTGTACATCCAATGCTCCTTTACTCATTTCGGTAAAAGGCAGGTTGTCTTTGTAGAACTGTGCCGTCTGCATTTTCTGCTTGATGTCATCCAGGTAATCCTCGAAAGAGATCATACCGTATTTCACCTGTACGTGGTGTGCCGCATATTCGGTACATCCTTCATACATCCACAGGTGTTTCGACATTTGTGGGTTGATGAAATCATAATCAGCGATCTGCTCACTGTGGATATTAAGCGGAGTTACGATGTGGAAAAACTCGTGTGCCACAACGTCTTTGATCGACTGGTCAAGTGCTTTGGCGTCGGCCTCTGGCATATTCAGCATGGTAGAATAACAGTGCTCAAGCGCACCCGAAGCACCCGAAAGGCTCATTCCCTGAAACAGGTAAATCAAAATCGAATAGTGATCAACAGGCAGCGTTCCGCCAAGATACTGGCGTTGTGCGTCCATGGTCTGTGCTACCATTTCACGAACTTCGGCTGCTTTCAGCTTCTTGTTCGGAGAATACACAGAAACCAGTACGCTGCAGTTCCCTACAGGAATGGTAGCTGTATCCGGCTGACAATACATGATCGGCGAATCGTGGAAATCAAAGTAGTTATCCGCTTTGAACTGGTCAACATTTCCGGCAGTTGGTCCTTTGATCAGTGAACTTGCCCCGTAGAAATTAGAAGGACGCGTTACATTCAGCTCATAAGGTACATTCTTCATTCCATCCAGGTAACCGAAGAAACCGAAAGTATTGATTACGAATGCCTTACCATCTTCAAGACTGGTGCCTGCAGGTTCAAAGATCTTGTTGTCCTGCTTGGTATCGTAAGTATCTTCGGCCTTGTAACGGATCTTGTAAAGCTTTGTAACCTAGGTCGATATGTGACATTTCGCGCCCACGGAAC
>JAZKEZ010000018.1:0-82179 GCA_040386675.1 Bacteroidota bacterium | reverse complement strand
CGGCGTTCCTGATCCAATCCTGTGAAAAGGATGCTAAAAACGGACTGGGAAAACAAATTCAACCCGACGAAGACATTCTCGGTTCATCTGTAGTCGATACATTCGCCTTTACCTCGAGGACGCTCGACCAGGACAGTCTTCCGCTCAGCGGACTAAGCGGTAACCTGGCCGGTAGCTACAATGATCCTGTTTTCGGACAGGTAGATGTGGCCAGTTACTTCCAGGTAAGGCTTGCCGCCGAAAACATCAACTTCGGGAACCTGAATGATATTGCTGTCGACAGCGTAGTGTTCTCACTGGTTTACAATGGCGGTTTTTACGGCGACACCTCTTCCAACGTACAGTTCAACGTACAGCGCATGGATGAATCCTTTAGTTCAGACAGCGTGTATTTCTCCGGACGGGATTTTGCGGTTCAACCCGCTTTGCTGAACGAAACAGAAGGTCAGCATTACCAGATCAGGCCGCGTGACCTGGTGAAGGTTGGTAAGGATTTTCAGCCCGCACAACTCCGGATCAAACTGAAGAACAGTGTTGGCCAGGAAATTATGGGCCGCAGCGGGACCTCAGATCTTGCTAACAACACAGCATTTGTCCAGTTCTTTAAGGGACTTTACCTTTCTGCTACACCCATAACCGCTTCCGGACAGGGTGTGATTGCTTATTTTAATCCCCTGCACATCCAGTCGAAACTGGCGGTTCACTACCACCACCTTTCTGTAACCGATACGCTGGTGTTCAACATTCCGCTGAATACCGCATCGGCAAGGGTAACCAACTTCAAATTCAACTATGCCGGCACACCGGTTCAGCAGCAGCTTGCAGGCGCTGTAGCCGGCGACCAGGAAGTGTATATACAGGCCGGAGCAGGAACAAAAGCCGAGATCAAATTCGCCGGACTGACTAACCTGGCCGACAGCGGAAACCTCGTGGTAAACAAAGCTGAACTCATCTTACCGGTGGTTCCAGGCTCACTTACACCGTTCAATTCTTCAGCGCGACTGCTCTTACTGGCCATAAAAGCCGATGGGACCAAAGAAGCGGTTCTTGACCAGTCGGAAGGCGATACCTTTTACGGTGGATTCTTCAATACCGTCGATAATTCGTACCACTTTACCATCACCCGGTATGTACAGCAGATCCTTAACGGGGTGAAACCGAATCTTGGTCTTGAAGTTATTTCCGCTTCCTCTGGTATTACCGCAAATAGGACTATATTGGCCGGTTACAACAACAGCCAGGTTAAACCAAAACTGAAAATTACCTACACCAAACCATAAGAAAAAACTGAAACTGCCATGTGTGGAATTGTAGCTTACTTAGGTAATAAAGACGCTTACCCCGTAATCATTAAAGGGCTTAAACGCCTGGAATACCGTGGTTACGACAGCGCCGGGATCGCCCTCCTTCACCACGGAAGACTTGATCTCTATAAAAAGAAAGGCAAAGTATCGAACCTCGAAGAGTTTGCACAGGATAAGGATGTTTCCGGATCTGTAGGTATGGGACATACCCGTTGGGCAACACACGGTGAACCGAATGATGTGAATGCACACCCGCATTACAGCCAGAACGGTAAACTTGCCATCATTCACAACGGTATCATCGAGAATTACGCTTCGATCAAAGAAGAGCTGATCAACCGCGGTCATTCCTTCAACAGCGACACCGATACTGAAGTGTTGATCCACCTCATCGAGGACATTAAAGACAACGAAAAAGTAAGTCTTGAAGAAGCCGTTCGTATTGCACTTACACAGGTGATCGGGGCTTACGCCATCGTGATCCTTTCTGAAGAAGAACCCAATCGGCTGATCGCAGCCCGTAAATCCAGTCCGCTGGTGATCGGGATCGGCGACGGGGAATATTTCCTTGCTTCTGATGCCACCCCGATCATTGAATACACTAAAAATGTGGTGTATGTAGAAGACGAGGAGATTGCTACCATCGATCTGCAGAAAGGCCTGAACATCCGCAACATCAAGAACCAGGCACAAACGCCATACATCCAGAAACTTGAAATGAACCTTGAAGCCATCGAAAAAGGCGGATATGAGCATTTCATGCTGAAAGAGATCTACGAGCAGCCGCGTTCGGTACACGATTGTATGAGAGGCCGTATCAACCTTCAGCAGGGCGTTATTGCACTTGGCGGGATCAAAGAGTACGAACAGGCTTTCGCATCAGCCAAACGCATCGTTCTGGTTGCCTGCGGAACCAGCTGGCATGCTGCCCTGGTAGCCGAATACCTGTTTGAAGAGCTTACCCGTATCCCGGTTGAGGTAGAATATGCTTCAGAATTCCGTTACCGTAACCCGGTGATCAACGAAGGCGATATTGTCATGGCCATTTCACAATCGGGAGAAACTGCCGATACGCTTGCCGCTATAGAACTCGCCAAGTCGAAAGGAGCCATCATTATCGGTGTGAATAACGTAGTAGGATCTTCGATCTCACGTGCATCACATGCCGGCGCATATACCCACGCAGGACCGGAGATCGGTGTGGCATCGACCAAGGCATTTACCGCACAGGTAACCGTGCTGACCCTGATCGCACTTACCATCGCCAACCGCAAGGGAAGCATCTCTTCATCGATCTACAACCGCCTGTTGTTCCAGTTGAACGACATTCCGGCACAGATCGAGAAAGTACTCAGCCTGTCAGCCGAGATCGATCGTATTGCCGAGATCTACCAGCATTCCAGCAATGCCCTTTACCTTGGCAGAGGAATCAACTTCCCGGTTGCGCTTGAAGGAGCACTTAAGCTGAAAGAGATTTCATACATCCACGCCGAAGGGTACCCTGCGGCAGAGATGAAACACGGTCCGATTGCATTGATCGACGAGGAAATGCCGGTATTTGTGATTGCCAACCAGGGACCGTCTTACCACAAAGTGGTGAGCAACATCCAGGAAGTAAAAGCACGCCGCGGAAAGATCATCGCTGTAGTCACCGAAGGAGATACCGAGGTGAAAAAAGTAGCCGATCACACCATCGAAATCCCGGAAACCGACGAGTTGCTTACCCCGCTGCTTACTACCATTCCTTTCCAGTTACTCGCTTATCGCATCGCGGTGTTGAGAGGGTGTAACGTAGATCAGCCGAGGAATCTGGCGAAGTCGGTTACGGTGGAGTAATTTCCGTTGACCAAAAGCTGGTCGTTAGTATTGACGCCGCTTTGATTATACTTTTGAATTTGAAGGGTGGGATTTTTCTCACCCTTTTTAATTTCTTAGTCTTGTAACTGCAAAGACAGATTCACTAACCGTTTTGCGTCCTTTGCGTGAGAACTTAGCGGTCTTTGCGGTTAGATTTATTCCTCACAATTCCCTGGTATGAAAATGACGAGATTATTCACCGAATTTTTCCATAGCGAAAAGGCAGGCGGACTGGTGTTACTGATCACCACGATCCTCTCGCTTATCCTCGCCAATTCCGCGTGGCAGATCCCATATCTGTCGCTCTGGAATGCAGAGATCGGGCACCACTCGGTGGTGCATTGGATTAACGACGGACTCATGACCATTTTTTTCCTGCTGATCGGGCTTGAACTGGAACGGGAAATATACCGTGGCGAACTCTCCAGCATTAAGCATGCAGCGCTTCCGTTGTTTGGTGCCTTGGGCGGAATGCTGGTTCCGGCGGGAATATTCCTGCTGCTCAATGCAGGGACTGCAACCGCCAGCGGAGCCGGAATACCGATGGCCACCGATATCGCATTTGCCATAGGAATCCTGTCGCTGCTGGGAAATAAGGTGCCGGCATCACTCAAGATCTTCCTGACCGCGCTGGCTGTGATAGATGACCTGGGCGCCATCATCATCATTGCGGTGTTCTACACTACTTCGATCGCGTTTGTCAACCTGTTTATCGCCCTGGGCATTTTTGGTGGATTGCTAGTGTTAAATCGATTAAAGGTCAACAACCTGGTTCCTTACCTGGTTGGCGGGGTTTTCATGTGGTATTTCATGCTGAATTCCGGTGTACATGCCACCATAACGGGTGTATTGCTGGCCTTTGCCATTCCTTTTGGAAACGGCTCGGAATCATCGGTTTCGTTCCGGCTACAGCATTTCCTTCACAAACCGGTGGCTTTCATCATCCTGCCGCTGTTTGCGATGGCCAACACCTGTCTGCCGATCGGTACAGACTGGCAAAACGGCCTGGTGCAATACTACAGCATCGGGATCATTGCCGGATTGGTTATCGGAAAACCGGTAGGTATATTCCTGTTTGCTTTTCTTGCCAGGCAGGCAAAGTGGTGTGCCTTACCGTCCGATCTAACCTGGAAACACATTTTCGGAGTAGGAATACTCGGCGGCATCGGCTTTACGATGTCGATCTTTGTTACGCTGCTGGCATTCGACAATATTGCAGTGATCAACGGAGCAAAAGTCGCGATTCTCAGTGCATCGCTCATTGCCGGGATCGGAGGGTATTTATTCCTGAAGTGGAGTTTCAGAGCACGGTGAGTGTGTTTTTAACCTCTCTTCTGCTTCCCGTTCCAGATAAACACATTCGGGTTGTTAAGCAGTTTCCCCAAATCTTTGGTAAACAAAATAAACCCCAGGTCGATCAGCGGTAAAATCCCCAGTCCGCCGCCTAAGGTAATCGCATAAATGAAGGGAACTTTGGCGTTAGTGCCGAGGTAAATACGCTGTCCGGCAATCGGTCCGGTGAGCACAGTAAGCAAAACCGCAGAGAGGCGGCCTTTTGACCAGTAACCATCCGCGGCAGCTACTACCCTCACCGAGTCGGGCTGAACCGACTGTTGGGCCGCTAACGGACCTGCAAGACCCAGTAGCAGCAAAAGAACAAGCACACAGTTTCTCATAGTAACAAAAAAAGTCCCGGAATTGCTCCCGGGACCCTTAAAACAGTAATCGTTCAGTTCTTATTTCGCAGCAGCGTAATTTTTAGACACCTGCTCCCAGTTTACCACGTTCCAGAAAGCAGTGATGAAATCCGGTCTGCGGTTCTGGTAGTGCAGGTAGTAAGCATGTTCCCATACGTCAAGTCCGAGGATCGGCGTGCCTTTTGTTTCGGCCACATCCATCAGTGGGTTGTCCTGGTTTGGAGTGGAAGATACCTTCAGTTTTCCTTCGCTTACCGAAAGCCAGGCCCATCCTGATCCGAAACGGGTGGTTGCCGCATTTGCAAATTCGGTCTTGAAGTTCTCAAACGAACCAAAAGCTGTATTGATAGCGGTTGCAAGTTCGCCGCTTGGCTCACCGCCTCCTTTTGGAGAAAGAACGGTCCAGAACAGGCTATGGTTGTAAAATCCACCGCCGTTATTACGGATTGCAGGAGTCGCTTTACTGATGTTCTTGTTGATCTCCTCGATCGATTTGCCTTCCCACTCAGTACCTTTAATGGCATTATTCAGGTTGGTGGTATATGCCTGGTGATGTTTTGTGTGATGGATTTCCATGGTACGAGCATCGAAGTGAGGTTCCAGTGCATCGTAAGAATAAGGGAGTGATGGTAGTTCGAAAGCCATGATATTGTTAGGTTTTATGAAATTATTAACACGTGTCGTCAAAGATAGAAAAATAGAGAGTTCAAAAGATTATGGAAAAATTTGTTGAAAAGTTTTTGATGTTTAAAAAAGGCTTTATCTTTGCCCCCAAATTCAAAAGAAAAACAGTAATCAAAATGAAAAAGTTCTTTTCTCTAGTTGCAGTTGCTGCAATCGTTTCTCTGTCTGCTTGCTCTAACAACGCATCAGAAGAAGCTTCAACCGAAATGGATTCAGTAGCTACTGAAGCTGTTGCTGAACCAGTTGAAGAAGTTGCTCCAGTTGCTGACACTACTCTGGTAGACACTGCTGCTGCTCCTGCTGAAGCTCCTGCTGCTCACTAATTAGTAAGCGCAAAAAGCATTTAAAACCCTTTGGCTCAGCCAAGGGGTTTTTTTGTGCCGTTTTTTCAGTGGAGAATTGAAAGTGGAGAGTGGAGAATGGGGAGCGGGAAAGAAGAACGCCCGTCTTTTGAACGGGCGTTGGTAAAGGTTTTACGATAGAGATGTGGGTGTGTATTGGGAGGTTCCTCACTTAAAAGCCGATATCCCCGTCACGTCCATTCCCGTGATCAACAGGTGAATGTCGTGGGTTCCTTCGTAAGTGATCACCGATTCGAGGTTCATCATGTGGCGCATGATCGGGTATTCGTTTGTGATTCCCATTGCACCGTGGATTTGTCGCGCCTCACGCGCGATCTCGATCGCCATGTTTACGTTATTTCGTTTTGCCATTGAGATCTGGGCGCTGGTGGCTTTTCCTTCATTTCTCATTACTCCTAGTCTCCAGGCAAGCAACTGTGCTTTGGTGATCTCGGTGATCATTTCAGCAAGTTTTTTCTGTACCAGCTGGAACGAAGCGATAGGTTTGCCGAACTGGATGCGCTCTTTGGAATACCTCAGTGCAGAATCATAGCAGTCCATAGCGGCACCAATCGCGCCCCATGCAATTCCGTAACGGGCAGAGTCAAGGCAGCCCAGTGGTGCACCGAGACCTGATTTGTTGGGCAGCAGGTTGGCCTTTGGCACTTTTACGTTATCGAACACCAGCTCACCGGTTGCGGAAGCACGAAGCGACCATTTGCCGTGAGTTTCAGGAGTAGTGAATCCTTCCATCCCACGTTCTACAACCAATCCGTGGATACGGCCCTCTTCATCTTTCGCCCACACCACTGCAAGGTCGCAGAATGGTGAGTTGGAGATCCACAGCTTGGCGCCGTTCAGAATGTAATGATCGCCGGCATCCTTGAAATTGGTCACCATTCCGCCCGGGTTTGATCCGTGGTCGGGTTCGGTAAGTCCAAATGAGCCTATAAATTCTCCGGTTGCCAGTTTTGGCAGCCATTTGTTGCGTTGTTCCTCATTTCCGTATTTCCAGATCGGGTACATCACCAGCGAGGTTTGCACCGACGAGGTAGAACGAATTCCCGAATCTCCCCTTTCGAGTTCCTGCATGATCAGGCCGTAAGAGATCTGATCGAGGCCCGCACCACCGTATTGCTCAGGAATGTAACACCCGAAACCGCCTATTTCACCAAGTCCCTTTACAATTTGCTTTGGAAACTCAGCTTTCTCATATGCATCTTCAATGATCGGGGAAATTTCTTTCGACACCCATGCGCGTGCAGTATCGCGCACCAGTCTTTGTTCTTCGGTTAGTAGTTCATCGACATTGTAGTAATCGTGCCCCTGAAACTGTCCTTTTGCCATAATTACGGGAATATTTAGGATGCCAAAATACAGGTTTAATCCACTTCATTTTAAAAAGACCCGGGCAATATTTACTTTCGCAGCGGAAACGAAAAGCTAAAATCAGCAGGTGCGATATTCAGGAATACCAAGAGAGGTTTATAATCTTGCCACAGCATGGCACTTTTTTCTGCTGATTGCCCTGATCATATTAGTGGCATGGGTACGTATTTACTATCAGAAGAAATACCTTACCATCTTCCGTAAAGCGGTGTGGGCCAAGTACAAACCAGCGATCAACAAAGACGACCGGATCGGTCCGGATCTGTACAACCTGTGTCTCAACGCAGTGTTTATCCTTTCGTTCGGCTTCATGCTTTTCCAGGCCGACCGGTACTACCACCTCAACGCAATTAACCTCAACGGACCGCTGCTGCTTATCTTTTATTGCATAGCTGTACTGGTGGTGTATTCGGTAAAAATGCTGGTCAACAACTTTAATGGTTTTGTTTTTGACGTTGAGATTCTCATGAGGGAATACACAGATTATATCTACCTAAACCTCAAAACATTAGGACTGATAGTATTGCCCCTGAATATCCTTATTACGTATGCCGACCACGAGTATACTTATATCTTCTTTGGCATATTCTACGTGCTTTACGGGGTATTCTGGCTACTTAGGATTATAACCGGAATGTTATATGGCATTTCAGCAAACATTTCCTTATCCTATTTATTTTTATACCTTTGCACCCTTGAAATTTTACCAGTGTTGCTTCTTTTAAAACTCTTATTTACAAGAGGTTAATACAGGGATAATATCAGGGTAACCAACTTAATTTCTACTCACCTTGAAAGTTAAGAGCATTCTCATCTCTCAGCCGCGTCCAACTACCGAGAAATCACCGTATTTCGATCTGGCCAAGAAACACAATATCAAGGTTGACTTTCGGTCATTCATTCACGTAGAGGGAATCGATTCAAAAGATTTCCGCAAAGAGAGGATCAACATTCTTGATCATACTGCGGTAATTTTTACCAGCCGTAACGCTGTAGATCACTTTTTCCGCGTTTGCGAAGAGATGCGCATCACCGTTCCCGACACTATGAAATACTTCTGTATGTCGGAAGCCATTGCCTTCTACTTGCAGAATTATATCGTGTACCGCAAGCGTAAGATCTTTGTTGGAAAACTTCGTTTCGAAGACCTGATGGATATCATCAAGAAACACAAGGAAGAAAAATTCCTGGTTCCTTCTTCAGATATCCAGAAATCAGAGATCCCGGACCTGCTGGAAGCCAACAAGATCAACTATACCAAAGCGGTATTGTACAAAACGGTGTGCAGCGACATTTCCGACCTGAAAGACATCAAGTATGATATGCTCGTGTTCTTCAGTCCTTCGGAGATTGAATCGCTGTACAAGAATTTCCCGGATTTTACACAGGATACCACCCGTATAGCCGCCTTCGGTCCGACCACCGCAAAAGCAGTAAAAGACGCCGGACTTCGTCTCGATATTAACGCCCCGATGCCAAACGTTCCTTCGATGAGCATGGCGATTGAGCAATACATTAAAAAGGCGAATTAAGGTTTTAAGTTAACCGCAAAGGGCGCGAAGGTCTGGCCGCAAAGGGCACAAAGAATCTTCCGTTTATTTATAGTCATTACAAAAAACCCCGGATCAGTTCCGGGGTTTTTTATTTCATGCTGCTCTCCTACCTTTACCGCCATGACCGGACAAGGTTTTAAAAAATGGGAACGCATTACGAATGAGGCTACGATAGAGCATCTTTTCAAAAAGGGCACATCTCTCTTCGAATTTCCATTCAAAGTCTTCTATTCCTTCGATCTTCCAACGCCCCGAAAAGGAAGTATGGAGATGGCCATTGCCGTTCCCAAGAAAAGGTTAAAACATGCTAACGACCGGAACCGCGTAAAACGCCTGGTTCGCGAGTCGTACCGCCTCAATCGCTTGCCAGTGCTGGAAATCCTTGAGAAAAACGAAAAACGTATGTCCCTTTTCCTCATTTACGTAGGCACCGCTGATGTAAACGCCGACCAGGTACGGCAGAAAATAATAGTACTTTTAAATCGTTTACAACCACTCGTTGTAAGCGAGCAAGAGCCGCAAGACCTATGAAGTATTTCACCTCTTTTTTCAAAAACAACCGTAAGAAACTCATTACCGGAACATTAGTTATTGGTTTGGGTGCGGGTGCATTAAGTTTTAAGGAAGACTATTTCGAAATCTCGAAGAACCTGGAGATCTTCACCGGTCTCTACCGCGATATCAACCTGTATTATGTTGACGAGACCAAGCCGGGTGACCTGATGAAGAAGGGAATCGACGCCATGCTCGAATCACTCGATCCTTATACCGTTTACATTCCTGAATCCCGTATCGAGGATTACCGGTTCATGACAACCGGATCTTACGGCGGAATAGGCGCCAATATTGTCCAGATCGATGGAAAAACCTTTGTATCTGATCCTTACGAGAATTCCCCGGCATACAAGGCAGGGCTTCGCGCCGGTGATCAGTTGCTCGAAGTGGAAGGAAAATCGCTTGCCGGAAGAAATGTGGAGCAGATCAGCGACGTGCTGAAAGGCCAGGCCAATACCGAGATCACCATTAAGATCATTCCGCTGGGAACTACCAGCCCGGTTTCAAAAAAGATCAGCCGCGAGGTGATCAAACTTAAAGATGTACCGTATTTCGGAATGGTTAACAACGAGACCGGATACATCAAACTTATCAGTTTTACCGAAAGTGCCAGCGCAGAAGTAAAAGAAGCTTTTGTGAACCTGAAAGACAAGCAGGGCATGAAACAACTGATCCTCGACCTTAGAGGAAACGGCGGCGGACTGCTTCGCGAGGCCGTAAACATTGTAAACTTTTTTGTTCCAAAAGGAGAGATCGTGGTAGATACCCGGGGCAAGGTAAAAGAATGGGACCAGGTGCATTATGCGCTAAACCAGCCACTCGATACGCAAATGCCGATGGTAGTACTGATCGACGGCGGATCGGCGTCTGCATCTGAGATCGTTTCAGGTTCGTTACAGGATCTGGACCGTGCAGTTGTGGTGGGTGAACGTTCGTATGGAAAAGGACTCGTACAGCAAACCCGCGACCTGTTTTACAATTCAAAGCTGAAAGTTACCGTACAGAAATATTACACGCCAAGCGGACGCTGTATCCAGAAACTCGACTACTCACACCGCAGTGAAGAAGGTGTAGTTACCGAAGTTCCGGATTCATTGCTTAAAAAATTCAAAACCCGAAACGGTCGCGTAGTGATGGACGGTCGCGGTATTGATCCTGATCTCGTTGTGAAAGACGAAGAAATGGGCAAAATCATCCGTCCATTGTTTGAGCAGGCCATGTTCTTCAAGTATGCCAACGAATACGCATTGGCCCATCCAACCATTCCTTCAGCAAAAACGTTCCATCTTACCGACGCAGATTATGCCGCGTTCATAGCGATGTGCAGCGATAAAAAACTGGATTACAAAACCGACACCGAACTGGCGCTGGAAGAACTGAAGAAAACCGCTGAAAAGGAAAGTTACCTGCAGGATGCGCTGAAGGATTACGAGAACCTGGCGCAGAAACTTATTCCAGACACCAAAGGCGACCTGGTAAAGTTTAAAAGCCAGATCAAAATGATCCTTGAAAACGAGATCATTTCGAGGTACTATTTTGACAAAGGACGCGTAGAAGCAACACTGGCCGACGATCCGTATATGGCAAAGGCGCTTCCGGCATTCTCAAAGCCTACCTATACTTCTATTCTCTCACCAGGAAAATAAACCGTTTTGAGTCATTCCCGAAGGGAACGCATTCACCAGGAGATCCAGTTTTACTGTCTGGCATTAATGGCAGTCGGCTTGCCACTGTCTATGTTCCTGATGAGTGTTTCCACCATACTTCTGTCACTCAACTGGCTGGCCTGGGGCAACTTCAGGCAACGCCTCACCACACTGTGCACCAATAAAGCAGCGCTCATCTTCCTGGTGATATTTGCGATGCACATCCTCGGCGGACTATATTCGTCGGACATGGATTTTTATGCAGATGACCTGCGGATCAAGCTGCCTTTACTCGCCTACCCGATCATTCTGGGTTCAACTCCGGCACTGGATACAGAACGGATACGACGCCTGATGTGGCTCTACATCGCTGCGCTGGTGCTTTCCACGCTGGTTTGCCTGGTCATTTACCTGGGACTTACGTCAAGAGAAGTCAATGACTTCCGGGACCTGTCGCCTTTTATCAGTCACATTCGCCTCAGTCTGCTCATTTGTGTAGGAATAAGCTGGCTGGCATCGGTCGTTTTAACCACTCAACGTCCATTATACAAGCTTGGGTTCAGCGTATTGATCGCCTGGCTTATCTTTTCGCTCAACCTGCTGCAATCAGCAACAGGTTTTGTTATTCTCGGCGTTTTTGTAGCCGTGTGCTGCTTCCTGTTACTCTGGAAGATCAGGAATACCTGGTTGAGGTTTTCGCTGCTGGCCCTGTTGATTGTTGTCCCTTCAGTATACCTGGTCGATTTTGTGAATGATTATTTCCGCAAAGATGAATTCGATCTTGCCGAACTCGATAAAACAACCCTTTCAGGTACTCTTTACACGCACAGTCCCGAAGAAACCGTGACCGAAAACGGTCATTTGGTTTTTATTTATGTGGCTTACGATGAGATGGAGCGTGAATGGCCGAAGCGCAGTGCCCTTTCACTGGATTCAACACTTCCCGGTGACCTGAATTTACAGGCCTGTCTGATCCGCTACCTCACCTCGAAAAACCTGCGGAAAGATTCTGCCGGAATAGCTGCGCTGAGTGACGACGACGTGCGCTCCATTGAAAAAGGAGAGACCAACTACCGGTATGTAAACCAATCGATCGGTAAGCGGATTTACGTGATCCTGCAAGAGTTCGACTTGTACTACCATTACGGTGAGATGAACGGCAGCTCGGTGATCCAGCGCTTCGAATACCTGAAAACCGGCTGGCACATTGCCCGCAGCCACCCGTTTTTTGGCGTCGGTACCGGCGATCTCCGACAGGCTTTTAACCAGCAATATGAGACCGACCGGAGTCAACTGCATCCCAAATTCAGGTTACGGGCGCACAACCAGTACCTGAGCATTGCTATCGGGTTCGGATTTGTGGGACTGGCCATATTCCTGTTCTGTTTGATCTACCCTGCTGTGCTTACCCGATCTTACCGATTGATGGTCTTCAACGGATTTCTCATTACCGCATTGGTTTCTTTTCTTTCAGAAGATACGCTGGAAACCCAGGCCGGGGTCTCGTTTTTTATTTTCTTCTACGGACTGTTTGTCTGGGCAAGGAAATCAGCGAGATCTGGGCCGTTAGCAATTGCTAACCGCCAAAGCTGAGAGCTAAGCGCTATTTGATTACTTTTCCGCCGATTCTTCCCCCAATCTCCATCACGTGATCAAACTCAGTGCGGTAATCATTACTTACAACGAGGAACGCAACATTGGCCGCTGTATCGACAGCCTTAACGGTATTGCTGACGAGGTTTTCATTCTCGACAGTTTTTCAAACGACCGGACCGTTGAGATCGCAAAAGCAAAAGGAGCACGGGTAGCTGAACATGCGTTCGCAGGCTACATCGAACAGAAAAACCTGGCCACCCAACTGGCTGAATTCGATCATATCTTAAGTCTCGATGCCGATGAAGCATTGGATGATGCGATGAGGCAGTCGGTGCTTGCCGCAAAGCAGCATTGGGCCGCCGACGCCTACAGCTTTAACCGGCTGACCAATTACTGCGGCAAATGGATCCGACACTGCGGATGGTACCCGGATAGGAAACTGCGTCTTTTCGACCGCAGGAAATGCAGCTGGAAAGGCGTGAATCCCCACGACCGGCTTGAATTCGACTCTGCCGGATCGCTGAGTACTCACCTGGATGGCGACATTCTTCATTACAGTTATTACACGATTGATGAACATCGCCGGCAAACCGAGCGATTCACCACCATTGCCGCAAGGGCACTGTTCAAAAAGGGTAAGAAAGACTCTGTTATTAAACGCTTCCTCAGTCCTGTTGCGAAGTTCCTGAAAGATTATATATTTAATCTCGGTTTCCTTGACGGGTATTATGGCTGGACGATCTGTCGCATATCGGCATATGCCACTTACCTCAAGTATCACAAACTATCTTTAATGAACAGGGGGAAATGGCATGAATAAAGTGGTTGTTGAAATAGACAAGGCCAGGAATCCGTATTCAGGGCTTGGCCAATTCTGTATTCACCTTGGGAAACAGCTCCAGGTTTACCAGCCTGAAGATGCCGAACTTGAGTTTGCGCTGAGCAAGAAAGCCGGAAAACCGGTTGGTGAGGAACAGAATTACCACCTGATCAAGAACATACAACGTTATACCGGCATCCAGGCCGGGCAAAAATCGGTGTGGCACACCACTCACCAGGACAGTCCCTTTGTTCCGAAAAGCGGCCCGAAAGTTCTGCTTACCATTCACGACCTTAACTTCCTGGAGAAATACCGAAACGCTTTACGCCACAAATGGAGATTGCGTCTGATCCAGAACAAGATCAACCGGTCGTCTGCAGTGGTTACCATTTCTGAGTTTACTGCCAACCAGGTTCGCGAGCACCTCAACCTCCGTGACAAGCCGTTACACGTAATTTACAACGGATGTGTGCAGCATCCCGGTCCTTCGGCAACGCCAATGCAGCCGGTAAAAGGCAATTTCCTGTTTACCATTGGTGTGTTGCAGCCCAGGAAAAATATAGAAGTACTCATTCCGCTGATGAAAATGCTGCCTGACTTTAAGCTGGTAGTTTCCGGGAATGCCCAGCCCAAATACGGCGAACTCCTGCATCACCTCGTAGACCAGGCAGGACTGCACAACCGCATCATTTTTACCGGACCGGTTACCGATGCCGAAAAGATGTGGTATTACAACAACTGTACTGCGTTTGTTTTCCCTTCGCGAAGTGAAGGTTTCGGACTTCCGGTGATTGAGGCGATGAATGCCGGGAAACCCGTATTCCTTTCAACGTCAACCTGTTTACCTGAAATTGGCGGAAAAGAAGCGTTTTACTGGAATACGTTCGATCCTGCCCAAATGAAAGATGTACTGTTGAAGGGGCTTTCGTCGTGGACACCTGAAAAACAGCAGCTTTCGACGCAATGGGCTGGTCGTTTCTCCTGGGAAAATGCGGCACAACACTATTGGGAGGTTTATAAAAGCCTGCTCTGATCGTACTTTTGCCTCATGAAGGCACAGCGATGGACCCTACTTCCTTATCCCGACACTGAACAGGTGAATGTGCTGGCCAACGCCATCAACGTTCGCCCGGCCATCGCGGCTATACTCCTGCAACGCGGGATCACCGACTTTGAACAGGCCAGGACCTTCTTTGTACCCTTACTCGAAGGCCTTCACGATCCTTTCCTGATGAAGGACATGAAGGAAGCCGTAGAGCGTCTCACCAATGCAGTAAACCGGAACGAAAAAATCCTGGTTTACGGTGATTATGATGTAGATGGTACAACCGCGGTGGCATTGATGTACAGCTTTATCTCATCTTTTTACCCCAATGTAGATTACTACATTCCCGACCGATACAAAGAGGGCTACGGAATTTCTTCGCAGGGCGTGCATTATGCCCATGAACAGGGATTTTCACTGATCATCGCGCTCGACTGCGGAATAAAATCGATCGATAAGGTTGGACTGGCCCATACGTTCGGCATCGACTTTATCATCTGCGACCACCACCTTCCCGGCGAAACCATTCCCGATGCCGTTGCGGTACTCGATCCCAAGCGAAACGACTGCGGATACCCGTTCAAGGAACTTTGCGGCTGCGGAGTGGGATTTAAACTCGTACAGGCCTTCTGCGAAAGCCAGGGCTGGTCCGCACAACAGGCGTTGCAATACCTCGACTTGGTTGCGATCAGCATCGCTGCTGATATTGTGCCTGTGAACGGCGAGAACCGGATACTCAGTCACCACGGACTGTTTGCGCTGAATCATTCCCCCAGGCGGCCGGGGTTAAAAGCGCTGCTTGAGCATGCAGCGATAAAACGCGAACTCAGCGTTGGCGACCTGGTGTTTACTATTGCTCCGAGGATCAATGCCGCAGGGCGGATTACTTCGGGCCGTGAGGCCGTAAGTCTGCTGGTTGCTACCGATGCCGCCGATGCACGAGAGATCAGCCGGCGCATCGACGACAACAATTCCATCAGAAAAGACCTCGACAAAAGCATCACCTCAGAAGCACTCGACATGATTGCCGGAAGTGTGAGCTGGCAGCAGGCAAAAACCACAGTAGTGTATCACGAAGACTGGAACAAAGGTGTAGTAGGCATCGTCGCCTCAAGACTTACTGAAACCTATTACCGGCCCACGATCGTACTGACCAGGAGTGGTGACAAGGTCGCAGGCAGCGCCCGTTCGGTGAGAGGTTACGATGTATATCGTGCCATTGAGGCCTGTTCGGTGCATCTCGAACAGTTTGGCGGACACAAATACGCCGCCGGACTTACCCTGTTGCCCGAAAATATTGATCTGTTTCGCGAGGCTTTTGAGCTTGAAGTCTGTGCCAGCATTACCGAAGAATTGCTTCAACCCGAGATCATTATTGATGCCGCGCTCGATTTTGACCAGATCAGCATGAAGTTCTCCACTGTGCTCAACCGCATGTCTCCATTCGGTCCGGAGAATATGCAACCCGTGTTCCGGGCCGACAACGTCCGCGATGCCGGATTTGCCAAGCGCGTGGGCGAAAATCATCTGAAATGCCTGCTGTACCAGGAAAACGATCCTGCTGTCCGCTTCGATGCGATAGGCTTCAAACTCGACCGCTTCCTGCCGTTGCTTAAAAGCGGGAAACCGTTCAGCATTGCTTACTCAATCGAACAGAATGTGTGGAATGAGCAGGTGGCGCTGCAATTGGTGATCAAAGACATAAAAGAAGTTAAGAACTAAGAGTTAAGAGCTAAGAACTATGAGATGAGAGGTGGGATGTGGACTAAAAGAAGGATACATACGTTAGTTTTTGCACTATGTCCCGACAACTCTGGTTTAAACTCTTAGTTTTAAACTCTTAGTTCTTAACTTTTATCATGAATTTATATTCCCGTAAGCAATATACCAAGCTGGCGCTGTTTGCACTGGCAAGTATCATTGTTGCCATTTCACTTTTTTATTCCGGACGGATCGTTACCAAGATCCGGGAGGAAGAGCGCCAGAAGGTGAAGCTCTGGAGTGAAGCCATTCAGAAACGCGCCAAGCTGGTGAATTACACCCGCGACCTGTTCGAGAAGCTCAGGATCGATGAGCGCAAGAAAGCCGACCTCTGGAATTCAGCTATCTCCTACCTCATCAATGCCCCGCTGAATGCGAACGTAAACTTTGCCAACGACATCATTGCCGATAATACCACCATCCCCGTTATTGTGGTAGACCGCAGCGGAAACGTGATCGGCTCAAAAAACCTTGAAGGCGACGTAAGCGATAAAAACTACCTCAAAAACGAGCTCGCGCTGATGCGCAAAGCCAACCGGCCGCTGGAAATTCAACTGGGTGAAGAAACACAATTGCTGTATTACCGTGACAGTAAGACTTTCAGTGAATTGAAATCGACCATGGATGACCTGATCAATTCCTTTATCAGTGAAACTGTGATCAGTTCGGCATCCGTTCCGGTGATCTATACCGACGGAAGCATGACCAATGTGATTGCCTTCGGAAATATCGATTCAACAGAAATAAAAGATCCGAAAAAACTGAAAGAACGCATCGATAACATGCGTGAACAGAACGAACCGCTGTTTATCAAGCTCGGCGACCGGCAGGCCAGTTACATCTTTTACGAAGACAGCTTTCTGCTTACCCAGCTGAAATACTATCCGTACCTGATGCTTACGGCGATCGGTATCTTCCTGATCGTTTCCTACGTATTATTCAGCACATTCAGGAATGCCGAGCAAAACCAGGTTTGGGTAGGTATGGCGAAGGAAACTGCTCACCAGCTGGGAACTCCGCTGTCGTCGCTGATGGCCTGGATGGATTTGCTCCGCATGAAGAACGTGGATGAGGAAACACTGGGTGAACTCGGCAAGGACCTTGCCCGGTTGCAAACCATTACCGATCGCTTTTCGAAGATCGGATCCAAACCCGAGATGACCGAAGACAATGTGCTGGAATCGGTAAATACCATTGTAGAGTACCTGAGGCCGCGGGTTTCGCGCAAAGTTACCTTCGAGATCATCAACGATTACGGATCAGACCAGCCCTTATCGATGATCAACCGGCCGCTGTTTGAATGGGTGATTGAGAACCTGTGCAAGAATGCGGTAGATGCGATGAACGGTGTAGGCGACATCACACTCACCTTCAGGAACCGCCCGGGCTTTGTCTGCATCGACGTAACCGATACCGGGAAAGGGATTCCCAAAAGTCAGCACCAGACGGTATTCGAACCGGGCTTCACCACCAAAAAGCGCGGCTGGGGACTTGGACTTTCGCTCTGCAAACGCATCATCAACAATTACCACAAGGGAAACATCTTTGTAAAACGCTCAGAACCCGGGAAAGGGACGACGTTCAGGATACAGTTGAAAAAGGCATGATGATAGTCACGCAGTAGTTATTCAGTTGTCATAAGTTGTAGAGTGATTCCGGCTGATCGAAGATCATTTCCAGGAAAAAGCTCTGATACCATTTGACCATATATGACAACTGTTTGACAACCTTATGACTATCGTATGACCACAGAGTTTAGCAACCGTTTGACATTCGAACGCACCTTCAAAAATCGGAATATATTTGCCGGCTGAATCACGATACATTATCGGGATCATCAACCTTCATCCGACCAATACTTTTTACCACGCATAATGGAGTACAATCCCCAGGACATCGAACAAAAATGGCAGGCACGCTGGAAAGCAGATAAGACCTACGCCACTTCCAACCACAGCGAAAAACCAAACTATTACGTGCTCGACATGTTCCCTTACCCAAGCGGGGCGGGACTTCACGTTGGTCACCCGCTGGGTTACATTGCGAGCGACATCGTTGCCAGGTTCAAGCGTCACAAAGGATTCAATGTACTTCACCCCATGGGTTACGACAGCTTCGGACTTCCTGCCGAGCAGTACGCCATCCAGACCGGGCAACATCCCGCGGTCACTACCGAAGAAAACATTGCACGGTACCGTGAACAACTCGACCGCATCGGTTTCTCATTCGATTGGGACCGTGAGGTACGCACCAGCGATCCGGAGTACTACCGCTGGACGCAGTGGATCTTTACCCAGTTGTTCAACAGCTTTTACAACTACAAATTACAGAAAGCCGAACCGATCTTCAAACTGATCAACCTGTTTGAGACCGAAGGATTCAACGGTTCCGACCACGAATTCCTTACCGGCGATATCGAGCACGACATCGTTCCCTTCAACGCAGAAGAATGGAAAGCTTTCGGCGAGAAGAAACAGGAGGAGATCCTGTTGAATTTCAGGCTGGCCTACCTGAGCGAAACCTACGTGAACTGGTGCGCCGCAATGGGAACCGTACTGGCCAACGAGGAAGTAAAAGACGGCGTTTCTGAACGCGGCGGCTACCCGGTAGAACGCAAGCTTATGAAACAGTGGAGCTTACGCATTACCGCTTATGCCGAACGTCTCTACAACGACCTCGATGCGATCGACTGGACCGAAAGCATCAAAGAATCACAGCGCAACTGGATCGGGAAAAGCGTCGGTGCCGAATTATCATTTCGCGTGGAAGGCTCAGAGGCTAAGATCCCGGTATTTACTACCCGTCCTGACACCTTGTTTGGCGTGAGTTTCCTGGTGGTTGCTCCCGAGCATGAACTCGTTTCCAAGATCACTACAGCAGAACATAAAACCGCCGTTGAGGAATACGTTCACTACGCCAGCAACCGTTCCGAGCGCGACCGGATGGCCGATGTGAAAAAGATCACCGGGCAGTTTACCGGTGCCTATGCCATTCACCCGTTTACCGGTGCACAAATCCCGGTATGGATCGGTGATTACGTACTGGCCGGTTACGGAACCGGGGCTGTTATGGCCGTTCCGTGTGGTGACCAGCGCGATTACGATTTTGCAAAACATTTCAACCTTCCGATACCCGCGGTATTTGAAGGCGTAGACATTTCTGAGAAAGCCGATCCGACGAAGGAGGCCAGAATGATCAATTCCGATTTCCTGAATGGATTGACCGGTTACGACGCCATCAAGATGTGTATCGTGCGACTGGAAGAAAAAGGGATCGGGAAAGGAAAAGTGAACTACCGTTTGCGCGATGCGATCTTCGGCCGCCAGCGCTACTGGGGAGAACCCATCCCGGTATACTACAAAGACGGTGTAGCCAAAACCTTTAAAGATGAGCACCTTCCGCTGGTACTTCCGGAGGTGGATAAATTCCTTCCGACGACCGACGGAGAGCCGCCACTGGCACGTGCCGAAACCTGGAACTATGACCCGGAGATCGGGCTGGTTGCCAATGGTGAAGGTTATCCAGTAGAGCTTACCACGATGCCAGGCTGGGCCGGGAGTTCGTGGTACTTCCTGCGCTACATGGAACCGAACGGCGTAAACAACTTTGTTTCGCGTTCCATTGCCGATTACTGGCAGCAGATCGACCTCTACATAGGTGGTGCAGAACACGCTACCGGTCACCTGCTCTACTTCCGTTTCTGGACCAAATTCCTGCACGACCTGGGCTATATCGGGATCACCGAACCGGCTAAGAAACTGATCAACCAGGGGATGATCCAGGGCGTTTCAGAAAAGATACATACCCTGAAAGTGTTGAGCGTTGCCGGTCATTCGGGCAAAAGCAACACCGTACATTTCTTCAACGGTAAAGACATTACTCCGGTGGAGTTCAACGATCAGCTGGTAAGCGCATACTACAGCCACGACCTGAAAATTGCACTGAATTTCGAGTCAAACGAACACAACATCGACATTTCCCTGACCGAAAACTCCGTAATCAGCCCGGAAAACATGAGCAAACTCGGCGAATGGAGAGATGATTTTGCCGATGCGGTTTTCGTGTGTGAAGGCGGATACTGGTGGCAGGGTACTTTCCACAGGCTGAAAGACGGTTCAGATGTTTTCCGCACCAAATCTGAGGTAGAGAAAATGTCGAAATCCAAGTGGAACGTGATCAACCCGGATGTGATCTGCAACGAACTTGGTGCCGACACGCTGCGTATCTACGAGATGTTCCTCGGTCCGATCGAGCAGCACAAACCGTGGAACACCAACGGTATTTCAGGTGTAAGCGGTTTCCTGAGAAAATTCTGGAGACTGTTCACCGCTCCATCCGGTTTCAACCTATCGGAAGATGCAGCGACTCCGGCTGAACTGAAGGTTCTTCACAAAACCATCAAAAAGGTAAACGACGATATCGAGCGTTACTCGTTCAATACCGTGGTGAGCGCATTCATGATCGCAGTAAATGAACTCGGCGAACTGAAGTGCAGCAAACGCAGCATCCTTGAGCCGCTGGTTGTTCTCCTCTCTCCATTTGCACCTCACATTGCCGAGGAGCTTTGGGAAAAACTCGGTCATGAACAAACGGTTACGCAAGCCGCATGGCCGGACTTCAACGCATCGTATCTCGTAGAAGATTCAGTGAGTTACCCGGTCCAGTTCAACGGAAAAATGCGGTTTACGCTCGACATTCCTGCTGCCTACACCCGCGAACAGATCGAAGCCGAAGTACTCGGATGGGAAGCCACCACGAAATACCTGGAAGGAAAAGCTCCGAAAAAGATCATCGTGGTTCCGAATAAGATCGTGAACATTGTATATTGATGAGATGATTAGCTAATTTGATAATCAGATGATTTGGTCAGCGGCTGATCAAATCATCTAATCATCTAATTATCAAATCACTACAGATTGGAATGCGTTTTGCTCAACCCTCACGCTATGAAAACTAAAATCTTCGCAGTCCTGGTCGTTATGGGACTATCCCTGGTGACCGCTGCACAGGACAAGAAACCTGCTGAATTGCGCAGGATCAAGAACACCGCTTTTAAAGCCGGGGAGGAAGTAAGTTATGTACTTCACTACGGACTGCTGAATGCGGGTACCGCGACCCTGAAGGTTGAGGCAACCGACAAGCTGGCGTTTGGTCAGCCGCTGCTTCGCATTATCGGGACCGGTCAGACCCAGGGAACGTTCAACTTTTTCTTTAAGGTGCGCGACCGTTACGAGAGTTACATCGATGCAGACGGGGTTTTTCCGTGGATGTTCTACCGGAGGATTGACGAAGGCGGATACAAGAAATCGCAGGATTACCTGTTCTATCACCACAAAAAACTGGTGGATAATGGCGAAGGCCAGAAATTCACCACGGCTGAGTATGCACAGGATATGCTTTCGGCATTTTACTATGCCCGTACGTTCGACATGCGGAATGCAAAACCCGGTGAAACCATTACCGTGACCACGTTCATCGACGATGAGACCTTTCCGCAGAAGATCAAATTCATGGGCAGGGAAAACGTGACGATACGAAACGGGACCTACCGCTGCCTGAAATTTGTACCGGTGGTACAAAAGGGACGCGTGTTCAAGAAAGAAGAAGACCTGGTGGTGTACATCAGTGACGACGACAATAAGATCCTGGTGCTTGCCCGGGCCGAAGTACTGGTAGGTTCGATCAAAATGGAACTTACGTCGGCTAAAGGACTGGCCAGCGGTCTGGCAAAAATTAAATAATTTAGCTGCCTTTTAATTCAAATGCGGAAGCAATACCTGCTTCCGCATTTTTGTAACCAAACGCCAAAAAATCCGGAAATGATGACGCCCGAATTACTGGAAAAAGTGACCCTGCTCGAGGAAAAATTCGCGGCCAGCGGCCAGGACCTCAAATCGTATTTGGATGGTTTGCTTTATGCAGATTATCTTACGTATTGGGATTACATTCACCTGGATACCCTGTTGAGCCTACAAACTCCGCGAACCAGCTTTCCCGATGAGGAGATCTTCATCATGTACCACCAGATCACCGAACTGTATTTCAAGCTCTGTCTTCATGAGCTGAAACAATTGGTGAATGGCGATGAGCACCCGATCAGCTTTATCCTCGAGCGCACCCGCAGGATAAACCAGTACTTTAAAGCACTGATCAGCTCTTTTGATATCATGGTCCAGGGAATGGACAAAGACCAGTTCCTGAAATTCAGGATGTCGCTGTTGCCTGCAAGCGGATTCCAGTCGGCGCAGTACCGGACCATCGAGATCTATGCGACCGATTTCCGCAACCTGGTTCACCACGAGCAACGCGATTCGTTCAGAGGCACCGACAACATCGACGAACTTTTCGGACAGATCTACTGGAAACGCGGTGCTACCGAACTCGCTTCAGGAAAAAAGACACTTACGCTGCTCCAGTTCGAGGAAAAATACGGCGAGCACCTGTTGAATACTGCCATCAAACTAAAAGGAAATAACCTGTTTGGACTTGCTTTGCGCGCCATAGACCGCGAAGGCGAAAACGAAGAGCTGATCAAAGAGCTTCGCCAGCTCGACCTGAATGTGAATGTAAACTGGCCGTTAATGCACTATAAATCAGCGGTTCGTTACCTGGAACGTTCACCGGCCGACATTGCGGCGACCGGCGGTACCAACTGGCAGAAATACCTTCCTCCGAGATTCCAGCTCCGCATTTTCTACCCTTCCCTCTGGTCGGAAGAAGAGTTAGCGAATTGGGGAAAAAATCGTGAATAACTTCTATACAGATTGATTTTTCAACCCTTCCTTAAGGGGTAACTTTGAGGCGGAGGATAGGAATGCAGAGATTCAAAAACAAAAAATTCATCATAACCGTACTGGTCATTCTTGCAGTGATCATTGGTGCAGCGTCGTTAAGCTCGTACATCCGTAACCGGAGAATACGCAAACAGCAGGAAATCGATGCGCTGCTCGGTGCGCAGCAGGAAGCCAAAAAGACCGTTCCGGTCTACATGTACGGTCTTCGTGTCGATCCCTTCACCGTAGAAGAAAAGATCATCGGGAAGGGACAGATCTTCGCGGATATGGTATCGCCGTTCGGGATCACCTTTGATGAAGTTTTTGCACTCGTCCAGCAGGCCAAACCCTTTTTTAACGTGAGACAGTTTGCTCAGGGCAAACCGTATCGCGTGGTGTACGAAGAAAAAGACACCACCAACGTGCTGAAGTACCTGGTATACGAAGCGAGTCCCGTTCAATTTGTGATTTTCGATTTCAGCGAACGTCCGGCCAACAAAGTATATGAAGGCCGCAAGGAAATGAAAATCATCCGCAGGCTTGCCGCAGGAACCGTTACTTCGTCGCTGTTCGGATCGATGACCGAAAACAACCTTAGCGCGCAGACGGCGGTAGAACTTGCTGAGATCTTTGCTTCAAGCATCGACTTTTACCGCGTACACAAAGGCGATTATTACAAACTGGTTTTCGAAGAGAAAGTCGTTGACGGTGAATCAGTTGGGATCGAAAAGATCATTGCCGCACAATTCAACCACGAGGGACAGAACTACTTCGGTTTCCGTTACGAAGCCGATGGCAAAGCATCGTATTTTGATGAGAAAGGAAACAGTCAGCGCAAGGCCTTCCTGAAATCCCCGCTTAAATTCGGCCGACTGACCTCAGGATATACCCAACGCCGCTTTCACCCGGTGCAGAAGCGGTTCAAGGCGCATTTGGGAACCGACTATGCAGCGCCAAAAGGAACCCCGATCATGACCATTGGCGACGGGGTGATCCAGGAAGCCCGCTATTCTACCTTCAACGGAAACTACGTGAAAGTGAAACACAGCTCGAACGTGATCACCCAATATCTCCACATGAGCCGCTTTGGTGCAGGAATACGCCCGGGCAAAAAAGTAAGCCAGGGACAGGTGATCGGTTACGTTGGAAGCACCGGACTTTCTACCGGTCCGCACGTGTGTTTCAGGTACTGGAAAAACGGGACACAGGTCAATCACCTGAAAGAAAAATTTGCCACTTATACCCCGGTAAATCCGAAAAGCAAGGCCGAATACATGAAAATGAAGGATGCTTTGATGGAAGAACTGAACAGTATCGACATGAAAGAGCCTTCCGACGATTCAGGAACGGCTGAATAATTTTAACCGAATACCTTCGTTTACCCCCGGTAACACTACCATAACTCATTGTTATACAATCTTCAGTACTGACAGGGCTTATAATTAATTTGCCCTGTCTCTCCGAAGGTGTGCCGGTATTTTTTAATTTTAGCCCCGTTTATACTATTCAATGAAAATCATTCTGTCTGCAATTCTGACTGTTTTGGTATCTACCACCCTGCTTGCAGGTGAGTTTGATCCATACAGGGTAGATCCGAAATTTGAGAAGGAACTGGCACCGTTGCTTAGTACAGTTGATTCTGTAGGAGCAATCGCCTATGCGGCCATTCTTCCAAATGTGAAACAGATCTCTGCAAAATATCCACGCGAATGGCGCGGGTATTACTGGGAGGCTATGGCGAACCTGCGTAAGGCAGAGATCGACTCAACCGGTCAGAAAGATGTGATCCTCGATGAGGTGGAGCGCCTGATTGACCGTGCCGAAATGTTCATCAAGGAAAATCCTGAACTGTACCTTCTTCGCGCATGGATGCTGAAACAACGCATCGATATCGCTCCGGCAACACGTCAAGCCAAATACGGTACCGATTACAAATGGTACATGGACCAGGTGTATAAACTGGACCAGGGAAATCCACGCTATTATTACCTGAAAGGACTTTGGTCTGAAGGCGATACTTCTGAAGCCGGAAAGAAAATCACTCTACGTTATTACAAGAGCGCAAGATTGCTATTCCAGGACCGTCCGCAGGGCCGCTACATTTCGGAACCGGATTGGGGCCGCGGTGAAACCGACCTGGCACTTGGTGTACTGATGCCACCGACCTTCAACACAGATGATCCGACCGGTGAACTTGCCGGTGCCATTGCCGATTCACTTCGCCAAGCTGAAAAAAATACACCCAAAGAAGTGCTGAAAGAAGAAAAAGTACCGAAAGAAATGATCGGCGCAGAACTTCCGGAATCACTGCTTAATCCTGACCAGGGAGTTATTAAGGTAACTGATAAAGGCGCCGTATACTCCAGCCGTAAATTTGGCGGTGCCGGAACAGAGAAAAGGAAGAAGGACGAGGCTCCTGAGGCTAAATCAGAGAAGAAGGATAAAAAAGACAAGTCTGATAAGAAAGACAAGAAGTCGAAAGAAGACGAGAAATCTGAGATCTCAATAGGCAAGACCGGCGATAAAGCTGCTGCCGGAGACAAGGACAGTAAGTCGGACAAAAAAGACAAGAAAGACAAGTCTTCGAAAGACGACAAGAGCAAAAACGAGAAAGACAGCAAAAAGAAGAAGTCAACTCCGAAATAGTATTCAAAAAAAGGCCTCCGATACGGGGGCCTTTTTTTGAATACTATTTCGGCAAAATTCCTGAAATTGCACTACCAATCAGGAATTCAACTATGAGATCAGCAGTAAGTACCGAATCAAAACTTCCTTTAACCGGGGTCAGCATTTTTGCGAAAATGAGCGCATTGGCCAATGAGCACGGCGCCATTAACCTTGCACAGGGATTTCCTGATTTTCACTGTGATCCGGAATTGATCCGCCTGGTGAACAAAGCGATGAGCGACGGACACAATCAGTATGCGCCGCTGGCGGGTGTTCCTGCACTACGCGAGATCATTGCCGCCAAGACTGAGAAGTTGTACGGAGCGAGCTACGCTCCACTCACCGAGATTACCATCACTTCAGGTGCCACACAGGCGATTTTCACGGCCATTACAGCGCTTATCCGTCAAGACGATGAGGTCATCATCTTCTCTCCTGCTTACGACTGCTACGAGCCTGCTATTGACCTTGCCGGCGGAAAAACCGTTCACGTCACCCTTAAGCAACCTGATTTTTCAATCGACTGGACCGAAGTTCGCCGGCTGGTGAATCCAAAAACCCGGATGATCGTCCTCAATACCCCACATAATCCTACCGGTGCGGTATTGAACATGGAGGACATGCGCGAACTGGAAAAGATCACAGAAGATAGCAATATCATCGTGTTGAGCGATGAAGTATACGAGCACATCGTGTTCGACGGACAGCAGCACCTTTCGGTGTCTCGCTTTCCCAAACTGGCCGAACGGTCGCTTGTGGTTTCTTCTTTCGGGAAGACCTTTCACAATACCGGCTGGAAAATGGGCTATATCATTGCCCCGCAGGAGTTAATGAATGAATTCAGGAAGGTCCACCAGTTCAATGTTTTCTCAGCAAATACACCTGTACAGGTTGCGCTTGCGGAGTTTTTGAAAGACGAAGAGCGCTATCTTTCGCTGAACAACTTCTACCAGGACAAGCGCGATTTCTTTGCCAGCGCCGTAGGAGCATCCAGACTGACGTTTACCCCGGCACGCGGAACGTATTTCCAATTGCTCGATTACAGCGCGCTGAGCGATAAAACCGATGTAGAATACGCCGAAGAACTCACCATAAAACATAAACTGGCTGCGATTCCAATCTCGGTATTTTACCCTACAGATCCGGGAAGCCGGTTGCTGCGCTTTTGCTTTGCGAAAGGCGAAGAAACGCTGGAAAAGGCAGCGGAGATCTTGAATAAACTGTAAAAGAAAGATTAACACAACACCCCATGCTTCCTCTTAAAGTCTCTCTCCTTCAATCGCCGCTGCATTGGCAAGATCCTGCAGCGAATATTACTCACTTCGACAACCTAATCCGGAGCGGTCAGCCGAGCGACCTATGGGTGCTGCCAGAGATGTTTACCTCCGGCTTCACCATGCAGCCGGCCAAAGTTGCGCAGGAAATGGACGGCGAAGCGGTGAGCTGGATGGTAAAAACCGCCCGCGAACTGGATACTGCCATTGGCGGTTCACTGGTTATTACAGAGAACGGGGCGTTTTACAACCGCTTTGTTTTCGTAAAATCTTCGGGAGAAATCAATACCTACGATAAGCGCCACTTATTTACCCTGGCTGGTGAGCAAAATTTTTACTCAGCTGGTGAACAGCGTACTGAAGTCATGCTGAAAGGATGGAAGATAAGTCTGCAGGTATGTTACGATCTGCGCTTCCCGGTGTTCACACGCAATTCGGCAGCAAATGCCTACGACCTGCTGATCTATGTGGCCAACTGGCCGGAGCCGAGAATTAACGCCTGGAGCAGGCTGCTTGTGGCGCGGGCCATAGAAAACCAGTGTTATGTGATCGGGGTGAACCGTACCGGTAACGACGATAACGGAATGCCTTACAACGGCCAGTCGGCTGTGATTGATCCGTACGGTGAATACCTTGTTGAGCCAACCGATGCAGAGGGCGTTTTTTCGGCGCATCTCGATAAAGACAAGCTGATGGATTTCCGCGAAAAGTTCCCGGTGTTAAAAGACGCCGATCTATTCCGTCTTGGGTTCCAGCAGGATCCACTCTAGTTCCAGGTCCCAATTGGAACGCACCTGGATCGGTTCCTTGTACTGAAGCACCGTTTCTGCCTGTTTCTTTTTCAGGTAGCTCCCGGTATCCCAAATCCCGTTTCCATTCTTATCCACGATCACCGCGGCCGTAAACGAAGACGGCGCAAGTCCCGGGAAGGCCAGCTTATTAGAACCGGGCTTAAGTGCCACGAACTGCACCTTATTGGCCTTGATTTCTGTAAACACCAGGATCGCCGGGTCTTTCAGGTTATTTACTACCGTGAAGATAAGGTTCCCGTAGTATTCCAGCTTTTGTGCTTCAAGGTTCAGGGTATCCGCCGAAGAAGCAGAATTGTACAAGCCGATAAACGCACTATCGGGCCAGAAAACGGTGATTTTCTCCTGCGGTGCCGGTTTGTAATCCAGGTAATACACGCCTTGTGTTGTACTGTCCTGGAACAGTTTTACCTCAACCAGGCTACTGTCCGACTTCATCAGCGTGATCATGGATGCGGAATCCAGGTTCATGATGGGTTCATCGTAGGTAAACCGCAGGTATTGATTGGCATCTGGCTGTGTACCCGAAAGCGTGAATTTCTTCTGGAGTTGCTCCTTTTTCCTGGATTTCGGCGGATAAAACTGCAGCGTGTCCACCGTTCCCGTATCCGACGAAAGATAAAAAGTGATCGAGTCCAGTCCTTCAACCGGCTTTAAGAGCGCGAACAGTGTATCCTGGTCGTGATCCTTCCATTGATTGTAGATCACCGATTGTCCTTCGGGTTCTATCAGCTGACAGTCGTTACAGCGTTGATTCAGTCCGACTATCAGTTTCTTGAAATCTTCCAGTTTCTTGCCTCCTAACTGGACACGGTCGCCGGTTTCCCTGAATGTTTTCAGTTCTATTGTATCTGTATCGCTAGAATCGGTAGCAGGAGTGATTTTCCCTTCCAGGAAGGCCACGTCTTCTATCGACTGGAACTTGTAATCCTTATTGATATCGTTGATGGCCAGCAGGCTGTACTCGCCACGCTTTAAGTTTTTGATGGTGAATTTTCCCTGCTCGTTGGTCTTGGCCAGGTACAATGGCTTTTTCAGGTAAGGCGTGCTGTCGGTTGCGCTGGTATCGTATAGCATGGCCGTAAAATCCTTTTGAGGTGTGCCGGTGTACGCGCTTACCACCACACCGGTAATCAGCAGCGAGTCGATGTAATCGCCAGTACTTACTACGTATGAAAAGGATTTCAGCGGATTTCCCTCGTTCACATCGACGATGGCATCGCCGAAATTAAAGTTATAGGTCGTATTAGGCAGCAGCGGATCCTTCAGCGTCATGATGATCGAGCGCTTTTTGATCTTAAATTCCGGCATTTCGTCCAGCGTTGGCGATACGACCAGCTGTTGCTGCACATTGTTCAGTTTCACGTATTCGTTGAAGGTGAGAACCACCTCTGTTGCCGAGAAATGCAGCGTTCCGTTTTCCGGCTTTAGCGACACCAGTTCGGGCGGAGTGGTGTCTTTCTCACCACCTTCAGGGCTTCCCACTCGGGCACACGAATGCAGCACGAATGCGGCAACAGCGATAAACGCAAAACGGAACAGCGGATGGAGGTTCACTTCAGAGCAGCGTTGTAATGAACGAAGCCAGCTTTTCCAGGTATTCCTGGTCAACCGGGGAGAAATCTTCGAGGTTACTGCTATCCACATCGAGTACCATGGCTACGTTTCCTGCACGGTCAAATACCGGCACCACGATCTCCGATTTTGAATCGGCGCTGCAGGCAATATGACCCGGGAACAACTCTACATCAGGAACCAGGATGGTTTCGGCAGTGCTCCATGATGTCCCGCAAACCCCTTTTCCTTTGCGGATCCTGGTACAGGCGATTGGTCCCTGGAAAGGTCCGAGCACCAGTTCATTATCCGAATCCACGAGGTAAAATCCTACCCAGAAGAAACCGAATGCCTGCTTTAATGCTGCGCTGATGTTGGCCAGGTTGGCATATTTGTTTTGTTCCGGACCGACAAGCGCTTCGATCTGTGGCAACAGGGCTCCGTAAATGTCTTTACGCAAAGCCGTTTCGGGGATGACAAGGTTTTCAGCCATAGGGTGCAAAGATAGCCAAATCCATTACTGGTAAGCCAGCGTCGCCACGCTAACTTTGTGCCTGCCGGACAACAGGTTGATGCAGGCTTCAAGCGTACTTCCGGTAGTAATTACATCGTCTATAAGCAACAGGTGCTCTGCATTCGGAAAGCGCCTGGGATCGAGAGAAAATGCAGAACGCACATTCTCGCTGCGTTCCAGTCGGCCCTTGCGGGTCTGGCTGCTGTTGTTCTCTATGCGTTGCAGGTAATTGGTGATGAGTGGTTTGCCGGTGACTTCGGCAATGCCACCGGCCACGACTTCACTCTGGTTATAGCCGCGGAGTTGTTTCTTCCGCTCGAAAAGCGGTACCGGGATCACGCCCTCAACTTTTGCGAACTCAGGGTATTCTGAAAGCCGGTTGCCGAGTAATTTGCCCATGTATACACCGATCTCGCGATCGCCTTTGTACTTGAGCCGGTGCAGCAATTCCTGCCCGATGCCCTGCTTGCTGAACACCAGTAATGACGTTGCTGCTGCAACGGCCGATCTTCCCCAGAAAATTTTTTCGATAGGATGGATTTGTCCGGAACGATAGGGACAAAAAGCCATTTTTGAAAAGCAGCTGTGGCAGACCATATCGTCGCCGGGCTGGATGGGTTCTGCGCAGGAAGCACAGATCCGCGGGTACAGGAGATCTATGAGGGAGGTGAGCATGAGGGCTGATTTGATGCACCAAGGTATCACCCATTTCCTTACCGTGAAAGGACCAATGAGCGGTTGGTCAGTTCTGTTCGTCGGCTCCCGCTCTGAATTCCAGCAGCTGGATGATCTTTTTTTGATTGCTGATGGTTTCTCCCTGGTGCTTTACAATATCGATCAAATGGGCTTTCGAGTATTCTTCAAGCGTTTGCTGCGGAAGCTCCGAGGCTTCTGCATGAGAAGTGGTATTGGTATATTCTGCCGGTCCGGGCAGCAATGACTGAGCGGGTATATTGAACAACCTGGCTAATTCCATCAGGCGTTCGCCCGGAATACCAACATCTGCGGATTCCAGTTTCTGATAATTGCTCTTGCTCATAAAGATGAGGTCTGCAACTTCCTGCTGGGTCATTTTCGCAGCTTTTCTCGCCTCACGAACTCTCGCACTGATAGCTTTACGGTCATCTGTCATGCGGCTAAAAGTAGAAAACAATGGAAATCACTGAGGCACAATAATTTACTCACTTTATTCGCAATAAACACCATTAAATAGTGTTTATGATCTTTTTAAGAATGAAACCACAGTTTATCGAGGCATTTGAGCGGAAAAACCAACACTAAAGTGTTGGTACCGACACATCAAATAAAGGAGTTCATTTTACCCAATGTACACGCATAAAAAAGCCCGCCCCGGATACCGGAGCGGGCTTACTGCGCAGTAAACTGCTTATTATTTTTTGTTCGTCAGACTGGCGTTCATAAACAGCCTGTTCATCCGTGCAATATTCTCGAGTGAGATCTCCTTCGGGCATTCTACCTCGCAGGCACCGGTATTGGTACAGTTACCAAAGCCTTCTTTGTCCATTTGTGCTACCATTTTAAGTACACGCTCTTTCGATTCCACCTTTCCTTGCGGAAGCAGGTCAAGTTGCGCCACTTTAGCCGATACAAACAGCATTGCAGAGGCATTTTTGCACGTTGCTACGCATGCACCACAACCAATACAGGTTGCAGCAGCGAAAGCCTCGTCAGCAGCTGTTTTTGGGGTCGGAATCGCGTTTCCGTCTACTGCCTGTCCGGTGTTTACGGTAACATATCCTCCGGCCTGGATTACGCGGTCGAATGCCGAGCGGTCTACGGTAAGGTCTTTAATTACCGGGAATGCAGCGGCTCTCCACGGCTCGATATAGATGGTTTCGCCATCCTTAAACGAACGCATGTGTAGCTGACAGGTGGTTACAGCCTTATTCGGTCCGTGTGCCTCTCCGTTAATGAACATCGAGCACATCCCACAGATCCCTTCACGACAATCGTGGTCGAATGCCACAGGCTCATCACCTTTTTCAATGAGGTCCTGGTTCAGCACATCCATCATCTCCAGGAAAGACATGTCTTCCGAGATGTTGGTTACTTTATAATCCACCATTTTACCAGCGTCTTTCGGACCATTCTGGCGCCAGATCTTGAGATTTAGGTTCATTCCAATTTCCTGCATGAGTAAACAGTTTCTAGCCAACAGCCAACAGTGGGCAAGCTATATGATTAACTTTTTAATAAACTTCTTTCAAGGCCAACAAGCATTTTGCCTATTTCCTCTATAATTATTTTCGTTTGTACAGTTCCGCCGGGACTTGTAAACCCCAGCTCTTCTGCCAATATCAACTGGGTTTCCAATTCGCAAAGCGAACCTTGTGCGATATGAAGAAATCCAACAAAACTCTTACTCGATTTCCTTCCCCAGCCCTCAGCAATATTTGAAGGAACAGACACGGAACATCTTCTCAGTTGACTGGTAAGACCAAATCTCTCCGTATCAGGAAAAGTATTTGTTATCTTATAGATGAGAACTACCAATTCCATTCCCTTTTTCCAAACCTTAAGGTCCTTAAAAGATCTGATCTGAGTTTCCACCTGTCACTCCTTACTGGTTACTATTCGCTAGTTACTATTCGCTAGTTACTATTTACTTGTACGACCTCGCGGCGATCTTAATATTCTCATACTTCAGTTCTTCCTTATGCAGGTCGTACTGGTTGTTTCCTTTGTATTCCCAGGCAGCTACGTAAGCAAAGTTTTCGTCGTCGCGGAGTGCCTCACCTTCTTCGGTCTGGTATTCTTCGCGGAAGTGACCGCCACAGCTTTCGTTGCGGTTCAGTGCATCCTTACACATCAGTTCGCCCAGTTCAAGGAAATCGGCAACGCGCCATGCTTTCTCAAGTTCCTGGTTGAATTCGTTCAGTTTGCCCGGTACACGCACATTGGCCCAGAATTCTTTCTGCAAAGCCTGGATCTCGCTGATCGCTTCGGTAAGTCCTTGTGCCGTACGGCCCATTCCGCACTTGTTCCACATGATCTTTCCAAGCTCACGGTGATAGTGGTCAACGGTTTTGGTTCCCTTATTGTTGATCAGTTTGTCGAGTGTATCTTTTACGTGCTTTTCAGCCGCATCAAATTCAGGAGAAGCGGTATTGATCTTCCCGGTACGGATCTCGTCAGCCAGGTAATCACCGATGGTGTAAGGAATTACGAAGTATCCGTCGGCAAGTCCCTGCATCAGTGCCGAAGCTCCAAGGCGGTTGGCACCGTGATCAGAGAAATTGGCTTCTCCGAGTGCGTACATACCAGGAACGGTGGTCATCAGGTTGTAATCCACCCAAAGTCCGCCCATCGTATAGTGAACCGCAGGATAGATCTGCATCGGCGTTACGTAAGGATCTTCACCCGTGATCTGCTTGTACATATCAAACAGGTTACCGTAAAGCTCTTCTACTTTCGCACGACCGATCTGGTAAAGCTGGTCCTCAGTCGGGTTTTCAATGCCCTGCTGGATCGCACCCAGTTTACCGTACTTGTATTTCATGTTCGACAGGAAGTCAAGGTAAACGGCTTCACCTGTCTTGTTAACACCGTAACCGGCATCACAACGCTCTTTTGCGGCACGGCTGGCCACGTCACGCGGAACCAGGTTACCAAAAGCAGGGTATCTTCTTTCGAGGTAGTAATCGCGGTCTTCTTCAGGAATGTCGTTTCCTTTTTTCCTTCCGGCGCGAATGGCCTCAACGTCTTCTTTTTTCTTTGGAACCCAGATACGTCCGTCGTTACGAAGCGACTCCGACATCAGGGTAAGTTTCGACTGGTGATCTCCTGAAACAGGGATACAGGTCGGGTGGATCTGCGTGTAGCAAGGATTTCCGAAGAAAGCTCCTTTTTTGTGCGCCTTCCAGGCTGCGGTCACGTTACTTCCCATTGCATTGGTCGACAGGTAGAATACGTTACCGTATCCTCCGGTACAAAGCAATACCGCGTGACCTCCGTGGCGTTCGATCTCTCCGGTGATCAGGTTACGGGCAATGATCCCGCGCGCCTTACCGTCAACAACAACCACATCAAGCATTTCGTGACGGTTGAACATCTCAACCTTACCCATCCCGATCTGGCGCTCAAGGGCGGAATACGCACCAAGCAGCAGCTGCTGACCGGTTTGTCCTTTGGCATAGAAGGTACGGCTTACCTGTGTACCACCGAATGAACGGTTGTCGAGCATCCCGCCGTAATCACGTGCAAAAGGAACACCCTGGGCCACACACTGGTCGATAATGCTGGCCGAAACTTCTGCAAGACGGTGAACGTTGGCCTCACGGGCACGGTAGTCACCACCTTTGATAGTATCGTAAAACAAACGGTAGGTGCTGTCACCGTCGTTTGCGTAGTTTTTTGCTGCGTTTACCCCACCTTGTGCTGCAATAGAGTGAGCACGACGGGGGCTGTCCTGGAAACAGAATGCCTTCACGTTGTAACCCATCTCGGCAAGAGAAGCGGCTGCTGATGATCCCGCAAGACCTGTTCCCACAACGATCACGTCGATAGAACGCTTGTTGGCCGGGTTAACCAGTTTTACAGAAGACTTGTATTTGGTCCATTTGGAGGTTAACTCACCAGCTGGAATGTTGCTATTCATTTCTGACATATCGTAATAATGCTTAATGACTACCGGGTGACCGTACTTATTTGTTCAGGTAAATGTATACCGGCATGGCTGCAAACAGCACCGGAACAACGATCGCAAATGCGATCCCTACATACCTGATAGATGCATTGTATTTCGGGTGATTGGCTCCTACTGACTGGAAAGCACTTGAGAAACCGTGGATGAGGTGGAATGACAAAGCTGCCATTGAAACCACGTAAAGGATCGTTGCGATAAGCCCGATCTTCTCGTCCTGGAAGAATGCCATCACTACGGTGTGAAGGTCTTTGTTTCCTGCGGCATCAACCCCGATCGCCCCGAAGTGCATTACACCCCAGAAGTTAGTCATGTGGGTAATGATGAATACCAGGATCACGGTACCGAGGATACCCATGTTGCGTGACGACCAGATCGAGTTTTTATCGGCTCTTTCGTAAGCGTATTTTACCGGTCTTGACTTTTTGTTGCGGATGGTAAGGATCAGTCCGTCGATGGCGTGAAACACAATGCTGGCGTAGGTTACGTAAGACAGCAGCTTAACGATCGGGTTAGAGGTCATGAAATGCGCATAGGCATTAAACTGGAGCTGGCCCTCCTCACCGCCAATGAACAACTGAAGGTTACCCATAAGGTGACCAACCAAAAACAGACACAGGAACAGCCCGGTGGCTGCCATCCAATACTTCTTTACAAGAGAGGTTTTCATTTGATGCTAATGCTTCTTTGTTCCTGGTTTCGGGAGGGAGAACCCACATGAGTTGCCGGAGACCAGTTCGCGTTCAGGCTAAAATTTGCTGACAAATGTAAGCTGCAAATGGTTTTTAACAACCTGGGGGTATTATTTAGAATTTGTCTAAGTCAGTTACGCAGAAACAAAAAACCCATCCTGGTATCGGATGGGTCTTTCTTAATGGATGATGAAACGCTCAGGGAGTTTTTTTCTCTCTTTTCTTTTCAGCTTTTTCTACTTTCCTTTCGGCTACGTTTGGTTTGCCTTTAACTGCCTTTTTCTCGGCTTTCATTTCTTTCTTTTCAGCATTCTGCTCCTTGCGCACTGGTTTTTCCTGTGCTCCGGCTCCCAAACAAAGGAAGGTCGCCAGGAGGAGCGTTGCGGTGTACTTTATGGCTTTCATAATTAGAGGTTTTGTTCTGAATCAGTTCAGATGTTCAGGAAGACTCACTCTAATTATTGTGCCATTTGAGTTTTAACCGCAAAGGGAACAAAAGTTTTTCGCAAAGGGCGCAAAGGGTTCAGGTTAAACCAGCTGATTGGCCTTTACTTCCTCCAGGATGCCGTCCCACAATGCGATCCGTACTTCGAGTGCTTTGTTGGATGCCTCAAGTGCTTCGGCCCATTTTTGCGGATCGTTTCCACAGAGTTCTGCGATCATGGTGAGTGCAAGCGGACCGTGCTCACCGCCGTCGAGTTCGATGTGGCGCTCCAGGTAATACACCAGCGCATCCAGTTTACCCGGGAATTTTGCGCTCAGATCTTTTACCAGTGCAGTGAACATATCCGGGATCAGGTCTTCGCGTCCGAAGGTGAAAATGGCAGCGATGTTGTGCGTCTTTTTGCTGTCGATAGTTTCGAAGCTGAACGCCACAAACTGCTTCACACTGTCGGGAATGTTGGCTTTGGCCATCGCCTGGCTCACCGTGCTTCCGCTCATGATATCGGCAAGTACACCGTCGATCACCGAGGTATCGGCGCCGGCCAGTTTCATGGCTTCGTGGTACAGTTCGTAATGACTGGCCGCTCTGCCGCTTTTGTCTTCGTCGCTTTCTTCTCCGTGAACAATTTCGTTGATGAGTCTTCTCAGCGCCGGGGTTCCTTTCGGTACCCACGGAATGGAAGTACAGGTAAGTTCATTTTGCAGCGCTTTGAGGATGCTCATGAAATCCCACACGGCAAACATATGGTGCTCCATAAAGATCTGCAGGTCGTCGAGCGAGTTGATGGAAGCGTACAGCGGATGTTCCACCAGTTGTTTTCTCAGTGGCTCAATCGAGGTTCTGATCGCGTGGATCTCTGCGGGAAGTTCGGTCTTCATATATTCTGTTATCGGTCATTCGTATATCAAGCTGCGGATAAGGGATGCGTATGTCTCTCGCGCGCAGTGCAGTCTCTATGGCAAATCTCAGGTCGCTTTTTACCTGTTCCACATCCCAGGGTTCGGCGGTCCAGAACGCCAGCTTAAAGGTCATTCCGTGACTGGAGAAATCGGTGAACTGTATGTTAGGTTTACGCACTTTGCTCACCGATGGATTTGCGATGAGCACCTGGTACAGCAGGTGACGGGCCATGGCCGCATCCGTACCGTAGGCCAGCGTGATCGTAATGGTAGAGCGGATCTCCTTCCGGGTATGACTCCAGTTAATGATCCGGCCATCGGTAAGCTGTGAGTTCGGTACAATGATCTGGACACCGTCGCCGGTTTCTACCTTACTGGTACGCAGGTCGATGTTTTTTACCTGCGCCATCGTTTTATCGATCTCTATGATGTCGCCGACTTTGAATGAACCTTCAATCGACAGCACAATCCCGGCAACAAAGTCTTTGAACAGACCCTGTAAACCCAGACCGATACCCACCAACAGCGGAATACCGGCGCCGAACAACCAGCTGAATTTCACGCCAACCGTCCCAAGCATCACAAATAGCGAGAACGTAAACACCAGGTAGCGGATCAGGGAATAGATGGTGAATTCCCTGGCCTTATCGATGATGTTGCGCTTTACAAACCGGCGGTGGATGAACACTTTGATCAGCCGCAGGATCACCCACACACCGATATAAATGAATACCAGCCAGATGATGCTCAGCAGCGACAGCTTAAAGCCTTTAAAATCGATGAAATGATAACTGAGAAAATCCACGGTTTTATTTTAACACAATTCGTCCTAATTCTTTCGAAAACGTCTTCTTTGCCTGCAGGTAAAGGATGATCTCGGTCTGGATCTCATCCTGGGAGGCTTCCGGAAGTTCTTCTTTCAACTGATTGGTAAGGCCGTGAATAATGCTTTCCACGCGTCTCAGCAAGTAACCGAGCAGTCCTTTCTTTACCACTTCGGGAAGGCGCACTTCCTCAGTCTTAATGATCACCTTTTTCTCTTTCCAGTTTTCACTGAGGTGATGTTCGCTCATCACCAGCGACGTTGCCAATCCGCTGATATCTGCGTCACTGTAAGTAAGCAATCCCATCGGGTTTTGCTTGTATTCGTTTACGATGAGTTCGAACAGCCGCTGGAACATCGGGTTTTCAAACACAATCTCGTCGGCGAGTATGGTTTCAATCACAAAATCTGCCACGTTTTGCGTTACCGGTTCCGTGCCGTGTTCATCCTGGTAATCGAAGTTGAGATGCCCGTAGTTCAACAGGATGCGCATGATCTCTTTTTCGTGCGAATCGATCTGTACGGTTTGCTGAGTGGGTTCATCAGACGCAAACAGGTCGTCGGGCGGTGCCTCAGGGAGTTCTGTGTTGTAGTTCTTCCTGGAATCTTCTTTCGACTGACTTTTCCGGATGCGGTTCAGTTCGCTGATCAGTACCTGCTCCTGGATGTCCATCATCTGCGAAGTAGCTCTTATGTAAGAGCTCCGCATAATGGCATCGGGCACCAGCGCGATGCTTTCAACAATATCCTTAATTACCCCTGCCCTGCGGATCGGGTCCTTCCCTACCTCGTCGAGCAGCAGCCCGGTTTTGAACGAGATAAAATCTTTTGGTGCCGACTTCAGGTATTCCTTCAGTTCCTCACCCGATACTTTCTTCGAATAACTGTCGGGATCATCGCCATCCGGAAACAGCACCACTTTCACATTAAGTCCCGCTTCCAGTACCATGTTGATCCCGCGGAACGATGCTTTTATCCCGGCAGCATCCCCATCATACAAAATGGTGATGTTCTGGGTAAAGCGCTTCACCATCTGGATCTGCTCGATGGTAAGCGAGGTTCCCGAGCTGGCCACGGCATTCTCAATCCCGGCCTGATGCATGGCCAGCACATCGGTGTATCCCTCAACCAGGTAACAATTGTCTTCGCCTACAATGCGATTCTTGGCCTGGAAAATACCGTACAGCGTTTTGCTCTTGTTGTAGAGTTCGCTTTCCGGCGAGTTGAAATACTTGGCAATGTTCTTATCGGCCTTAAGTACCCGTCCGCCAAAACCAATCACGCGACCGGTAAGGTTCTGGATGGGGAACATGACCCTGCCGTGGAAGAAATCGAACGAACGCCCGTCGCGAACCCTTGTCAGCCCAAGCTTTTCGAGGTACTCAAGCTTGTAGCCCTTTTCGAGTGCAGCTTTGGTGAAATGATCCCTTCCTTCGGGATGGTACCCGAGGCTGAATTTTTTGATGATGGCGTCGGTAAACCCGCGTTCACGGAAATAACCGAGACCTATCGACCGTCCTTCGTCGTTATTGATGAGGTAATCTGAGAAATATTCCTGTGCAAACTGGAGGATAAGCAGGAGACTTTCGCGCTCATTCTGTTGCGCTATCTGCTCTGCAGTCTGTTCTTCTTCCTCAACCTCAATGTTGTATTTTTTCGCGAGATAGCGCAGCGCTTCCGGGTAAGAAAGCTTCTCGTGTTCCATGAGGAACGTTACTGCGCTTCCGCCTTTACCTGAACTGAAATCCTTGAAAATCCCCTTTGCCGGTGAAACGTAAAAAGACGGTGTTTTCTCGTTTACGAAAGGACTCAGACCCTTGTAATTCGATCCGCTTCGTTTTAACTGCACGAAATCTCCCACCACCTCTTCAATCCGGGCGGCATCAAAAATCAGCGCTATTGTTTCCTTTGGGATCAATGGTTGTTGTTTAGACGGTTGAGACAGTTGAGACGGTGGAGACGGTTTAGACGGTTTAGACGGCTGTAACGATAAACCGTCTAAACCGTCTACCCAGTCTAAACCACTTACTTCTCAAAATCCTTCACCGTAATCGTATCTCCGTTCTCCGCAAAGAAGTACCACGTACCGATCTCTTTATCCAGCTTGTAATTTCCGGTGATCCTTTCCTGTCCGTTTTCGTACCACACCGTGTATTTACCATCCATCTGGTCGTTCACGAAATTGGCTTCGCTGTTGATCTTGCCGTTTTGGAACCAGCTCGACCACGGTCCCTGGCGCTTGCCGTCTTTCAGCTTTCCGGCCATTTTAATCTCGCCGGTCGGATAGAATACTTTTTCGGTTTGCGGATATTTATGATCGGGTTTAGCCGATTTTTCTTGTTCGGCCTTTTTATCGTTGGTACATGCACCTGCAAGGAATGCCAGGGCCAGGAAAATGCTTACGTATCTCATTTTTTTCTGTTAATGGTATAATGGACCAGGCCTTCCAGCGACTGGCGCGAAGGTGAATCCGGGAATTTGTGTAGTATCTCGAGTGCCTTTTCCTTGAATTCGTGCATACGGACAGCGGCATATTCCAATCCGCCGCCTGCAATTACGAAATCCATTACTTCAGCTACTTTCTTCGGGTTTTCATTGTGGTTTTTCACGAGACCGGTAATTTTTCTCCGCACCAGGAACGTCGAGCGATTCAGGGCATAGATCAGCGGTAGGGTGGTTTTCTTCTCTTTGATGTCGATGCCCGTAGGCTTGCCGATATCTTCCGCCGAACCGTAATCAAACAGGTCGTCTTTGATCTGGAAAGCCATTCCAACGTGTTCCCCGAACTGGTACATCAGTTGTATTTCTTCCTCGGAAGCGCCTGATGATTGTGCACCGGCCGCGCAACATGCCGCGATAAGACTGGCGGTTTTCTGCCGGATGATCTCGTAATAGATGTCTTCCTGCAGGTTCAGCGAGCGGGTTTTCTCCATCTGGAGCAATTCACCTTCGCTCATTTCACGAACGGCATCGCTCACAATTTCCAGCAGCCTGAATTCCTTTTTTTCCACCGACAGCAGCAAGCCGCGGGAAAGCAGGAAATCTCCGACAAGTACCGCGATCTTGTTTTTCCACAACGCATTGATCGAGAAAAAACCGCGTCTTTCGGCAGCATCATCCACCACATCGTCGTGAACGAGTGTAGCGGTGTGCAGCAATTCAATGAGAGAGGCGGCGGTATGTGTGCTTTCTTTCACCCCACCGCAAAGCTCGGCGCACAGAAACACGAACATGGGCCGCATCTGCTTTCCTTTTCGCTTTACAATGTAATGGGTGATCTTGTCCAGCAGGGCAACACGGCTTTTCATGGATTGATGGAACTTGTCCTCAAACACCTCCATGTGCTGCTCAATCGGAGCCTGTATCTGTTTAATGTCCATGAATTGCCATAATGGGAGCCAAATATCAGATTAATTTGTTGATTAGATAATTGGTTGATTAGATAATGGCCATCCGGAAGCGCTTTACCGGATGGCCATTACCTAATTACCATTATCAACTCAATTATCTGATCACTTAAGGGCGGCCTGGTTCTTATTGGCCAGTTGTCCGCAAGCCGCATCAATATCTTTACCGCGGCTTCGTCTCACCTTGGCAACGATTCCTTTTCCTTCAAGGTATTGCTGAAAACGCTCTACTTTTTTCGAATCAGCCTGCTGGAATTCACCGTCGTCGATACTGTTGTATTCGATGATGTTCACCTTGCTCGGTACTTTCTTGCAGAAATCGGCGAGTTCTTTTGCGTCTTCAAGTTCATCATTAAAATCCTTGAAGATGATGTATTCGAAGGTTACGGGATTCTTGGTTTTGCGGTAGTAGTAAACCAGCGACTCGGCAAGTGCCTCGAGTGTATTTGACTCGTTGATGGGCATAATGTGGTTGCGCTTGGCATCGTTTGCCGCATGCAGCGAAACGGCCAGGTTGAATTTCACTTCATCATCACCCAGTTGCTTGATCATCTTGGCGATTCCCGCAGTAGAAATGGTGATGCGTTTGGCAGCCATTCCCAGTCCCTGGTCTGAAGTGATCTTTTCTACCGATTCCAGTACGTTCTTGTAATTGAGCAACGGTTCGCCCATTCCCATGTAAACGATATTGGTCAGTGGTTTTTCGTAGTTGGCTTCTGCCTGTCGTTTGATGGCCACGACCTGGTCGTAGATCTCGTCGGCGTTCAGGTTGCGCATCCGCTTCAGCTTACCGGTGGCACAAAACTTACAGGTAAGTGAACAGCCTACCTGCGAGGAGATACAGGCAGTCATTCGCTTTTCGGTCGGAATGAGTACGCCTTCCACCACGTAACTGTCGTAAAGCTGGAATGCGTTCTTTATGGTGCCATCGTCGCTTTTCTGACTCTCTGCCGTTTGTACGGCATTGATCACGAAGTTGTTTTCGAGCCAGTCGCGGGTCGACTTGCTCAGGTTGGTCATATCGGTAAACGCATGTGCCGATTTTTTCCACAGCCACTCAAACACCTGTTTCGCACGGAAGCCCTGCTCGCCTTCATTCTTGAAAATGACGGTAAGTTCTTCAAGGCTCAGCGAACGAATATCTTTCTTCTCTAAGGTCTGCATCGTGCAAAGGTACTATTTTGTTTAGCGCCCGACATACGCACGGAACGCATCTTCAATATGTTCGATCTGATTTTCAGCGCCTTTCGCAATCACCGTCACCACATCAAAGCGGATCTCGTCGGTACACTCTGTAATGGTGACATACGATTTTGCTGCAGTCAGCAGGCTTTGCTGCTTGCTTCTGGTCACTGCCTTATACGGTTCGACCAGCGGGTTGTAACTCCTGGTTTTTACTTCTACGAAAATGAGCAGTTGGGCAAATCTCGCAATCAGGTCGATCTCGTACTGTCCTTTCCGCCAGTTTTCGTGTAAAATGCGGTAACCTTTGGTTTCAAGGTACTGTCTTGCAGCGTTTTCTCCTTGTGCGCCGGTGTGTTGTTGAGGGGTTTTCATGAGGTTGGTTTAAGCCGGGGGGATCTCTCACTTCGTTCGAGATGACGGGTCATGTCGAGCGCAGCGAGAGATCCCCCAGTGCGACTAACAACCTACTTCTTTAACAACGCATCCCATCCCTGGGCAGTTAATTGGTGCATTCCGTTTTGACGGTCAATCAACTGACAACCGCTTGCGGCATCCATCATGTAACCGATTGGAGTCAAGTTAGGGTTGTTTTTTATTTTATCATAGTCAGATTGAGCAATGGTGAACAACAGCTCATAATCTTCTCCGCCGCTTAATGCACACATGGTAGGATCAAGATCGAACTCACGGGCAGCATTAAATGTGGTCGGGTCGATTGGAATTTTGTCTTCGTGCAAGTGGCAACCGAGTCCGGAAGCTTTGGCCAGGTGAAGGATCTCTGAGGCCAGTCCGTCAGACACGTCGATCATCGATGTAGGCTGAATGCCCATTTCGGCCAGCATTTCGATCACGTCTTTGCGTGCTTCGGGTTTCAGCTGGCGTTCCAGGATGTAATCGTGACCGTCGAGGTCGGGCTGGATTTCCGGGTTTTCCTTGAAGACTGATTTTTCTCTTTCGAGCAGTTGCAGCCCCATGTAGGCACCGCCAAGATCGCCGCTCACCATCAGCAGGTCTTTTTCTTTAGCTCCGGAGCGGTAAACTACTTTGTCTTTTTCTACCTCGCCAATGGCCGTGATCGAGATCACCAGTCCGAGCTGGCTCGAGGTGGTGTCTCCGCCAACCAGGTCGACTCCGTAAGTCTCGCAGGCTTTCAGCATCCCGGCGTAAAGTTCTTCTACCGCTTCGAGCGAAAACCGGTTCGACAGCGCAACAGAAACGGTGATCTGTTTGGGCGTCGCATTCATGGCGTAGATGTCGGAAACGTTTACCACCACCGACTTGTAGCCGAGGTGTTTCAACGGAACATAACCCAGGTCGAAGTGAACGCCTTCCACCAGCATATCGGTGGTTACCACGGTAAAGTTGGTACCGTTATCGATCACCGCGCAGTCGTCGCCAATACCTTTAATGGTAGATGGCTGGTTATATTCAATGTGTTTCGAAAGGTGCTCGATCAATCCGAACTCACCCAAATCACTCAATTCCGTTCTGTTCACGTTTTCCATAAGCTGCAAAAATACATTGCAAAGCGGTGAAGCCAGAATTTTCGTGCTGTTTTTTGGATTATTTATAGTGGGGTTTGTTTGTTTCAATACCGTTTAAGTGGTATTTTTGCAGAAAATTTAGATTAAGTCTAAATAGAAACTTATGATAAAAGTTAGCAATAACGCCAAGGAGCAGGTCACCAAGCTCCTGACGGAAGAGCATAAAGAGCCGGGGACTTTCGTTCGTGTCGGTGTGGAAGGAGGAGGCTGTTCAGGACTCATGTACAATCTCACATTCGATACCCAGATGAAGGAAGGCGACCAGACTTTTGAAGACAACGGGGTGAAAGTGGTTGTAGACCGCAAATCTTTCCTCTACCTGATCGGAACCGAACTCGACTTCTCCGGCGGACTGAACGGCAAAGGCTTTGCCTTCATCAACCCGAATGCAACGAGGACTTGTGGGTGTGGGGAGAGTTTCTCCATCTAAAGGTTTCGCGTTTGGCGTTTATGGTTTCGCGTTATGGCTACGATCAAACGGTTTGAAGATCTCGAAGTCTGGCAGCTGGACAGGGAGTTGGCCAAATCTGTTCATCACATCATCTATAACACCGAAATAAAAAACGACTACGAACTCAGGAATCAGCTTTCGCGGTCAATCGGATCGGTGATGGACAACATTGCCGAAGGATTCGAAAGAGGCGGAAGAAAGGAGTTCATTCAGTTTCTTGTGATTGCAAAAGGAAGTTGCGGCGAAGCCAAATCGCAACTCTATCGAGCACTCGACAAACGACACATAACTACAGAAACTTTTGAAAAATTGATTTCTGAACTTGATAAAACGGCTTTCAAACTTGGTGCATTTCTACAATACCTCAAGAAAAGCGACATAGAAGGTCAACGATATAAAACATCATAAAGCACCTTGGTTTCCCTCTCATTATCGAAGGAAACGCGAGACACTAAACTCAAGACGCGAAACAGCCCATGGCCGATTCAGATAAAATATTAGAGGAGATCACCTCCCGCGAATACCAGTACGGGTTTGTGACCAACATTGAAAGTGATAAGGCTCCGAAAGGACTTACAGAAGATACCGTTCGCTTTATTTCTGCAAAGAAAGATGAGCCGGAATGGTTGCTGGAGTGGCGCCTGAAGGCGTTCCGTACCTGGCAGGGAATGGAAGAACCGCATTACTGGGCACACCTGGATTATCCGCCGATCGATTACCAGGACCTGTATTATTACGCGGCTCCAAAACCAAAGAAACAAATCGATTCACTCGATGAGGTTGACCCGGAATTGCTGGCGACTTACGAGAAACTAGGGATTTCGATGGACGAACAGAAACGTCTTTCGGGTATCGCTGTCGATTTCGTAATGGATTCGGTTTCTGTGAAAACCACCTTTAAAGAAACTCTGGCCGAAAGAGGTATCATTTTCTGCTCGTTCAGCGAAGCGGTAAAAGAACATCCTGAACTGGTAAAGAAATACATCGGTTCGGTGGTTCCTCCAACCGACAACTATTTTGCGGCTCTTAACTCTGCCGTATTCTCAGACGGATCGTTCTGCTACATTCCAAAGGGCGTAAGATGTCCGATGGAACTCAGTACCTATTTCCGGATCAACGAGGCCAATACCGGTCAGTTTGAGCGCACGCTTCTCATTGCCGACGAAAGCAGTTATGTTAGCTACCTCGAGGGCTGTACCGCCCCGATCCGCGACGAGAACCAGCTTCACGCCGCAGTAGTGGAACTTGTTGCACTCGACAATGCCACCATTAAATACAGTACCGTTCAGAACTGGTACCCTGGCGATAAGAACGGTAAAGGCGGGATTTACAATTTCGTTACCAAGCGCGGGATCTGTGCCGGTAAAAACAGTAAGATCAGCTGGACACAGGTAGAAACCGGTTCGGCAATCACCTGGAAATACCCAAGCTGTATCCTGAAAGGCGACAACTCTGAAGGCGAATTCTACAGCGTTGCCGTAACCAACAACAAGCAGCAGGCCGATACCGGGACAAAGATGATCCACCTCGGGAAAAACACCCGGAGCGTTATCATCTCCAAGGGAATCTCTGCAGGCGACAGCAACAACAGCTACCGCGGACTGGTGAAGATCAGCAAGAATGCCCACAATGCAAGGAACTTCTCGCAGTGTGATTCGCTGCTGATGAGCTCGACCTGCGGGGCGCACACTTTCCCGTACATCGAATGTCACAATCCGACCGCGAAAGTGGAGCACGAAGCGACCACCTCGAAGATCGGGGAAGACCAGATCTTCTACTGCAACCAACGAGGAATCGATACCGAAAAAGCAATCGGGCTTATTGTAAACGGCTATTGCAGGGAAGTACTGAACCAACTGCCGATGGAGTTTGCGGTTGAGGCGCAGAAGCTGCTGGCGGTTAGTTTAGAAGGATCGGTTGGTTGATTTAACCGCAAAGAACACGAAGACAAAACACAAAGAACTCAAAGATTTCCTCTCAGCGGCCTTGGCGTAAAGCTTTGCGCCCTTTGCGGTTAAAACATATATCATGCTTTCAATCAACAACCTACAAGCCTCTATCGGCGACAAAGAAATCCTGAAAGGACTTAACCTCGAAGTAAAGGCCGGTGAGGTCCATGCGATCATGGGACCAAACGGTTCGGGAAAAAGTACACTCGCTTCGGTACTTGCCGGACGCGAAGATTACGAAGTAACCGGCGGATCTGTTGATTTTGACGGGAAAGACCTGCTCGATATGGGTCCCGAGGATAGAGCACGCGAAGGATTGTTCCTTGCGTTCCAATATCCGGTTGAGATCCCGGGCGTAAGCAACATCAACTTCCTGAAAACCGCATTGAGCGAAATCCGTGAACACCGCGGACTGCCTGCACTTACCGCAAAAGAATTCCTTGCACTGGTGAAGGAGAAAGCAAAACTGGTTGAACTGGGTGATAACCTGGCTAACCGTTCTGTAAACGAAGGTTTCTCGGGCGGAGAAAAGAAACGCAACGAGATCTTCCAGATGGCGATGCTTGAGCCGAAACTAGCCATTCTTGATGAAACCGATTCAGGCCTCGACATCGATGCACTTCGTATCGTTGCCAACGGGGTGAACCAACTGAAAAACGAAAACAACGCTGTTATCGTGGTTACCCATTACCAGCGTCTGCTCGACTACATCGTTCCTGACTTTGTTCACGTACTGTACCAGGGCCGCATCGTAAAATCGGGAACCAAAGAACTGGCACTTGAGCTGGAAGAAAAAGGCTACGACTGGATCAAAGAAGAAGTTAACGCATAAGCAAGTCAACTGATGATTGCCGAAAAAACCGACACGAAACAAACCTTCCTGGAAGGCATGAAACCTTCTTCAGGATTTGCTCCTGAAGTGGTGAACGATGCGCTTGCTGCTATCCGTGACCTTCACTTCCCGGCTTCGAAGGACGAGTACTGGAAATATACCCGCCCGACCAAGATCGTAAACAGCACGTTTGTGCTGGCTGAAACCGATCAGCACATCGACATTAACCCTTACAAGATCCCCGGACTTGACGCCTGGCGCATTATTCTGGTGAACGGGGTTTTCCGGAAGGACCTTTCTGAACTGGAAGGAATTCCTGCAGGACTTGAGATCATTGGTCTTGAAGATGCTGCAAATTCTCCGGTTGCTGCCGCACACCTTGGCAAAATTGCCAGACACGACCAGATCTTTACAGCTATCAATACCGCGTATGCTACCGGTGGCGTGATCCTGATCGCCGGCGAAAAAGTGCGCAACGACAAGCCGATCCACATCATTCACCTGCAGTCTGCCGACAACGGTATCTCGCAGCCAAGAGTGCTGATCGTTGCCAAAAAGAACAGCGAACTCAATGTGATCCACTCGTTCAAAAGCACGGTAAGCACCCGGACGTTTACCAACTCTGTAGTGGAGATCGAGGTAGAACAAAACGCCCGGCTGGATTACAACAAAGTACAGATCGAAAATGAAGAATCGCTGATCCTTTCAACCGAACAGGTGCACCAGGAACGCGACAGCTACTTCGCCATCAATACCATTACCCTGAACGGATCGTGGGTACGCAACAACCTGAACATCGTGATCGATGGCGAGAATTGCGAAACCCACCTGAATGGGATTTATCCGCTAAGCGCCCACCAGCACGTGGATAATCATACACTGGTAGACCACAGGCTTCCGCATTCGGTAAGTCATGAGCTGTACAAAGGCATTCTTACCGACAATTCCACCGGGATATTCAACGGGAAAGTGTTTGTGCGGAAAGATGCGCAGAAGACCAATGCTTTCCAGCAAAACGCCAACATTCTCCTTTCTGAAAACGCACAGGTAAACACCAAACCTGAACTCGAGATCTATGCCGACGATGTGAAGTGCAGCCACGGTTGTACTACCGGGCAGTTTGACGAGGAAGCCATCTTCTACCTCAGATCGCGCGGGATCAGTGAGAAAGGTGCCAAAAACATGCTGGTGTATGCCTTTGCCGGAGAAGTACTGGACAAGATCCGGGTTGAACCGCTGAAGAATCATGTGAGCCAGATCATGGCCGAACGTTTCAACTGGGAACACTAACTGCCGCCAGCGGTGCTAATTCGTTTGAGATGACAAGTACAAAACCTGATATAGAACAGATCCGCAAAGACTTCCCGCTGTTGAGCCGCGAGGTGAACGGGAAACCGCTGGTGTATCTGGATAATGGTGCAACGGCTCAAAAGCCGAAGCAGGTCATTGATGCGATCTCAGGGTACTACGAACTCGAAAATGCCAACGTTCACCGCGGGGTCCACTTCCTGAGCCAGCTGGCCACCGATAAGTTTGAAGCTGCGCGTGAATTGGTTCGCGGGTTCATGAATGCACCCCATCTCCACGAAGTGATCTTCACCCGTGGAACCACCGAAGCCATTAACCTCGTTGCTTATTCATTCTGCAAAGCCTTCCTGAAACCTGGTGATGAGATCCTGATCTCGGCGATGGAACACCACAGCAACATCGTTCCGTGGCAACTGGCCTGCGAAGATCGTGGCGCGACGCTTAAGGTGATCCCATACAACGAAAAGGGTGAGCTGATCCAATCGGAATACGAGAAGCTGCTTACCGACAAGGTAAAGCTGGTTTCTGTGGTACACATTTCCAACGCTCTCGGGACCATCAACCCTGTAAAGGAAATGATCCGCAAGGCGCACGAAAAGAATATACCTGTGATGGTAGACGGCGCCCAGGCAGCTCCACACCTGCGCATTGATGTGCAGGACCTGGATGCTGATTTCTACTGCTTTTCCGGTCACAAAGTATTCGGTCCAACCGGGATCGGCGTTTTGTACGGCAAGGAAAAATGGCTGAATGCCATGCCTCCTTATCACGGCGGTGGGGAAATGATCAAGACCGTAAGTTTTGAGAAAACCACTTACAACGAGTTACCTCATAAGTTCGAAGCAGGAACACCTGATATTGCCGGTGTGATCGGCCTCGGCGAAGCCATTAAGTACATCAACAGCATCGGGATCGAAACCATCGGTGCCTGGGAACATGAGCTGCTGGAATACGCTACGGAAAAACTACTGGCCATACCCGGACTAAAGATCATTGGAACCGCAGAAAACAAAGCCTCTGTCATCTCATTTATTGTTGAAGGGATACATCCTTACGACATAGGCGTTCTGGTAGATAAAATGGGCGTTGCGATCCGTACGGGCCACCACTGCGCACAACCTATTATGGACCAGTTCTGTATTCCCGGAACTGCAAGGGCCAGTTTTGCGTTTTACAATACGAAGGATGATGTTGACCGGCTGGTTTCGTCGGTTACCAAAGCCGTAACCATGCTATCATGAGCACCATCGCAAAAAAACAGGCCGAACTTGTTGAAGAGTTCTCCATGTTCTCCGACTGGACCGAAAAATACGAGTACCTGATCGACCTTGGTAAAGACCTGCCGGTGATCGATCCGCAGTACAAGACCGAAGAATACCTGATCAAAGGTTGCCAGAGCCAGGTTTGGCTGAGGGCTGACAAAGTTGACGGCAAGGTTGTTTTTACCGCCGACAGCGACGCTATCATCACCCGTGGTATCGTTGCCCTGCTGATCAATGTACTGAGCAACGAGACGCCCCAGACTATCATCAACGATCCATTGGCATTTGTTGATCAGATCGGCTTAAAGGAACATTTGTCGCCGACCCGTTCCAACGGCCTGGTGTCGATGATGAAACAGATGAAATTATACGCATTGGCTTATCAATAAGCGATAAACTCCACCGCAATGGACAAGAAGAAGATAGAAGATGATATCATAGCCAAACTGAAGACGGTGTACGACCCGGAGATCCCGGTCGACATTTACGAGCTTGGACTGATCTATGGTATCGTGGTAGAAGACAACGGCGCGACTGAAGTAACCATGACACTTACCTCGCCATCGTGCCCGGTAGCCGAATCCCTTCCCGGTGAAGTTCGTGCCAAGGTCGAAGAAGTGGAAGAAGTTTCGGGAGCAACCGTTACGCTCACGTTCGATCCGCCATGGGAAAAATCGATGATGAGTGAAGAGGCGCAGCTTGAGCTGGGGTTTCTTTAATAATTTAGTGGGCCGATCTTTAACAAGGATTCCGGCCCTTTTTTTGGTCATTCGATGATCATGCAATAGTCACGTGGTCATACAATTGTTGGGCTACGAGTGACAACTGCGTGACAACGAATGACTACTGTGTGACAACCGTTTGACCACGAACTTCAACTTACTATCATGTCAGAAATCATCAACCGTGTGGCTTCCAGCGGATTACTTACCGTGGATCTTGAAGACTGGTTGCCGGAAGGGCCATTCAAAGAAATAGATCTGAAGAGCATTCTTTGGCAGGGACTTATTTTACGCGAGCAGGATTTGAAAGACTTCTTCGCCAACACCGATTACAGCGATTTTGAAGGTAGTTTTTTGAATGTTCACTGCTCAGAAGACGTCATCCTTCCGCAATGGCTTTATGCGTTAATATCGAGCAAGTTTTCGCCCTATTGTAAAAAGGTGGTCTGGGGATCGAAAGCTGATTTGCTGAACGCGATCCTGCTGGATCAGATCTCGCAGTTGGAGCTCGGTGCTTATACCGACCAAAGAGTAGTGGTTAAAGGCTGTGCTTCGGTTGAAGTTCATCCGTCGGTGTACATGAACCTCGTAAGCAGGCTTCAGCCGGTCGTAAAGAGCCTGATGTATGGTGAGCCGTGTTCTACGGTGCCGATTTATAAGAAGCCGAAGGAAAAGGTTTAATTACAAGTTTCAAGTATAGGTCCCGGTGCCCTCCGCGCCCACCTCTGCGCCTCTGTGGTTAATAATTGGAACCACAGAGGCGCAGAGATTGTCACGGAGGGCACGGAGATACCTTCATAAGCAGATCAATTTGAAACTTGGAACTTGAAATTACCAATAAATAAAAAGGGCCTCCTGAATCAGGAAGCCCTTTTTAAATTGGATATGTTCTAAAAATTAACGGATCGCAATGATCTTCACTTCCGTTCTGCGGTTGTACTGGTGTTGTTCTTCAGTACAATCTACGCTGTCGTAGCAACCGTTACGGATCTGTGATTCACCGTAACCTCTTGCACTAACGCGGCTTGGAGAAACTCCACGCTGAAGGAGGAATTTCATGGTTGCATCGGCACGCTTTCTTGAAAGCTCCATGTTTTCTTCTGCAGTACCACGGCTATCAGTGTGCGAGCTAAGTTCGATGTCTACGTTAGGGTTTGCTGCAAGGAAATCATAGATCTGAAGCAGTGATTCAGTAGATTCCGGACGCAGGTCCCAACGGTTGAAATCCCAGTATACCTTAGGCACTTCGAATACCAGTCCGCTTTTCAGTTTGGTAAGTACCAGGTCAGAAAGATCGATCGGGTTACCAGACTCACGGCTGATGGTAGAGAAGCTGGTCACATTGTTCAGGTAACCGTTACGTGACGCAATGAAGCGGTACGTGCTGTTTGGCTCAAGCTGGAACTCAAATTTACCGTCAGGACGGGTTGAGTAGGTCTGCTCGCCCATAGAGCTCACTTTCACGATCGTGATCTTAGAATCGCTGAGCGGGAAGTTGGTCTCGCTGTCTCTTACAGTTCCGAATACAGAGTAAATACCTCTTTCCAGGTTGATCTTCAACGATTTTACGTCGCCAGAAGGAACGATAGGAACATCGGTAGTAGACGGAAGGTACTGGGCACTTTGGGTTACCACTTTGTATTTTCCGTATCTGCTTACGTTGAAGCTGAAGAAACCGTCGCGGTCTGTAACTGCTTTACCAAGTGTTGTTCCGGTAGTTTCATCTTTAATGAATACCACTACATCACGAACAGAGAACTCATTTTCGTCGTATACGTTACCGGTAAGGCTGTATACTTCAGAAGGCATTTCGTAAAGGAAGGCGTAGATATCATCTTCTCCTGTACCACCGTCGCGGTTAGATGAGAAGTATCCGCTGGTCATTGCCGAATCGATAATGAAGCAGAAATCATCTTTTGGAGAGTTTACAGGCTTACCAAGGTTGGTTTTTTCTTTGAAAAGACCTTTGCGAAGTTTTGCACTGTACACATCGTATCCGCCAAGTCCGGTATAACCATCAGAAGCAAAATACAGGGTGTTAGACTCGTGGATGAACGGATAGTTTTCGTTACCCTCAGTGTTGATGTCCTGACCAAGGTTCTGCGGGCGACCGAAGAAACCTTTGTCGATCTCAACCATGTAAAGATCGTATCCACCGTATCCACCTGGCATATCAGATGAGAAGTACAGGCGGGTACCGTCTTTTGAAAGAGAAGGACTGCATACTGAGAACTCGTCGCTGTTGAACGGAAGCTCTTCGATGTTAACGAAATCATTACCAGCAAGGGTTGCGCGGTAAACTTTCAGGTTGGTCACACCGGTTTTGCTCTTCTTAGCCTTGCCTTTACGGTAGCTGTAGTTGTTACTGGTAAAGTACACCTGCAGACCGTCTTTGGTAAAGCTAAGCGGACCTTCGTGGAATTTTGTATTCAGCGCTTTGGAGAAGCTTTGAGGAGTGGTAACACCACCACCTGCAACGCGGTCGGCAATGAACAGGTCAAGGTAAGGCTGACCTCTCCAGCTGTACTCACGTTTCACTGCTGGGTTACGGTCATCTGTAGATGCGAAAACGAGTGACTCATTCATGAAGAATGTGGCACCGAAATCAGAACCCGGGGTGTTGATGGTAAGTGGAGAAACTTTGTAAGCCTGAACTACAGGACTGTTTTTGGTAACATAATCACCGGCTGTAACGTGCATTACACCGCGGGTATCTTCTGGTACCATTTCATTGTACAGACGCATCCAGTTGTTTGCTTCAGGATACTTTTCGTTCGACTTAAGAGCCTGGGCGTAGTAATACACTTCGATCGGCTTGCGAGAACGCAATTGAACCGCCTGGGCATACCAAACCTCTGCATTCTTAGTATCGCCGATCTCGCGATAAGCATTGGCAAGATTGTGAATGACCTTGTCGTTCACCTCACCTTTGCGTACTGCCTGCATATACAGTTCGATAGCCTTTGAGTAAGCCAGCGATCTGTAATAATCATCAGCTCTGTCAACAAGTCCTAACTGTGCAAAAGACGATAGGGTAGTCGAAACTAAAAAGACAGCTAAAACGGAATACTTCTTCCAATTGCGCATTGTCATAAAAAATTAAAAGTATCGGGGTGATTTAATATTTGCTCTGCGATAAATGAAATCATAGGTAAGCATGATCTCGTGTGTTCCGCCATTGTACTTTCTGAGGGCAGAAGTATTAAAGTCGTACGAATATCCGAAACGGAACTGATCGTTAACCTGTAGCTGGAAGATACCACCAACAGCATCCTGGAAACGGTACATTGCACCTAACCAGAACTTTTCAGAGAACTGGAAGTTGGTTTGTACGTCGACAGATACCGGGGCACCACCAACATAACGCAGACCAAGAGACGGCTTAAAGTTCACCGAAGGAGAAACTTTAAACAATCCACCCGCCGTAAGGAATACGTGACGGGATTCGCGGTATGCGCGTTCGGTTACCACATTGTTATCGAATGACACTTCATTCGCAAGCAAACGAGGAGCAGAGAAACCAACAAATATCTTGTTAGTGCTGAAATAAGCACCAAACCCGACGTTCGGAAGGAATTTACCGCCAATATTCTGAGAGAAAGCGATATCACTCTGATCGTTCAGCTGAAGGGTCCCTAGTTTAGCAGCGAATACGGCACCACCTGCACGAAGACCAAGTCTAAGTGTTGAGTTGGTCCCGATCTGCAGTTTGTAAGACACATCGCCGAAGAAACCGGTCTGGCTAACAGGTCCAACGTTATCATTGATCACGTTCAGACCTACACCGATATTCCTGTCCTGGATAGGAGAGTGAATAGACAGGTTATTCGTACGCGGAGCTCCTGGTATTCCTGTCCACTGGATCCTTGAGAGAGCCACCACAGTAAGTGCATCAGTGCTACCTGCGTAAGCCGGGTTAACGGTCAGCGGGTTCTGAAGATACTGGGTGAACAAAGGATCTTGTTGAGCGGTAGCTCTTTCTGAAACCAGAAGAGCTATCGCACCAAGACCAAGAGTGATTATATTCTTAACATTCATTTTCATAGTCATCACGCTTAACAAATATTACCTGTTGATGTAGATATAACCTTTTTGAGCGTCTTTACCGATACCCAGATCCAGCAGGTAGAAGTAAGTTCCCTGTGGAACATCTTCACCATTGTACCTACCGTCCCAATTGTTCGTGTAGTTAGACGATTCGAAGATCAATCCACCCCAACGGTTGAAGATCTTAAGTGATGCATTCGGGAACTCGCTGATATCAGGAATTACGAACATATCGTTGGTTCCGTCATTGTTCGGAGAGAAACCTTGAGGTACAAATGTGGTAATGTCACAGTTGTCGCCTGCATCTCTGTAGTTAGGTGTTCCATCACCGTCGCAGTCACCGTCTTTCTCGATACGATCGTTCACGCCATCGTTATCAGAATCAAGGTCACGGAAGTCAGGGAAACCATCTTTGTCCGTATCAGTAGGAGCCTGATCAGATCCGCAGATCGTGATTCCTGATTCTTCTGAGTCAGGAATACCGTCGCCATCAGAATCAAGGTTCAGGTAATCAGGAGCAGTAGCTTTATCACCAAGGAATGCATAAGCTTCGCCATCTATCACGTTCGGATAACCTGGTCCAACCACTTCATACTTATCAGGGATACAGTCACCGTCGCTATCCTTATCCTGGAAGTTGCGGATGTTATCATCATCAAGCAGAGACTCAGCTGGATTCAACAGGTCTTCGCCCGCTTCGTACTTATCCAACAGTCCATCGTCATCAGAATCTTCTTCACGGAAGTCATAGATACCGTCGCCATCAGAATCAGAAGGCTCGAAGCATCCACCTGGATTACCAAGTACAGAAGCTTCAACTCCATCAGGAATACCGTCGTTATCAGCATCAGTATCCATGTAGTCAGCAAGTCCGTCACCGTCAGTATCTACCGGACGACCTCTGTCGTTGATGGTTCTGTGTCCTTCCCACAGGTCGCAGATTCCGTCGTCATCGCTATCCAGCTTCAGGTAGTCAGGATTTGCACTTGCAAGTTTACTGGTTACCCTAGGTGTGTTAGGAGTCGGACCTGCTTCATCTTCGTCGGCGATGTTATCGTTATCCGAATCATCATCCTGGAAGTTGAACTTACCGTCTTTATCGAAGTCTTCAGGTTCGCCTGTCAGTAGGTTTACAGCACGGTGCTCTGTTCTGTCAAAAATACCGTCGTTATCAGAATCAAGATCACGGAAGTCAGGTGTTCCATCGTTATCAGAATCCGGAACTGTGTTGATGTTTCCATCCATTCCAGCTTCCCACATGTCAAGGATACCGTCGTTATCAGAATCGGTGTCGCGGAAGTCAGCACCTCCGGTTCCGTCAGTATTGACAGGCGCAACAAAGATAGATCCGCCACCTTCGATACGATCAGAGATCGAGTCACGGTCACTGTCTTCATTCAGGAAATCAGGAAGTGCACTCACACCACCGGTTCTTATCAGGCGGGCATCGTATGCTGCAAAAGTTGGTATTGTTCCAAAAGTAACCGCAGCAGGATCATGCCATCCGTCTTTGTTCACATCAACAAATGCGTTGATCTTACCGTCGATTGTTCCGCTTTCGAAAGTAACTGCATTCGTAGCATCGAATCCTTCGAAGATATCAGAGATTCCGTCGTTGTCAGAGTCAAGATCGAACTGGTTGATGATTCCATCACCGTCGCTGTCGTACTTCGAACAAACGTTTCCGTTCATTGGCTTAGGATTAGCTCCAAGTGCACAGTATCCGGCATCACGGTAGTTAGGAATTCCGTTTCCGTCGTGGTCACCGTGAGCATCTGCTTCACCTCTGGCCTCAGCGATATCAGGAATACCGTCGTTATCGTCATCAAGATCGTTCAGGTCGTAAATACCGTCACTATCCTGGTCACCACATTCAGATGATCCTTTGAACAGCAGGTTGCCGCAGTTTGCAGAGCTGGTTACCATTACAGAGAATGGAGCACCGCAGGCAATAGGATCAGAAGTAAACGTAGTACCACTGAAAGTACCTGTCAGTCCGCTCACTGCATAAGGGGCAGTACCACCTTGTGGAGTGAATCTTATCTGGTAGAATGTACCGCTGTGAACATATTCAACACCAGGAGTAGTAAGCGAGATCGTATCTACAATAGTAATTCTTGCCTTTGCAGTACAATTCGGAACGCTTCCTGAAGGATTCAGTTCAACTGAATAAGTAGTATTTGCAACACCTGCTCTTGGGAAGAAGATGTTTCCAACTACCAGTCCAGGAGCGGTAGGAGTTGCAACCCAGCTACCAGCGATTCCCTGTGCTCTGGTCAAAGTAACCAGGTCGATAGGGCCGGCGTTGATACAAGCCTGGATGGCAGTGTCTGTTCCAGGACCAACAAATCTCAGGGTCAGGTTTGAAGTCTGACTTGGACAAGATTGGTTAGACTGTGTAACTGTAACAATATAAGTACCGTTACCAGCATTTCCAGGATAGAACGTATTACCAATCAGCGCACTTCCATTGATTGCAGCCTGGTTGTTTGTACCAGCCTGTGGAGTAATGCTGTAAGCAAGTGTGTTTCCAGCTGCAACACTGTAGAAGCTGTTCAGGTCGATCGGAGTATCATTCAGACAGAACGTACGATCCTGTGCAGCCTGTGCAGCCGGAGGAGTATTCACCGATACATTGAAGTAAGCAGTATCGTTAACACATCCAGGAGAGCTGGTCACATAAATTACAGTTCCTTTTTTACCTGCTTCAGATGAAGTAAGTACAAGAATTCCTGCGCTGGTAATGTTGAATGTACCGTTAGAAGGAGCATTTCTCCATACACCACCACCGGTAGAACCCACCAGGTAAGTGTTGAAGTTTGCAGTGCTTCCGTTAGCACAAAGGAATATCGTGTCAGTTCTGTCCGTACCCGAATTCGGTACAGGAGAAATGTTCACTGTGATCTTAGTAGAGCTTGCAGGACAAGGAGCCGCATTCTTTCTGTAGGTGAAGTAAGTGGTTCCTACAGGATAGTTTCCTGGAGTGATCACATCCGTATTAGGGATTCCACCTGCATCGAAGAAGCTACCGCCTGTTTCGAATGATGAACCAAGTGCAGTTTTAAGATCGTACTCACCGCTGTTCTTACAAAGTGTAATGGTGGTGTCGCGACCTGTATTTGCCGGTCTGGTTACTCTAAGTGTTAGTGTAGACTGGTCATTCGGACACTTCTTACCGGTTACAGTGTAACGCAGGGTGTAAGTGTTGTTTGGCGCAGCAGGAAGGGTGCTGATGTCAAGGAACTCGTTGTGAGGACCTGACAGGGCAACGATCGGGCTGATGCTGGTCCAGTAACCGTTTGCAGTATCGCGTTCTCCGTTCAGCTGATCAGTAAGATTGATCTTACCGGTAGTAGAACAGAAATCACGGGTTGCGTTAGTTCCGGCACGTGGAGCCTTCTCAACAAACAGGGTGATGTTTGCAGTATCGCTTGCACAACCGGCAGCACTCACGATGTAAGGAATAAATACGGTTGTAGGCGCAACTACCATTGTAGCATTGAATGTTCCTGAGAACACACCGTTCTGTGCACCGTAAGAACCGTTCAGGTCACCACCTTGTGTAGCAAGGCTGTATGCAGTTTCTGTAGAACAGATGGTATCTGTTTTATCAGCACCTGCACGTGGTCTGCGGGTTACGTTTACAGTGATGTTAAGGCACTCCTTAGGGCAACCGCCTGCAGGAACACAATATTCAACGATACATAGTCCGCCTGCGATGTTAGAGTCAGCTTTGAAAACACCTGTCTCATAATCACTATCGAATACTACTGCATCAGTACAGCTGATTGGTCTGAATCTACCGCTCTTATCCGCAGTAGGGATCGCGTTTTTCAGTTGGTAAGTAGTTCCCTCACATACGGTGATGGTCTTGTTACCAGGATTGTTCGGACGGTTAACAATTCTCAGGGTGATCAGAGAAGATGCTGTGGTAGAACCACAAACTGCGCTGGCCACTGTGTAACGGATCACATAAGTACCGGCAGTATCATTACCTGCTCCGGGAGTGTAGGTAGTAGTACCCAAACCATCGGCAGGAGTAACCGCGGTGAAAGATCCGCCTTTAGTTACACCAGGGAAAGCATATCTGATGTCGGTCAGTGAAACAGGACCGTTAGAAATACACAAGGTAACTGAGGTATCAGGACCAGCGAATGGTCTTGGTACTATTCTCAATTTCACGTTAGGAACGGTGATGTCGTCACAACCGGCAGTATGGATGGTCAGTGTGAAGTTATAGGTACCAGTGTCCATCAAACAAGGCTGGATCATTGAACCGCTGATGTTTGAAGGATTGATCGGCTTATCTGAAACCCATCTGATGCTGTCTTCAGGTCCGTAAGGATAGAAGTCGTAATTGTTCAGCAGGTTGGTCAGGTCATAGCTACATACTGCGCTACAGATCTCGGTAGGAACAGCAACTTTAGGTGTTGGTGTTGGCCACTTTTTAGAGATCTCAAGAACAGCGGTAACGATAGAATCCGGACACAATGGAGGCGTAGGACCGAAATTGGTCGTGTCTCTGGCAATGTAGCGCAGTCTTACAAACGGAGGGAAAGAAGATGGACGATTCTTGAAGAATGGAGAAGAAGAACTCTCAATCACTTTCAATAGTTCCACCACGTTTAGTTCGTTAGAATCCGCACCGCCGAAGAATCTCTTGCGATCCGATTCAACAGTTGCGTTGATAGAAGCATCGTAGGCACCGTTAAAGGCAACTACCCACTTCCCTTTTCTTTGATAGGTACCTCCAAGAAGTTGGTACAGGTCATATGCAGTTTCATCCTCACAAGCTGCAAGTGTATCATTGCTTGTACCTGCGCTTGGACGCTTGCTCACATATACAAAGATGCGTGCGGTATCCGGTGGATAGCATGGCTTGTTATCTACCAGGTACTGGAATTCGTAGCGACCTGTAGCAACGTTAACCGGGTTGAATACTCCCTTGTAGGTTAAAGGCGTAAGACCACCTGAACCGTTTACGTCAACGAATGTACCTGTGGTATCAGTAGTACCAAGGAAATCAGAAATACGGAAGGTAGGATCAGATGAACATACATAAGTAGAATCATCAGGACCGGCGTCAGGAAGACATCTTACGGTCAGTGAATGAGTAGAAATATCTGGCGCACAAGCAAAAGCTGTATCATGATAATCAAACTGGTATTTTCCACAACCAGGGAACACAGAAGATGCCTGGATGCTTACCAAACCGTTTGGATTCAACCAGGTTGGGTTAGAAGCAGGATCAGTCGCGCCTTTCAAGGTCCAGAAACCATCAGGAGAAGTTACTGCAGAACTAAGCAGCGTCTTCAGGTCGTAGTTCATGTCGGTAAGACAAGCCTTGGCAGTATCGCTGTCCAGGCCAGCCTCAGGCTTCACGTTTACAGAAATTGTAATTGTAGTTACCGCAGGAGGACAACCTGGTCCGTTTGCCGAATCTGTTGCAGTGATCGTATAAGTATTACCTGCCAAGCCGGTTGCAGCCGGAGTGAATGTACCAGGGAAAGCTGCAGTATAAGCCGCCGTTGGTCCTCCGGTAAATACAGTGCTTGCATCAGGCGTACCCAATATCGGGGCCAGCGTAAAGTTTGGAGAATTTTCACAAACAGTAATGCTTCCGCTTACACCTGCATTTGATTTACGGGTGAAACGAACCGCTACTGTAGTAGAAGCCGAGTTACAAATGGTGTTGGTGGTGCTTACGGTATATCTGAAGGTATCAGAAACTGTATTTGCACCAGCAGGAATGATCGTGTTCAGGTCAACGATGTTGTTGTTGGTTCCGCTTAGTGAACCAGAACCGCTAACGAAGCTCCAGGTTCCTACGTTATCATAGGTACCGGCAGCAAGCGTGTTGAACAGGTCGTAAGTTCCGGCAGAGGTACACACATCAGGACGAGGCAGTGAATCACCTGAACGTGGTGAAGTCTGGAACCGGATCAGGATGTTGGCGGTAGTATCGCGGCAAACGCTAACTCCGTCTCTTCCTCTTACAGTATAGGTTGCTGTAAACGGACCGCTTTGGGTCTGTGCAGCAGGATCGAAAGTACGGTTAGGATCGGTTCCGCCAAGAACACCACCAGCGGTGATGGTCCATGTACCGTTGTTGTCTGGTGTCCCTTTAAGAGAATCGAACAACATAGCAATCGGTCCGCCTGTACAAAGGTCGATGGTATCGCTACCACCTGGTACACCGGTTTCGTTTACAAGGATTTGAAGTGTTGCCTGGTCTGCAGGACAAACTCCGTTGTTCACGGTATATCTCCAGATGTAAGGTGCACCACCGTTTCCGCTAACATATCCTGCCGGGCTGGTCAGTGAACCACCGGTAGTAAGATTCAGGAAGCGGTTACTGGTAAGCGTTCCGTATGCGATCGGAGGTCCGATTACGAAAGTACCTGCAGTCTGGTTAGTATTCAGTCCGTTGGCACCCAGAAGGTCAACTGAAGTTTCAGTGTTACAAACGGTGATCAGTTTGCTTGTACCGGCGAAGTTTACCGGGAACACAGTAAGTGTAATTACCGATGAGTCGGCAACACAACCCGGGTTTGGAGTAAGGAAGTATGAGAAGCGGGCAGTTTTCTGAACCGGGCTTGTACCGATCCAGTTCTGAGCATCAAAACTACCTGAAGTCGCATTGGTAAGGAAACCGGTATTATCCAGGTCTCTCCAGATACCGCCTGGCGCTTTTGCCGGATCGGCAGCATCGTTCAGGTTGTATCCGTTCTGGTCACCACAAATGGTTTTAGCAAGATCAGCTCCTGCGAAACGTTTTGCACTTACCGTTACAGTAATAGTAGTATCATAAGAACAACCGTAGTTGTCTCTTGCTGAAAAGCGGTACATATAAGCTCCCGCAAGGGTATTCGGAGCAGGAACGCGAACTACGTTACCTACGTTAAGCGTTGAGAAGCCGCCACCGTTCAGTGAGGCCCATCCGCTGGTATCGATGTTTGGAGAATAGGTGTAACCCGGAGAACCGTTTACGTTAGTACCTACTGCTCTCATGGCATTACCTGTAATCTGAACGTCTGTTCCTTCGCAAATCACCTGGTCACCGGAAGTACCGGCAAAGTTTGGTCTTGGAGAAACATTCACTCTGAACGTGGTGTCATACTGGATACAGTTGTCGGTACGTACACTTAAGGTGTAACGCACAGATCCCAGACCGTAGCTCTGCGAGAAGGTTTGGGTGTTTACGTTTGCATTACCGTCGTTTGATATCCAGGTGTAGGTGAACGCAGCCTGGTTAGGGGTATAAGTATACGTATATAAGGTTGGATCTCCGTTGTTCCGGTAAGAAGTGTCCTTACTAGGAGCGCTGGCAATGGCGTTGTACTGAAGTGTGGTAACTGCACATACCTTAAATACACTGTCGCCGTCGTTTATAAATGAACCACCAGGAGACATAACACTCAGCAGATCTACGGTACTTCTTGCAGAAGCCTCACGAACGGTTGCGTTCCAGCCGATTCCTTTTGGAACACCCGCATCAGATACGAGCACAAAGGTCAGTGCTCCATCATTAGGACGTGAGTAAAAACGGAAAGGAACACCACGCTTTGCACGCTCATTTTCAAAAAGAGTTGCAATTAGTGTTCTGCTCGCCGCACCGTCATTCGAATAAATGTACAGTGTATCTCCGGTCCTTAGCACGAAATCATTGAAAGTCACTTCAATAACACCACCTGTTCCCAACGAAGAAACGAAGCGGATGGAGTCATTCAAATTCGCGCTGTAAGGGTTTGCTATACCTCCATCATCGGTAAACGATTCGGCAGTAGGTCCGCAAAGAACAACACTCTGATAGTTGTTGTCCCTTAATTGATAAGGACCCTGTGCCAAAAGACTCCCCGAGAAAAAGAGGCAAAAGAGAGATAGCACCGAGAAAACGGAAAATTTCCTCATAATAGTTGTTTGTTTGTTTTGCTAAGTTGTTAGTTCTGCCCCGTGTTAAAACCGTCTAAACCAGTGATATAGTCGCATTTACACACTTAAAGCCATTATAAACCGTGCCAATATTACTAAAAATAAATTTTACGACCTAGGCCGAAAAAAAAATCAACACAAAATTAAAATTGTTGATAAAGTACTTCAGCTATCAATACGCACGTTCGTTCCTGCCTTCAAAATAGTTCACATAAGCCCTGTTTGCTACTTTCATTCCTCCGGGTGTCGGGTAATTTCCGCTGAAATACCAGTCACCAGTATGGCCGGGACAGGCCTTGTGGAGGTTAGCAATACTCTGGAAAATGATCTGAACTTCGGCGCCGATACCTTTCGGGGTCAGCAACTCCGCAATTTTCGCTTCAATTTCCGTGTCAGTGAACGCATCATAAACAGGCTGAACGGCATTGATGACATCGTCACCTTCCTTCAGTAATTCTGACTTAGCTCTATGATAAACTTCTTCAAGGAAACCCTTATTCCCTCTTTCAAGGTGGAGGCTAATCGCTGCCTGGAAAGCAACGAAATCCCACAGCCTGGCCATATCTATCCCGTAACAATCGGGGTAACGGATCTGTGGCGCAGATGAAACCACCACGATCTTCTTCGGTCCTAAGCGGTCAAGGATCTTGAGAATGCTTTTCTTCAATGTGGTACCGCGCACAATCGAATCGTCGATCACCACCAGTGAATCCACTCCCTTGCGGATGGTTCCGTAGGTAACATCATATACGTGTGCCACAAGATCATCGCGGTCGTTGTCGCTGGTAATGAAGGTCCTGAGTTTGGCGTCTTTGATGGCCACCTTTTCGATGGAGGTACGGGTCGAAAGGATCTCGGTGATCTGTTCGAGGCTCGCGTTAGGACCCAGGGCATGTATTTTCTTCGCCTTGATCTGGTCGAGGAAGTTCTCTACCCCTTTGATCAGGCCGTAAAATGCGGTTTCTGCTGTATTTGGAATAAAGGAAAATACGGTCTGGTCGAGATTGCCGCCGATCTCATTGATAACGCGTTCTGCAAGCAGGTTACCGAGTTGCTTTCTTTCTTTGTAAATATCCTGGTCGCTTCCACGGGAGAAATAAATCCGTTCGAATGAGCAGGATGTCTTTTTCAATGGGGTCTTTACCAGCATTTCCTCGGCATCACCATCTTTTTTCATGATGAGTGCGTGGCCGGGAGTAAGCTCCTGTATGTCTTCGAGTGCCAGGTTGAATGCGGTCTGTATTACCGGTCTTTCTGACGCCACTACCACTACTTCATCATCCTGGTAATAGAACGCCGGGCGAATTCCTGACGGGTCGCGAAGCACGAAAGCATCACCGTGTCCCATCATTCCTACCATGGCATAACCACCATCCCAGTCGTTTGCAGATCGCTGAAGAATGCGCTGAACATCCAGCTCACGACCGATCATTCCTGAAATCTCGGCGTTTTCAAAGCCTTCGTCCTTGAACTTGCGGAACAGCTTCTCTACTTCCATGTCCTGGAAGTGACCGATCTTTTCAAGAACGGTAACGGTATCTGCGATTTCTTTTGGATGCTGGCCCAGTTCAACGAGTTTGCCGAACAGTTCACCCACATTGGTGAGATTGAAGTTTCCGGCGGTAACCAGGGTTCGGGTCATCCAGTTGTTCTGGCGTACAAACGGGTGGCACGAATCGATCGAGTTTCCTCCGAAAGTTCCGTAGCGCAAGTGACCCAGCCACAATTCACCGGTAAACGGCATGTGTTCTTTCAGCCAGTCTGCATCTGCAAGCTGCGCCTTTGAAAGTCCCTTGAACTTTTTCTGAACGGATTTGAAAATTTCCTGGATCGCTTTGGTACTGGCCGAACGTTTCCTGAACAGGTAACGGTTTCCCGGCTGAACGTCGAACTTGATGTTGGCCAACCCCGCGCCATCCTGGCCACGATTGTGCTGCTTCTCCATCATCAGGTACATCTTGTTCATGGCGTAGAACGGTGTACCATACTTCTCCGCGTAAAAAGACAGCGGTTTCTTCAGTTTTACGAGCGCGATGCCGCACTCGTGTTTAATTGCATCACTCATGGCTCGAAATGAGCTGCAAAGGTAGTTGAAATTTAGAGATACCTTTCATCCGCAGGCATCACATGGCCGCAAGCCTTACAGGTACGCAGCTCAACGCCGGTATTGAACTTTTTAAATACAGGCAGGAAATCCCGTTCAATACTGTTCAGCACGAAGTATTCCTCGTACAATTTGTGGTTGCATTCGGGACAAAACCACATCAATCCGTCTTTCTCGGTTTTTTCGCGCTTTCTCTCAATGACCAGTCCGATCGTGTTTTCAGGCCTTATGGGGCTGTGCGGAACGCCGGAAGGCAGCAGGAATACCTCACCCTCATTGATCACGATATCTTTCGCTTTTCCGTCTTCCTGGATCTTTACGGTGATTGTCCCATTCAGCTGGAAGAAGAATTCCTCTCCCTCGTTGTAGTGATAATCGGTACGGGCATTGGGTCCACCAACGGCCATCACCAGGAATTCTTCGTTTTCGAGGACCACTTTATTTCCTACCGGTGGCTTGAGAAACTGGCGGTTCTCCTCTATCCAGGTGAACAGGTTGAATGGTAATTTCATAGTTCTGGTCAAAAAAATTGGCAAAAAAAAGGCCCCGGAATCCCGGGGCCTCTTATCAGTTTAAAGCGAATTACTGAACAACAATCCTGTGAGATTCAGAACCGTTGCTGTTTCCGTTGATGCGGATAGTATAAACTCCTTTTGAAGCACCTGAAAGGTTAACAATCGTCTTGTTTCCTTTAACTACTTCAAGAGCGTTGTCATACACCACTTTACCGGTCATATCCAATACTTCGATAGTGATCTTGTCGGCAACTGTGTTTTCGATAGTGAATACACCGTTGTTCGGGTTAGGATAGATCGAGAATGTGTTTGCAGCAGCAACTTTGTTGATACCGGTACAGTTCTCAACTACCACAGTAAGGGTAGAGTAATCAAATCCACCGCAACCGTCGGTTACTGTGTAAGTGAAGTGGTAAGTACCAGCATTCACTTCGTCGGTGTCGAACAATGAACCGCTAAGTGCAGTGCTGTTGTCGTCATCTTCGTAAGTACCGTTGTTATCGGTACCTGCAGTTCTGAAGTTAGCGATGTCAATAGTACCGCCGTTTACACATACAGAAACTGTAGTATCAATACCTGCATTAAGAGTTGAGTTCTCATCTCTGATCGCGATACCGAATGTTCCCTGCTCACCCTCATCAGAGTCAACCATTACATAGTAAGTAGCACAAGGAGTAAGTCCTGTAAGTGAAAGTACCGAACCGAATGCACATGAAGGAGCATCGTCGTTAGCACCAAGCAGTGTGAAGGTTGCAGGATCAAGGATGCTGCAATCGCTTACTGCATAAACGGCTACCTGTATATCGATGTCGTTTTGCGCACCGTTACAAAGGTCTACAGTAACTGTAGATGAAGGAGCTACGAACTTGAACCAAACTGTACCGTCGATACCGTCGTTCTTACACCAGTTGGTGTTAGAGAAACAGTCGGTGCTGTTAGAATCAGGAGCGATAGAGTACTCACCTGGTTGTAGTGTAGAAAGGAAATTGTTGAACTGACGTACTACGTTATCGGTAGGAAGCAGTTTCGCATCACAAGCGTTATCGTTAGAGATACCGGTGAAGATGATGGTGAAAGAATCTGTGAACTGAGCACCACACTTGTCGGTAACTACTACAGAGTAGGTTCCAGGGGCAAGGTTGGTAATGTCTTCAGTAGAAGCTCCGTTCGACCACACGAAGGTGTATGGTTTAACACCACCAGTTACAGTAAGATCAATTGATCCGTTGTTGCTGATCTCGTTTGCAGAGTTGATCACGTTAGACGTAACCGAGAATGCAACAGTATTGATCTCGTTTGCAATGATGCTGAATCCACCTTCCTGAGGGAAGTCAGAAGCATCAACAAGAACGTATACAGTAGTTCCGGGAGTCAGACAGCTAACCTCAACATAAGCATTAGAGTTTGTCGGAGTAACCTGCTTGTCATCGTTTGCAGCAAGACGAGTGTATGAAGCAAAGTTTGCACAGTTGTCAGAGCTGTATACCGCGATCTGTGGATCGAAGTTTACGCTGCTGGCTTCTACACTGAATGAACCTGAAGCAGGAACAGTGAAGGTGTACCAAACTGAAGCATCAATGCCGTTGTTAAAGCACCAGCCTTCGAAGCTATCGCAATCTACGTTCAATGGAGGAGTAATAGCAGCCTCACCTGATTGTACGGTAGCAGCTACGGTAGTTCCGTTAGCAGCAACGCCCAATGTAAGTGGAGAAGCAGAACAAGCTGCATCGTTTACAGGAGGATTAACCAGCTCGAAGCTGATTGCAGTATCTTCAACAATTCCGCAAGCATCAGTTACAGAGATGGTGTAGAAACCTGCACCAAGTCCGTTGATGGTAGTAGCAGCACCTTCAGCAACACCAGCAGTAGTTGATACTGTTGAAACAGGAGCACCACCAAGTGTCGCAGTTTCGTAAACCGTTACTGAATATGGAGCGAATCCACCAGTGATGGTGTAAGTAGCCGATCCGTTATCAGCACCGTTTGAAGCAGGATTGGTCTTGGTAGAAGCAATGCTGATCGCCGCTGCAGTAGGATCCGTGATGTTAACCGAGATGGTAGTATCAGCACCTGAACAGTCGTCAGAAACATAGATCGAGTAGCTTCCTGCAGGAAGGTTAGAGAAGGTATAGCTGTTTTCATAGATACCGTTATCGCCACCAAGTTCGAAGTAAGCAATGTATCTTCCACCTGTAAGGTTAACAACTACGTTTCCTAGACCACCCGGGCATACAGGATCAGTAACGATAGCCTCAGCAGAGAACGGAGTGTTTGATCTGTCTGTAAGTTCGATTGCGAATTCTTTGGTATTTGCAGGAGCGCAAAGATCGAATACGCGGATGAAGTAAAGACCGGCACCCTGAAGACCTTCGGTAACAGGAAGTGAGTTGTAGTTTCCGGTAACGAAAGGAAGTACAGAAGTAGTTGTTTTACGGATCTCGTAAACGTACTGGTCAGGAGTACCACCACCTGTTAGTGTGAATTCGATTGAACCACCAGGTACGTCACCAGGGCAATAAGGCTGCTCAAGTGTGTACTGAAGATCGAAAGGAGTGAACGGAATAGGAGCGATCTCGATCGTGCTAACCACAGAGTGACCGCAAGTATCGAAAATAGTAACGGTATATGAACCGCTGGTAAGTGAATCGAAAGTGATTGATGTTGCAGCTGTATCGTCTACAGTAACAATGTCACCAAAACCGTCAACAGTGATCTTACCGCTTCCGCCACCTGAGAAGGTGTAAGTATAGGTGTAAAGTTCAGGTTGCTCGCTGTATACACCACCAGTGATGTTGCTGAAAGAGATCTCTCCAAGAGGATCGATACACGTTGGCTGGCTGGCAGAAGTATTTACAGTAAGCGGGCTGATGTTAAGTGCATTCAGGTCGAGAGAGAAAATACCTTCCTCGCCGATACCCTGGTAACCGTCTACAAGAACGTAGTAGGTAGTTCCCGGAGTAAGACAAAGTGCCTCAACGTAAGCATCGTTAACCGGTCCGCCGTTGAAGTTGTTGTCGTTTGCAGCAATAAGGCTGTATCCTGACTCAGTGGCGCAAGCACCAACGCTGAATACAGCTACCTGAGCATCGAAGTTCAGGTTAGAGTTAAGTCCCTGGTAGTGTGATGCTTTCAGAGAAACTGCACCGCTCGCAGGAGCAACAAATTTGAACCAAACTGAACGGTTGATGTTGGTATCAATACCCCATCCTGTGAAACGTCCATCCTGGCTGTAAGGAATATCAAGACCTTCGGTAGCGTTTGCCCCGAAGTTGTGATACGTTGTAAGTGTGTCGTTTTCAGTGATGGTAATTGCATCACAAGCTACGTCGTTGCTAAGAGGAGCAAGAAGAACAAAAGTAGTGTCGATGATGCCTGAAAGAATACAGGTATCAGAAACTACCACACGGTAAATTCCCTGTGGAAGATTGCTCAGTGACAATGCATTGTTGTACTCAGGAGTAATCACACCATCAACAAACCATACTGAACTGTGAAGTGGAAGTCCACCAGACACAGTTAGTGCAATCGAGCCATTTTTAGCTGCGAAGGTAGTTGGGTTAGTTTGTGAAGCAGTGTAAGAAAGGTGAGAAACTGAAGGATCAACCAGAGTAACTACCAGTGTATCAGAAGGCTGACCACAAGGATCTGAAGCTACTACTCTGTACATACCGGCTGGTACATCAGAAATGGTTGCTGTGTTGAAAGAAGTTGGCAACCAGATGTTTCCACCGTCTGTGCTCAGTTCCCAAGTGTAGGTAAGTGGCTTTGCAGCTCCGCCGGTTGCGCTGATGGTGATGCTACCGGTAGAAGAACTGTTACAGATTGGATTGTTTGCAGATACTAGGTCCAGTACAACAGGAGTTGAAACCGGATCTACCAATGCAAAAGAAACCGAGTCAACATTTCCGCAGGCATCCATTGCGTAAACGCGGTAGAATCCTTCATACAGGTTGCTGAATTGGTTAATGTTAGCTACTCCTACTACCGGTGCACCAAAGATCTGGGTGTTGGTTGGAGTGATAGACGGAAGGTATTTGTAAGTGTAGTGGATGCTGTCGGTTGCATTGTGAGAACCGTCAGCGAATTTGTATCCGGCAACTGAACTAAGAATTACTGAACCGTTTGCGCTATCTACACAAAGCGGACCGTTGATGGTTCCAAGTTGCAAATCGAAAGTTTCGATAGTAGTGTCGGCAAGAACAACAGATGCAGTATAGGTCGCACCACAAACATCAGTGATCGTCAGGTTGTATGCACCTGCACCAACTGCCGGAAGAACACTTGAAGAAGGAGTACCATTCCATGAGTACATTAGTGAGTTAACATAACCAAACGTTGATACAGTAGCTAGATTTGATTGAGAAGCAAGTCTGCCGGTCAGGTTCCAGTTAGAAGAACCAGGGCAAAGCGCTCCGTTAACCGCGTTAGTGGTTACATCGATGATTGCGATGTGTGGTCTGATCAGGTCAAGACCGTTAATGGATACTGTGTGAGCACCGGTTTCAGTTCCGAAACCGTCAACAAGAATGTAGTAGGTATTACCTGCAGTAACACAGTAGCTTTCGCCGCTGTTTACGTCATCAAAAGCAGATAGGAAAGTAAGTGAAGCGATGTTGTTACAGTTTCCTGAGAAAACCGCCACCTGGTGATCGAATGCACTTGAAATACCGATCGTTACTGCATTTGTAGTAGGAGCAACGAATTTGTACCAAACTGAACTGTGGATGTTACGATCGATGAGCCAGCCGCTTTGAGTTGCATTGGCTACTACAGGAATAGACAGGTTTTGTTCTGCACTTCCCTGAACAGTTGCGTATTGGTTGTTACCGGCAACTGATGAACCGCCAACAGTAATAGCTGTAGCGTTACAAATGTTATCGTTAGCAGGCTGAGTGTATGACCCGCTTGCAACGAATGAAGTAGTGAAAATAAAGCTAAGAGCTGTTGCAGCCTTATTGTCCCAACGGATGAAATAAGTCTGTCCGCCAACTACTGCGATATTGTTCAATGCAGCAGCCAGTCCACAGTCATTGTCGCTTGTTGCTACCGGCACCAAAGATCCGCAGGTTCCCTGGAAAAGGAAAAGCCTGGTATCAGCCGTAGTGTTTGACTTGTCGCAAGAACTGATGGTAATGTACCCGTTGGCAGCGGGGGTAAACGAATGCCATACCGTATCTGAGGAAGCCGGTATTGACACAGAGCGAGAGCCTCCGGTTGGGATCAAGTATGCAGAACCGCAGGCATTGGGCGTATCCTGTGCCCAAACACCAAGCGAGAAACACATGATTCCCAAAGCAAGAAGCCATTGGTTGAATTGTTTCATAGGTAGTTGTTTTTCATTTAAATCTTTAAGTAGTTTCCAAACACTATTTATAGCTAACGGCAAAAATAGAATTTTTTCCACAGCTCAACCTTGGATTTTTACCCATTCACCGGATTTATTTTACAACTATTCGAAACAATACGGCACGCTACGTATTTTATCAATATATAAACCTGAAGATCAGTAAACTAGAAAGCCCGGCTGTAAAACAGACCGGGCTTCAAATCAAAAAATTAATGTGGGATTATCGGTGATCTTTCAGTGATAAGCAGATTGTAAACTTAACACCGAAAAACCGGCGGGTTTAGTTGAGCAAAAGTTTAAAACCTCTGCCGTGAACATTCACAATTTCCACCGATTCGTCTTCCTTGAGGTACTTTCTCAATTTGGCAATGTAAACGTCCATACTACGTCCGTTGAAGTAATTGTCGTCGCCCCAGATGAATCTCAGCGCAGCGTCTCTTTCGAGAACGGTATTCTTGTTTTTACACAGCAGGTACAGCAGGTCGTTTTCTTTGGTAGTAAGCTTACGCTCTTCCTCAAAGTGCTTCAGCAGCTGGTGTTCGTGATCGAAAATGTATTCTCCGATGCGGAACACTTTTTCCTCCAGATTATCGAGCGCACCGGAGCGGCGCAGCACCGCATTCATCCGTGCCAGCAATACTTCCATGGTAAAAGGCTTGGTGAGGTAATCGTCGCCGCCAACCTCAAATCCTTTCAGGGTATCTTCTTTCAGTGATTTCGCGGTCAGGAAGATGATCGGCACATTTTTGTCGGTTGTGCGGATCTCTGCGGCCAGGGTAAAGCCGTCTTTCACAGGCATCATCACATCCAGCAAAAGGATGTCGAACTTCTGGTTTTTAAATGCCTCGAAGCCGGTTTCTCCATTATTACACAGTTTGGTTTCGAAGCCTTTTGCATTGAGGTATTCGCTCAGCAAAGTCCCGAGGTTCGGGTCGTCTTCTACTACCAGTACTTTAATCTTGCTCATATTGAAAAGGGATATAAATAGTAAATACCGAGCCTCTGCCCATTGTGCTTTCCAGGTCTATGGTCCCGGAATGCTTCTCAACGATGGCTTTCACGTAACTCAAACCTAAACCAAATCCTTTCACGTTGTGCACGTTTCCGGTTGGCACCCGGTAAAATTTCTCAAAAATCTTTTTCTGGTCGTCGCGGGATATCCCGAGACCTTTGTCTGCTACTTTAACGGTGATTCCATGTTTGTCGGATGAAGTGGAGATCAGCACTTCAGGAGCTTTCGTGGAATACTTTACAGCATTGTCTAATAAATTGTAGATGATATTGGAAAAGTGCACCCGGTCTGCCTTGATCACCGAATTTACGGCGTTGAGCGAAATTCCGATGTATCCTCCCCTGCTTGACGCCTGGATCTGGATGTTCTTTACCACATCTTTGATCAGGTCGTTCAGTTCGATCTCGTCTTTCTCCATCGTCACCTCTCCCCTGTCGAGTACGGCGCTTTTCAGCACGTTTTCCACCAGCATTCCCAATCGACGGTTCTCGTCGCGTATCATTCCAACAAAACTGTGTACCCGCTGACTGTTTTTGTCGACATCAGGATCGGAGATGGCTTCGCAGGCCAGGGAGATCGTACTGATCGGGGTTTTCAGCTCGTGCGTCATGTTGCTGATGAAATCGTTCTTGATCTCGTTCAGCTTTTTCTGCTTGAGGATGGTTTGAATGGTTTTAATGAAGGTCATCAGAATAATCCCGATAAAGAGTACGGAAGCCAGCAGCATTAACCATACCGTTTTCACGAGGTATATCTTCTGGTTCGGGAAATATATAGTCAGGAAATTCGGGTTTACGATGAGGTCGTTCGGAAACAACCTGGCATGGAAGACCTCCGGATGAAGTTTGTTCAGGGCGCGGTCGCCGTTGCTCACCAGCTGGAGCGGTTCGCCCTGTGCGCTGAAGATGCCGAGTTTGTAGTCGGTCTTTATTCCACGGCATTTGAGTTCGCAGCGGATAACAGAATCCAGGTATTCGGGGTTAATGCGTTCAGAAAGCGGTTTTGAAAGTGTTCCGGAGAACCACTGATTGGCCACTTCTTCAAGCATCGAAACGCGGGAGTTGTGGTCGGTTTGTGAGGCATCCTGCCAGGCAGTTGAGATCGAATCGAGTGTTGAAGGATTGAGGTCGAGCGGCTGTCCGTTCTCGTTTTCTATGGTTTTGCGGGTGATCTTTGAGTTGCGGATATACCCGTTGATGGTGTCCCTCTGGTTTTCTTCGCGGATGCGGATGCGGTAAGTCCCGGATTTGCCGGCAAAAAGTACCGAGTCGTTGAGTTCGCCGGTTCCTGAATGAATGGTATTGCTGTTGTTGTTTACCCGGAACATGAGTTTCCCGAGGTCGTGTGCCTCGATGTGATCAATCGCCTCTTTTTTCTCCAGTTTCTGGACTACGGAGAACAATGCATTGTCTACACTCTGGCTAAATTCCTGCTCTCTTAATTCAATCGCATTGCCGATCCAGTAGAACTGTACGGTAATCAATCCTAACAACGCCGCACTGGTAGCAATTACCAGGTATCTGATCATCCCCTTTTTCACAAAACAAATTTATCCGGGCAACTCCCTACAAACCAATGCTTAACAACTTTTAACTGCATTTAACCGCCCATTAACCACATCCCACACCGGCCTAAAGTAGTTTTGATCCATCAACCTCAAACCATTTGTTTATGAAACAGGTACAACTATTTCTTGCTACAGCTCTGATAATCGGGTCTGTAAGCGTATCCGCACAAAGTAAACCCAATACATCGGTAAACCGAAAGGTGGAATACAGCAACAATAACGGTAAACAAACACTCACCATTGTAACGCGGGAAAATGGGAAAGAGAAAAAGGAGGTATACACCGGCGACGAAGCAAATGCCAAAATGCAGGAGCTGAATGACGGAAAAAATTCCAATAATTTCCAGGTGTGGACTGAAGATGAAGCTTCTGGCAGTCCTAATGGTTCAGTGCACGTAAGTCACGATGACGGTGAGGTTTCGGTGATCCATAAGGATGGAAAGATGATCATTAAGAAGATCGATGAAAACGGGAAAGAGGAAATAGAAGAGATCGAAATGGGCCAAATGCTCAATGATATCGCTAAAGATTTCAACTTCACCATGGACTCGACACACTTCTCTTTTGACAGCAAGAATTTCGACAGCAAGGAGTTTCAGAAACAAATGGAAAAGCTTGAGAAACACCTCGAGGATCCTGCGCAGAACAGCACGTCAAATTCCAGGTATACGAACCGCTCAGGCACAACTGTGGTACGCGAGACTGAGGAAACGCTGACGCCGGCAGAATTAAAGAAAAAGTATGGAGTTGAGGGTGCTGAAGGGGAGACTGTGATTATTAAAAAGGTGATCAGGGTGAGAAAGAAGTAGGTTCCTCGCTGCGCCCGGAATGACGTACTTATTTATTGCTGATAAACACTTTTGACTGAGAAAGGTGTTATACCCAAAGGGCGCTGAGATCATCTCTCTGTGCCCTTTGCGGTTTTCTTAGCGGTCTTTGCGGTTAAAAAAACACGCTGCTTATTGATCAACTGATCTCGTTGTCCTCGCCCTCAAAAAAAGGTAATTCTTTGTTGCCGTTTGTGAGCAGCCAGCCATAACGCTTATTAAACCAGCTTTCTACGTATTTCATGATCCTAGCCATAGGTGGGTGAGATTTAAGTGGTTAGTGGTGTCAATAGTTATCACAACGTTAAAAACCTGGTCCAATTTCTCCTTTTCAACAAATTAACGAACTGCCCGACTACTCATTCTTGGGTTGATATTGGAAAGCCGGGTTGGCATTATTACTATCTTCCCGATTCAAACAAGGCCGAAAAAATGAAGATCTTCAAAAAACTTGGGTGGTTACTTTTAGTTGCGTTTATACTTTTTAATACCGGGGTTATCCTGTTTGGTAAGACCTATTTCTACACTGCCATTGCAAAGACCTATTTAAGCGGTCAGTCGGGGCCGGGAATCTACGATCTTAAAAAATTCGATTCAAGAACTATTCCTTCGCGCCAGCACAAGTCCTGGAAAAAGGCATCCGACTACAATACAAAAGCAATCGGGAAACCGGGTGAAGATTACCTGAACTCCTTGGGAACAAAGGCTTTTCTGGTTGTAAGAAACGGGGAGTTGTTCCATGAGCAGTACTTCGACGAACATACCGATACTACGGTGTCCAACTCGTTTTCGATGGCGAAAAGCATTGTGGCGATGCTTACACAAATTGCGCATCAGGAGGGATATATTGCCAGTTTGCAGGATCCGGTGAACAAGTACCTGAAGGAGTTCAACAAGCCGGGTTGCGAGAAAGTGACGCTGGAACACCTGATGTCTATGACCTCCGGGCTGACCTGGACCGAAAGCAGCGGCAACCCGTTTTCTGACAATGCTGAGGCATATTATGGTACAGACCTCACCAAACTGGTCGAAAAAATGACACCTGAAACCACGCCGGGAAAGGAGTTCGAGTATAAAAGCGGGAACACCGCATTACTTGCACTTGCGCTAGAGCGTGCTATTGGAATGCCACTATCGGAATATGCTGCCCTCAAACTGTGGCAACCTTTGGCTGCCGAGCACGACGCGTACTGGAGCCTCGATCACGACGGCGGAACTGAAAAAGCTTATTGCTGCTGGTATGCAACCGCTACCGATTTTGCCCGGCTGGGTCAGCTGATGCTACAGGAAGGCCACTTTAACGGAAAGCAATTGCTGGACAGTTCGTTTGTGGCCGAAGCGAGAACCGCAGCGCCGGTAAAGGTAAAGGACGGCGGGGAAAACTCGCGCTACAGCAGCCGGAGTTTCTGGCTGGTGCAGCACAAGGGAAAACACTACTACTACCTGCGTGGAATTTTAGGTCAATATATCATAATATTGCCCGAAGAAAACGCCATAGCAGTAAGACTTGGCAAGAAACGTGAGGAGGTGAATGAAGACGGGCATCCGCTGGATGTGTACCGTTACATTGACCTCGCAAAAGAATTACTTCATTAATGAGAAAAGACATTGAAATCCCTGAAGTAAAGGGAGTATCGGTTGGAATAACAAAAGAAACGGCTGAGGACGGAGAAAGCAGGTGGAACGTTTACCTGATCAACCAGAAAGACGAGCCGATCGAAAGTGTGCTGGTCAGTTCTACGGGATACGGTGAAGCCAAAGGCGAGAAAACCAAGACCTCAACGCTGCGACACTTTTTCGAGGTGATCCCTGCAAAATCGTATGTGCTGATTGAACCCATTATGGAAGAACTGTTCGGTCTGACCAATGAATACTGGGTAAGTTTTTACATCGACCGGACCATTTTCGACAAGAAGTTTATCTTTTTACCCGAGAGTATCCAGTTGAGCAATACCACATCGATCCCTGTGTTGCACAAGGCCGGGATCCTGATCGGGTAACCATTAACGCCGAAGACCACCCGATTTAAAACCCGTTCGCAGCACATGTGGAATGCCCGATCCATGATGTACCCAAAGAACCTAATGCTACCCAGATGACCAACAGCGTGCTTTCTGTAAGAAACCTTTCGGTTGAGTTTGCCGGGAAATCCGGGTACCAACGTGTGGTTCACGACCTGAGCTTTGATATCGGCGAGGGGGAAACGCTTGCGATCGTTGGTGAAAGCGGGTCCGGAAAATCAGTGAGTTCGCTGAGTATCCTGCAATTGCTGAATCCTGAACGAAGCCTTATTGAGGGCACCATAGTTCTGAAGTACGAGAAGACGATTACCAGCCTGCTGGACTTGGAACCGGACAAGATGCGGGAATTTCGCGGGAAAGCGATCTCCATGATCTTCCAGGAACCAATGGCGGCACTTAACCCTGTGCTGAAGTGTGGAGAACAGGTAGCCGAAATCATTACAGCGCATGAAGGTGAAAACGACCGGGAAAAGACGCGGAAAAGAGTCGTTCAGCTGTTTAAAGAAGTGGAGCTGCCGCGGCCGGAGGAAATGTTTAACAGCTATCCTCATGAATTGAGCGGAGGACAGCAGCAACGTGTGATGATCGCCATGGCACTGGCAAATAACCCGGTATTGCTCATTGCCGATGAACCCACAACAGCGCTCGATCCCAAAGTACAGGACGAAATCCTCGAACTGATCTCCAGACTGCAGCGGAAGAATCGTATGGCCCTGCTGTTTATCAGTCACGATCTGGACGTGGTCCGCAAAATTGCAGATCAAGTTGTGGTGATGCAATCCGGTGAGGTTCGTGAATCCGGTTCTGCGGAACAGGTGTTCACCAATCCTGTACATCCTTATACCCGTGGACTGCTTAAATCGAAACCCGACGAAAGCAAGCGGGGCAAAGTACTACCCACCGTGCGCGATTTCCTGTCGGATCCTGATTTTAAGCCGAAAATACTACCGGAGAAACAGATCGGGAAGACACTCATCACCCTTGACCACATTTCGGTGATTTACCAAAGCGGCGGGTGGCTTAAAAAACCACAGCCCGTGGTTGCCGTGAAAGACGTCAGCCTGAGTTTACGCCAGGGAGAAACCGTAGGCGTTATCGGACCTTCTGGCTGCGGAAAAACAACCGTTGGCCGTGTGCTGGCCGGTTGGGTCTCCCCTACTTCCGGACAGGTGATCTACAAAGGCAAACCGGTGATCAGCGCTACCTTGTCGCAGGGAAAAACATGGGCGCGTGAAGTTCAGCTGATCTTCCAGGACCCGTTCAGTTCGCTCAACCCAAAGATCAGGATCGGAGATGCGATTGCAGAACCAATGCTGGTTCACGAACTGGTAAAAAATAAAGAGGAGGCAGCCTCGCGTGTAAACGGACTGCTTGAACGTGTAGGACTTTCGGCAGCACATGCTGACCGCTATCCACATGAATTTTCGGGAGGACAACGCCAACGGATCGTTATTGCCAGGGCACTTGCAGTTAATCCGAAGATCCTGATCTGCGACGAAAGTGTGGCTGCGCTGGACGTTTCGGTGCAGGCACAGGTACTGAACCTGCTCAACGAATTGCAGCGCGAACTGGGACTTACCTACCTTTTCATCTCCCACGACCACAACGTGATCCGGTACTTCTGCGATCGGATCGTGGAAATGGAAGCCGGAAGCATCAAAATGCAGGCAGGAGCTGAAATAAAGACTGAAGTCCGTCCGGATCCTGTGCCGGTTACAGTAGATGCTCCGAAATCAGCTTCTCCTGTTGACGTAGTTCCGGAACGGATTCCGGAACTCAAAACTGAAGACCTGCCGGCAGAAATTCAGGAGAGTGAACCCGAAATACTGATCACAGGCAGTGCATCGCAGGAAATGCCGGTCGACCAGCCCGAAGAACCGATCTGGAAAAAACATCTCGCCGCTGAAAGCACATACGACCGCATCAGCTCCTCGGTGAATCCCACCGATTCTGTTGCCGACCAGGTAAGTGCAGAATTGCTGCGGCTAAAACTGGAGATGGAGCATCAAAAAATGGAACGTGTTGCAGAGGAGATCCATATTCCGCTGGTGTCTGCAGAAAATGGTACTGAACCCAGCATCGATGAACCGGCTTCAGTGGCCGAATCGGTTGAAACAACTTCTGTTCGCGAAACCGAACCTGTTCCTGAAACTGAACCGATCGTTAGCCGGAATGATGAAACCGCTGAAACTGATACCCCTTCAGCAACTCCTGTAGTAGTTCCGGAAAAAGACAAGAGTAAGTCTTATGGGAAGTTGTCTGAGTTTATAAAAGGGAATAGCGGGAAGTGATCCTGCCATACCGGCAAAAACCTATCACCAGAAATTGTTGTACTGGATCACGTTTTCGAGGTGAGTTTCCAGCGTGATGAACACAACGATCTTAGGTTTATAGTTATCGATGATGTTCTGATCCATCCCGTATTTCCAGGCATCGAAAATGAACACGCTTTCGTTAAAGCCTTCCTTTAAAAACGGCATCATCTGGTTTCCGAAAGAATCGCGCATCACCAGTAAACGAGGCAATGTTGTATCTGACGGGTTGCGTACGTAATGGAACTCGTATTCCCAGGGATAAGGGAAGCCTTCGGTAACCGGAAAACCAAAATTCGGGGCGGCCGGGGCCAGTTCTTTGTGGTATTTGAACACCTGTTCTTTTTCAGAAAGTGAGGCAATACCCAGTACATTCTTATCGTAGCCGTGACTGGTAATGGTATCCTTCCAGGTGTAGTCGCCGTACTTTACTGGGGCTACCGAAGGGAAGTTTTTCGCAATTGCCTTCATCAGTTCTGCGGAAGCAATTTGTCCGGCGTTTACGTTCCAGTGGTTGTCGAGTTTGAAATACAGTTTCCTGTTCTTCTTTTCAGCCAGCAGTGCCGGCGTCGGATCGATGATGAGTCCGGGGAAACTCGCTGACATATGTTCTTTGAGCAGTTCCACCCGAGATTTACCATGGTTTATTGCGATGCTGTTCGGCAATTCTTCGCTGTATATGCGGTGCTTGGTAGGCGCGATCAGCCAATAGCATTTTATTCCTCTTTCGTTGAAATAGGCAATGCGCTTTTTCCAGATCAGGTCGAGGGTATCCAGCTGAGTTGGAGTGAGATCAAGATTTCCTTCATACACCTCTTTTTCCTTACCCGTAAGAAAGCACCAGCCGTTTTTGCCGATCACATTCTGATTGGGGTTCGGGGACACGTTGAACACGTGGTATTTTACCTGGTGAATGAGATCAAGCAAAGGCGATCGGAACGAGAAATTATCGTTGAAATAATTTTCGAATTCGCGCGGATACTTGTCGAGCGTCCTGATATTGGCTTCGGGCATTGGCGTAAATACCCGGTTCTCATCTTTCTGCTCAAACGATTTGATGTGCAACACAGCATTTACCAACGGTATAACCAGTATCGACAGAAACAGCAGGAGAATGAATTTGGTGCCGGCGTTTTTCAAAATCTGAAGTATATAAAAGGGTTATACGAGCCTGAATTTAAAGTGAGTACGGCATAACCGAACATGAGCAGCGCCAGTCCGCCTTTCAAAAGTGCGTAGCTGTTGGTCTCCGGTCCCAGAATCGCGGGGAATGCCGCCCTTGCTTTTTGCTGAAGAAAAAGGAAAATGCCGGTGCACGAAAGTAGTCCAAGTGCGAGGATCACCATTTTCTCATTATCGAGGAAGCGAATCGCCGAATATTTGCTACCGGTGTCACACTTCAGCATGCGGTACACGTAACGGGCGGCCAGCCTGAAATTCTCGATACGGAAAAACACCCACCCGATCATTACTATAACCATTGTATACAGCCACGACAACACCTTCGGAACACGGTTGAGCAGCTTATCCAGTCCAAGTCGTTCCATCACCAGGAAAAATCCGTGGAACAGTCCCCAGAATACGAAACTCCAGCTGGCACCGTGCCAGAATCCGGTGAGTAAGAACACGACCAGCAGGTTGAAATACGTCCTGGAATTTGATCCTTTGTTCCCGCCCAGCGGAATGTACACATAGTCCCTGAACCAGTTGGACAGCGAGATGTGCCATCTTCTCCAGAATTCCTTGATGCTGGTGGAGATGTACGGAAAATTGAAGTTCTCCATGAATCGAAAGCCAAACATCCTGGCCAGACCAATGGCCATATCTGAATAGCCGGAAAAATCGAAATAGATCTGTAGGGTATATGCCAGAATTCCCATCCAGGCACCGCTGGACGTGAGTACCGACGGGTCTTTTGTCATCACCTCATCAGCGATAACGGCAAAGGTGTTGGCAAAGATCAGTTTCTTAAACAGTCCGAGACTAAAACGCCAGATCCCGGAATGAAACAGGGCCGCAGTCTCTGTTCGGTCCTTGATCTGCCCGATAATGTCTTTGTACCGCACAATCGGTCCGGCAATCAGTTGAGGGAAAAAGCTCACGTACAGCACGCTGTCGGCGAACTTCAGTTTCCCGTAATCGTTGGAGCGGTATATGTCCCACAGGAACGACATCTGGTGAAAGGTGAAGAAGGAGATGCCGAGCGGAAGTGCCAGGTTGAAGTGGTGCAGCAGTTCATGATCTGCCCCCAGCAGTGAAGCCAGGGAATTGGTATTATCTACAAAGAAATCGAGGTATTTGAACACCAGCAGTACCAGTACGTTACCGGCAAGTCCGAGCTGGAAATACAGCTTTCGCCGTGGTCCGCCTTTTCCTACCTCACGGGCAATGAAATAGTTGAATACGATGGAAAGAAAAAGGATGAACGTGAACCCGATCCCGCCCCAGGCGTGGAAAAAGAGGCTGAACCCGATGAGCACCAGGTTGCGCAATTTCGATGAAGCCAGGTAGTATTGCCCGAGAAGCAACGGCATGAAAACAAAGAGAAAGACAAGCGAGCTGAATAACATAGTAGAGGGAGATGATCTTATTAAAAACCGGAATGCGTGTACTGCGATCTAGAAATTCCTTAATGTGTAGTTTTTAATTTTCAAACGTTGCTTATACGGGTTCCAGAAAAAACATTTAATGATCGCAGTTGGAGGCAGCCCCTCAGGAATGGCGATCTGCATTTTGGTGGTGTACCAGTTGCCCGAACTGATATACGGACTATACAAATCGTGTGTTTCAAGGACTGCGGTAACACCTGGCGCCGATTCTACGGTCATTACCATGTGTAGCCGGTCGTTGAACCCATCTTCGGGTTTGAAATGCACCAGTGTGTACAATTTCGTAACACCCGTCAGGCTGTCTGCCCTGAACGTAAAGGTTATCGGAAATTCCTTGTCGGTTTCGAGTTCAAATTCATTTTCGATCATTTTATGGTCTACGATGATCGGATATTCATTGCCTCTTTGTGCACCAATGTAATCCGGTTCTTTTATGCGGTAACCGGCATCGAATGGCAGATTCATTTTGCCGAACACTCCCCAGTACTCGTCTGAGGTCATGGCATCCCAGTGGATCACTCCTTTTTTAGACTGATAACTTTGAAACAGCGAAAGCACGCTAAATAAGACCAGCGCGGTGATCATTGCAATTTTAAACAATACCCGTTTCAGCGACCACTCCACTGCCAGTGCCACCGGGATCAGAGTGATTATAAGGGTATCGAGTTGCGGACGGCTTCCGAAACTGCCACCGTACCACCAGCACCACCAGCTGTAAATCACGTAGCTGTTGATGAACATGAAGGCAATGGTAGCAATGAACAGGTTTTTGTCTTTTTTCCAGAGCAATACAAACCCTGGGAAACAGAGCAGCAGGATCGGTGAATAGACAAAGAAACCGTTCCTGAATCCAAACAAACCGCTTAGCAGGTGGGGATTGTCGAAGAAGAATTTCTCGTCGCCGTAACTGTACATTAACCAATTCCCAGAAACGCCTTTCCACACTAACAATTGAGGGAGGATAGGAAGCATGAACATTACCAGGCCAACTGACAAAGGCAGTATGCGCTTCCACCAATACCTGAAAACCGTAACGAGGTTAACTTTATCCGGAGTATACAAAAGCGTCCAGAGGACAATGAGCAAATTAGACGGGCGGATCAGAGTGATCAATCCAAGCAGGAAGCACATTTGCAACAGATATCTGGTTACTCCTTGTTCTTTATACCTGATGTTATACCAGACATATGCTGCAATCAATGCGGCGCTGAACACGTGTCCATACCCCGGCGACATGACTGTATAATGCCAATAACCCGTAGCAAAACCGGCAAGCAACACCAGTATGGTGGTCGCAATTTCGGAGCAGAAACGCCGGATCACCCTGCGGAAGAACCACAGTCCTATCCAGGCAAAAAGTACGGTGCTAAAGGCCACAGAGAAATGGAAACACGGATCGAAATCGCCATTAGGTATCCCAAGTATTTCGGTTGCGGCCCAGGTGATGATGAATACAGGCGTATAGGTAATTGCGAGTCCGATAGTGGTCTTCGAGAAGCCCCGGTGTGTTACAGAATCTCTCAGTAACCAGTATTGCCTGTCTTTCTCGGGAATTGAATCTATGAACGTAAAAAACGGATCGCCGTGCAGGATGGTCGCGGGAACGATCTCGTAGTAGAAAATAACATCCGACTGGATCACACCCTTGTCTTTCCAGAGCCGCTGGTTGGTAAGCGACCAGAACGATGCAATGACAAACAATGCCAGCGCCCAGTTAGACGGTCTTTTCCAAAAAGGATGAGGGGTTTCAGTGTGTTCGTTCATGCGATTATTTGGTACTTAGGGGTTCTTTCGGGATATTCTGGATGTCGTAATTCACTGCTGCAAGGACCAGTTGGAAGCCAAGAATGATCGGCAATACAGCG
>JAZKEZ010000017.1:8856-21820 GCA_040386675.1 Bacteroidota bacterium | reverse complement strand
CAAGGTGTTCGGGGCGGTTTTGGGCAGTGATACTGGTAACGAGGAGGGTGAGGAAGGTGTAGAGGAATAAACGCATAAATTTTACTTTATGGGTTGGTTTTCAAAAGTTGTACCGGGGTTTCTTTCCTCTTTCAAAAACTGAAATTACTCCCTTCGGTCGATTAGGAGGTTCCTCGCTGCGCTCGGAATGACGAGAGGTTAAAAGGGGGGAATGATGAGATTTCTCGGCTGCGCTCGAAATCCAAGCTCACAAATACAAAGCCGTCATTCCGAGCGCAGCGAGGAACCCCCAACTTCTGTCCCAAAACCCACAGCAGAGAGCCTCCCTACGCCATCACCCGCTCCCTCTTACTACTCATAAAATGATCCAAATTCTTCCGCGCAGTAGTCCTCACGCGGTTTCTTACGATAGGGGTCCAGCCGAGGAACAAGCCTTTAAGGCCGAGTGCCTGGCGTGACCAATGGTAGAAATCGAAATTATCGTGGTGGCTGACGATCTTCCCGTCGCGGATGAGGAATTCGGCTTCGATGACGTTCTTTACTTCGTTGCCGGTTGATGAAAAGGTGTAGGTAGCAATCCATTCGGCACAGGCGTACTGGTCGTTTGACTGTCTGATATTGAATTCGATGGTGAGGTCTTTTGCCTTTAAGCAGAGCATTTCCCACATCGCACGGACTTCATCGGCATTCAGGCCCACAAAAACCGAATCGGTGAAGGTGGCGGTATCGGCGTAGCATTCCTGCATGGCCCGGTAATCCTTGTTTTGAAAACTGGTGTAGAAGTGAGAGATGAGCTTGCTGCTTTCCATAGGCTGGGGGTCGTGGTTTAGGTGAATGTAGGCTAAAAAAACGACTTACAGAAATCGGGCCAGCGGCAAACGGCTGTTATACAGCCTGGAAAGGTAGTGGTGCAGCGAGATCTACGTTTCCACCGGAAATGATGATCCCGATCTTTTTTGCGCGGAACAGGTCGGTATTGGCGAGCAGGGCAGCCAGCGGCACAGCCGATGACGGTTCGATAACGATCTTCATGCGTTCCCACACCAGTTTCATGGCAGAACGGATCTCATCTTCCTTAACGGTAAGTATACCGCTTACCTCCTGTTTAATGATCGGGTAGGTGAGGTTTCCCAGCGAAACCGTAAGTCCGTCGGCAATGGTAGGGTTGCCTGTTGCCGGGGCAATGGTGTCCTGCTGGATCGACTGCCAGGCATCGTTTACAGCTTCGGGTTCTCCGGCATATACCTTCACGTCTTTGCCAAAGTATTTTGCAGAGAGGCAGGTCCCGCTCAGTAATCCGCCGCCGCCAACCGGTACGAACAGCAGTTCTAGGTCGGGGTAGGCCGATAGCAGTTCTTTTGCCGCGGTGGCTTGTCCTTCAATAACCTGAATGTCGTTGTAAGGGTGAATGAAATACGCGCCGGTTTCCTTTTCCACGCGCTGAACCATTTCTTCGCGGGCTTTCTGGTTGGGTTCGCAAAAGATCACCTCCGCACCATAGGCACGTACGGCAGCCACCTTTACCTTATTGGCTGTAGAAGGCATTACGATAAACGCAGGCACCTGCAGCATTTTCGCCGCATAGGCAATGGCCTGGGCATGGTTTCCCGATGAATGGGTACACAATCCCTTTCCCAGTTTTTCTTTTGGGATGGACAGCGCGGCATTCAGTCCGCCGCGGGCTTTGAATGCCCCGATCTTCTGGAAATTCTCGGCCTTGAAATACACTTCGCAACCGGTAAGCTGGTTGATGTATGCATTGGTAAGTACCGGTGTGCGGTGTATGTAGGGAAGTATGCGCTCGTGAGCGGTTTCAATGTCTTGGCGTGAAGGATAGTATGCACTCATAATGTTTCGCAAATAAGCGATTAAATCGCTGTGGCGGCGGGTGCGGACAACAAAACTCGGCAAATTGATCAATCTACCCCATCAGAACACCATTCACGGCAACTGAAAAACAGGATACAGCTGGAAAGTCTTCTCGAAATACGGACTGTTGCGGTATATAAAATCGAGTTGCGCCTGTCCGTTGGTGCTGAATGCAGCATCTGACTTTCGTTTCTGTTCCAGCTTTTCGCGCAGCGCAGGATCATTTTCCAGCAGTTCTGCCGCTGTATCTTCGAACACATAATCTGAGAAATACTCTTTCTGCTGAAGCATGGAGTCGAAGAAATTCCAGTTGAAATAGCTGTCGGCTGCTTCGGGTGATAAAGCCTCTACCAGGAAGCGGACAGCAGGCTGGTCGGTGGAGATGAGGTAATCTCCTTTAAAAAACTGCTGCTCCATACGTTTGGTGGTACGGCTGGTTGCAGAATGGAGGTAATGCCCTTCGTACGGCCGGCCGGAAGTCTGGAACTGACTGATGTAGCTGGCCTGTACGGTGATCACGGTATCTTTTTCAAGTCTTGAATACTTCACCCCGTTGAGTTCCAGTCGGCTGATGACTTGCTTCCAGGCCTGCGGAATAAGGTAGGCGGCGGGTTTTGTGATACTGTCGGCAGGAGTAAAGCGGTTGTAATACGGGATTCTGCGGGTAAACGGACGATTGCGGTCGTAGTAAAGGCGGGGCTGTCCGCTTACTCCACTCGGCTTGTAACCCGCTTCATAACCCATGAAGGGAATAGTGGTGGACCTTGACTTATCGAATTTCCAGTTTACCGGGAATATCTTCCGGTTGCGGTCGTTCAGGTCGGCACGTTTTTTCAGTGCAATAAGGCGAGTGGCATTCTGATCGATGTAGCTGCTCATCGTTTCCATCAGCTTGCGGGTAGCCACAACCCTTGAGGCATAAGGTTTCAGCATATGCGTTTCGGGGACAAAACCGATGCAGTTGAACAGCGCGGCGTAACCGGTTGCAAAGCGCGGGGTTTCGAGAAAACCTGCCAGTCCGGAATCAGGAATTTCGGCAATGGTATTTACATAAGGCACCAGCGGTGTTCCCTTTTTCTTCATTTCATCGTATACCTGCGGTTCAAATTCATTCTTTAAAAACGGACCGAGTACGGTTCCCAGCTTATCGGCCTGGGTACTTATCAGGGTCATGGTATACTGGTAATCTGCCCCGTTTGATACGTGATTGTCGATGAGTAAGTGCGGTTTATAGCGGTGGAAGATCCGGAAGAACGCCCTTGTGTTCTCGGCATCGGCTTTCATGAAATCGCGGTTCAGGTCGAGATTGCGAGAGTTGGCGCGGAATCCCTGGTTGAGCGGACCGTTTTGATTGGCCCGGGTGCAGCACGATTGTACTGAGTTTCCATCTACATTGTATACCGGGATGATCACGATACGGGTATTCGGATAGCGCAGTGTGCCTTTCAGTACCTGTTCGGCAAATTCAATACTTGCGTCGATTCCATCCGGCTCACCGGCATGTATTCCGTTGTTAATGAGGAGGGTTACGTTTTCAGCCGCCTTATTCACCGGAAAGATCTCGAGGGTATAGATCTCACGGCCATTGTCGCCTTTTCCGGCTACCTCCAGTTTACACTGGTTGGGGTAAGTGGCTGCCAGTTGCTGATAAGCGCTTACAATTTCCTCGTACGTCAGCGAAAGATTCTGGGCATACTTTAAGCGGACCTGTCCTAATAGTTGTATGGGAAGAATGAGAAGTAGGAGGATTATTTTCTTCATAATTATAGAATGACAGGACAAATTAAGGTTAAGAGTGCTATTTTCGCGGCAACGCGGGGAAAAGCGGCAAAGGGGCTACAAACTTCTGAATTTATCAGATACCCTTATTGATTACCTTGGGCGTTAAAATCAACCGACATGAACAGAAGAGACCTGAAAAAGAAGATCAATCATATTACAGAACGCTTTGCAGACCATTGCCTGGACGCTGAACAGGCCCAGCCGAAAAAGAGTGCAGAGATCAACGACCTGATCGATCAGACAGCAGAACTGGTAGACGACGTGATGCACGAAATCGGGAAGACCAGCGAATTTGTAGGGAAAGAGGTAAAAGCACACTACAGCCGACTGTACAAGGATTTTGACGATCGTATGGAAGCCCTTGAGAAAAAACTCACCGGACTAAAAGGTTAAGAAACAACCGTTTAAACCTTTCACCCCTTAACCATTTAACCCTTTACCCCCTTAACCTTTAATCCCCCATTTACCAATGGTAATTATGAAGTTTGGCGGGACCTCTGTAGGTTCTGCCGCTCGTATGAACGAAGTGGCCACACTTATTCTGGCCGAAAGCCGGCCGAAGATCGTTGTATTATCGGCCATGTCGGGAACCACCAACGCATTGGTGGAGATATCCAGCTACCTGCACCAGGACAACATTACTGCTGCCGGTGAGAAGATACTGGAACTCGAGGCGAAATATAAACGGGTTTGTACGGAACTTTATTCAACCGAAGCTTTTGTTAAGAAGGCGGAACAGGTTATACACGAACACTTTAAGTATCTCAGAACTTTTACCGAGGATCTGTTTACCATCCACGAAGAAAAAGCAGTGCTGGCAGAAGGCGAATTGCTTTCTACCACACTGTTTTACTTGTTTTTGCAGGAGAAGAACCTGCCGTCGAAACTCATTCCTGCACTTGATTTTATGCGGATCGATGAGGACAACGAGCCGGAGATTCCTTTTACCACGCAAAACATTGCGCAATACATTACCGGTGAGGAAGACAAGATCATCATCACCCAGGGATACATCTGCCGCAACAGTTTCGGTGAGATCGATAACCTGAAACGCGGTGGGAGCGATTACACCGCATCGCTTATCGGTGCTGCGATCCAGGCCGATGAGATACAGATCTGGACCGACATTGACGGGATGCACAACAACGATCCGCGGATCGTGGAACGCACCCGCCCGATCGAAGAACTTTCTTTTGAAGAAGCTGCCGAGCTTGCGTATTTCGGGGCAAAGATCCTCCACCCGTCGAGTGTACTTCCGGCCAAGCTGAAAAACATCCCGGTAAAACTGCTGAACACTATGCAGCCACAGGCCAAGGGAACGGTGATCAGCAACAAGACCCAGGGCGGACAAATCAAGGCAGTAGCTGCAAAAGACGGCATCACGGCGATCAAGATCCGCTCGGGACGAATGTTGCTGGCTTATGGTTTCTTGCGTTCGGTATTTGAGGTATTTGAGCGCTACAAGACCTCTATCGACCTGATCACTACTTCTGAAGTAGCAATTTCGGTTACCATTGACGACGATAAATACCTGAACGATATTTCTGTCGATCTCAAGAAGTTTGGTGTACTGGAAGTCGATAAAGATCAGGCCATTATTTGTATTGTAGGTGACTTTATTGCTGAAAATAAAGGACTTGCATCCACCATATTCCAGGCACTTGAAAGCATTTCGATCCGCATGATCTCTTACGGCGGAAGCCGCAATAACATATCGATCCTGGTTGCAGCCGACGACAAGATCAAGGCCCTGAAACTCATCAACGAACGGGTATTTAATCTTTAAGAAGGATGATCAGTACAACTCAATTGCCGCTTATACAGAGCCGGCCAACTCCTTTTTATGCCTATAACCTGGCTTTACTGAAGGAAACTGTAGAAGCCTGCCGTTCGAATGCCGCCAAACACGGCTACCATGTTCACTATGCGTTAAAAGCCAACAGCAATCCCGCAATACTACGCATATTGGCGGGTGCCGGTTTCGGGGCAGATTGCGTGAGCGGCAACGAAGTCTTGTTTGCGCTGGAAAATAACTTCGCAGCCTCCAAGACCGTATTTGCGGGAGTAGGCAAGAGCGACGAGGAGATCGAACAGGCACTCGATGCAAACATCCGCTGTTTCAATTGTGAAAGCATTGAAGAACTGCGGGTGATCAACGAGATTGCCGGGAGACTTGGTAAAACTGCCAATGTTGCCCTGCGCATCAACCCGAATGTGAATGCCAATACGCATCATTACATTACCACCGGTCTCGACGAAAACAAATTTGGGATCAACCGCCAGCAGCTTCCGCAGATCGTGGAGGAAATGAAGCAGTGGAATGCGGTGAAGATCATAGGTATCCACTTTCACATCGGTTCCCAGATTACTGATCTTGATGTGTTTAAGAATCTTTGTCAGCGCGTAAACGAATTTACCCGCTGGTTTGCCGAGCAGCGGATCCACCTGGAGATCATCAACGTTGGTGGCGGATTAGGCATCGATTACACTCACCCGGAACGGAATCAAGTACCGGATTTTGAGGCTTATTTTGATGTGTTCCGCAAATTCCTTGAGGTGGCTTCTTTTCAGGAAGTGCATTTTGAATTGGGCAGAGCACTCGTCGCGCAATGCGGAGATCTTATATCGAGGGTACTTTATGTTAAGCAGGCGCTCAAGACCAAATTTGTGATCCTGGATGCGGGAATGACAGAGTTACTGCGACCGGCGTTGTACCAGGCCAAGCATAAACTGGTGAATTTAAGTCAGTCGGGAGGAGAGCAGCAGCTGTATGATGTAGTGGGACCGGTTTGCGAAAGCTCCGATTCATTCAGCAAAGCGATCAGCCTTCCTGAAACCTCAAGAGGCGACCTGTTTGCGATTAGAAGTGCGGGTGCGTATGGAGAGGTGATGGCTTCGCATTACAATTTGCGGAAGCTAAAGGAGAGTTTCTTTTATTGATTAAAACATTCTGTTGTTGGTCATACTATTGTCAATCAATAGTCACACATAATGGGAGTTTACTTTTAAAAGAGGTTCTTTTTAGACAAACAACTTATGACTATGAATGACAATTGTATTTCAGCTGATTCGAAGGAGAATTCCTGCGAAAAATAATCAACAATAAGAACGCTTAAATCGACAAAATCTTCGACTTCAAAAACCGGAATCTCCGGGTGATCAATCTTGCATCAACAATGGCCGCGATGCCGGTCATGAAAAGAATGCTGGAAATGGTAACGAGTATCATAATTAAGGGATTTTAAGGGGGGTATTATACTTAACATCTACGAGAAAAAAGGGGTCGTGGCTTGCCGTTTGATTTCAAATCACTGACCAAATCCACGATCAGTAATGAATTCTCTCGACTCACAACAGCAAAACATCAGTTCCGGCAGCCATTTGAGCCCATGGACAGAAAAATCAACCCCTTTACCCGCAACAGTACTGCAAGACGATTTTGAGGTAGATATTGCCATAATCGGGGGAGGGATTTCCGGATTGACCTGTGCGTATCTGCTGAGTGCCGAAGGCAAAAAAGTAGCGGTTTTCGAAGACGGCGAAATTGGCAGCGGGGAGTCGGGGAGAACCACGGCACATTTGGTTACGGCGCTCGATGACCGGTACTACGAGATCGAGCAGCGACACGGCAAGGATGTCGCCCTGCTTTCAGCAAGAAGTCATGCGGCTGCGATCAGCAAGATCGAAGAGATTGTGACCGAGCACCAGATCGAATGTGATTTTAAACGGGTGCCGGGATACCTGTTCCTGCATCCTTCAGATAAACCCGAAAACCTTGAAAAGGAACTTCAGGCTACCCAACGCGCAGGATTGAGAACGGAGATCACCGATCACATCCCGGGAATCAATCACGACGGAAAGGCTATTGTTTTCCACGACCAGGGACAGTTCCACATCATGAAATACCTGAACGGACTGGCAAAGCTGATCACCTCGAATGGCGGACAGATCTTTACGCATACCCATATAGACAAAGTGGAAGAAGACCGTGTATTGACGGCTTCGGGCCGCACGATCAAAGCGAAATACATCATATCAGCCACCAATACGCCCATCAATAACCTGTTGGTGCTTCACACCAAGCAACATGCGTACAGAACCTATGTGATTGGCGGATTGATCGAGAAAGATTCACTGAAACCTGCGCTCTGGTGGGACACCGGCGACCAGGAATCTGAATGGAGCACCGCGCCTTACCACTATGTCCGCATCGCTGAATACAACAGCGAATTTGACCTGCTGATCGTTGGCGGCGAGGACCACAAAACCGGTCAGGCGGACGAGGAATACCTGAAGGAAGAAGATCGCTACAGACTGCTCGAGAACTGGGCCAGGGAGAAATTCCCGCAATGGATCAGGATGGTGTATTCGTGGTCGGGACAGGTTATGGAGCCGGTTGACGGCATTGCCTACATCGGGCACAATCCGAACGACAGCGAGAACATTTTCGTGGTAACCGGTGATTCGGGCAACGGGATGACCCACGGAACGATTGCCGGAATGCTCATCACCGACCTGATCATGGGCCGCAACAATCCGTGGAAGGAATTGTATGACCCGGCCAGAATCAATTTCAGATCGACAAAGGAATACCTGGAAGAAAACCTGAACACCTTCAAGCAATACGTCGACCTGATCTCACCCGGAGACATTGATGCAAGCGATGAACTGGCGCCGAATACGGGAGCGATCATGCGCCACGGACTGACCAAGCTGGCGGTGTATAAAGACCCGGAAGGAACTGTGAGTACATTTAGTGCACTTTGTCCGCACTTGGGTTGCGTGGTAAAGTGGAACAACGACGAGAAGACGTTTGATTGCCCGTGCCACGGGTCGCGGTTCTCGTGTTTGGGGAAGGTGATTAATGGGCCGGCGAATAGTGATTTGAAGAGGGAATCTTTGTAAACCGCAGAGGCGCAGAGGTGGACGCGGAGTTCACAGAGTCTCAGTGCTCTCTGCGTCCACCTCTGTGCCTCTGTGGTTAAAAACTTACTCCGCTGAAATTTGAATGTCATACCCCTCCAGCAACCCCGGCAACCCAAAGATCGAGAACTTCGCTCCCTTTATGGTATTGCTCTCCGGGTGGATGATGTAGTTCCTCGCCGAAGTGAAATTAGCACCAGTCAAATCCGTTTCACGGAACACCGCACCATCGAGTTCGCTTTTATCGAAAACGGCCTGACTGAGGTTGCAGCCGCCAAAACCCACGCCTCGCAGCGAACATTCCTTAAACAGGGTTTTTGCCAGTTTCTTGAACATGAACGAACTGTAATCGAGCATGCAGTTGATGAAGGTGACTTTAAACATAAAATCCTCACATTCAACAAAGTGAATGCCCAGCATCTTGCAGTTGGTAAAGGTGCATCCTCCAAGTCGCGTGCTTTCGAGTTTGATGTTACTCAGGTTGCAATCTGTAAATACGCAATCGGTAAAACGGTTCCAGGAAAAATCGGTGGTTGAGAAATCGCAATTGCGGAATTCGCAGTTCTCGAACTCGCGCTTGTGGACGGTTTTTCCTACGTAACTGATCTTTTCAAAGGTCTTGTCCTGGTGAAGTTGTTCTTCCATTGGTGGTATTGTTTTCTGCAAAGCGTGCAGGCCGGACAAAGTAAAACAATATTCCCCCCGATGCATACATTATCCCGGTCCAGCCGCCACCGAATAAATCAGGAATGACACCAGTGCAAACAAGGTAAACCAGATGGAGTAGAGGATGTAGTACAACACCCTTACCGGCAGCCAGCGCGAGGTTTTGAAACGATGGAGGTACTCATCGAACCGGTCGCGGTTCTTTTTCTCCCATTCGATTTCCCGCTCCTTGTTTTCTTCGGCCAGCCTGATGGAATAATTGAGCAGGTAACCACATTCGGTGCAATGGTCGTTATCACCATTCCAGGTTTTGCAATTCGGGCATTTACGCTGTGTCGACATAAGAGGACAGTTGGTTACCCAAATGTAAGGGTTATAAACAGCAAGACCGCCCTGTATCAAGGCGGTCCTGCTTATTTAGAAACTCTTTTAATTCTTAGTTAATCTTAAGGTGTTTGAACACAAATGCCCACTGGTCACTGAATTCGTCGATCTGCTTGCTCAGGGGTTTCCCGGCACCGTGACCGCCGTTGGTGTCTATGCGCAGCAATACGGGTGCGGTTCCGGTCTGGTTGGCCTGTAGCGTGGCCGCAAATTTGAACGAATGTGCAGGAACCACGCGGTCGTCGTGATCGCCGGTAACCACAAGGGTTGCAGGATAGCTGGTTTTCTTCACGTTGTGCAACGGCGAGTATTTGTAGAGGTAATCAAACATTTCCTTGCTGTCGTCGCTGCGGCCGTAATCGCTGGCCCAGGCCCATCCGATGGTGAATTTGTGGTAGCGCAGCATATCGAGTACGCCCACTTTCGGGATGGTTACCGCAAACAGGTCGGGACGCTGGGTAAGCACCGCACCGATCAGTAGTCCGCCGTTAGAACGCCCGTGTACGGCCAGTTTCGATGAACTGGTGTATTTCTCTTTGATCAGGTATTCTGCTGCTGCGATAAAGTCATCAAACACGTTCTGTTTCTTGAGCTTGATGCCTTCGGTATGCCATTTTTCACCAAACTCGCTTCCTCCGCGGATGTTGGCCACGGCGTAGATCCCGCCATTCTCCAGGAAAGGAACAAAATCGATGGCGAAAGCAGGCTGGATGCTGATGTTGAACCCGCCGTAAGCGTATAGGAAAGTAGGATTGGTGCCGTCGAGCTTAAGTCCCTTTTTGTGGGTGATGAACATTGGGATCTTTGTGCCGTCTTTGCTTGGGTAAAACACCTGCGAGGTCGTGTAGTCTTCACTGTTGAATTTCACATTCGGCTTGCGGAACAAGGCTGCCTTGTTGGCATTCAGGTCGAGTTTATAGATGGAAGACGGGGTGATGAAATTGCTGTAGTTCACGTAAGCAGTCGATTCATTTTCATCAGCTTCAATGCCGTTGATGGTTCCGTATTCAGGGAGTTTGATCTCGCTTTCACGTTTTCCATCCAGGGTATACGTGTACAGGTGATTGGATACTTTTTCAAGGTATACCACCAGTAATTTTCCATTGGCAATGGTTACCGACTGCAGGTAATTTTCGGTCTCCGGAATAATGGTCTTCCAGTTCGACATGGCAGGTTTCAGCGGATCGATGGCTACCAGTTTGGAGTTGGCCGCATCCTTGGTCGTGAGCACGTAAAGCTTGTCTTTGAATGAACCTACGATCGTATATTCTGCAAACGATTCCGGATCGGCAGCGATAAATTCGGTTTCGCCGGTCTTGCGGATGTAAAGCGAGCTTCCGCTGGTACCTTCCGCACTCTGCATGATCAGGTATTTCTCGTCCTTGGTAGTGATGGCACCAAAGGTTTTCTGACCGTTTTTGCTGTCCTGGTAGATCAGCTTATCGTCTTTCTGATCTTTTCCCAGTTGGTGGTAATACACCTTGTGGAATTCATTTTTCTCTGAATATTCCTGTCCTTTTTTGGGTGCATCGTAACGCGAATAATAGAACCCGTCGTTTTCCCAGCTTATGGAAGAAAACTTCACCCATTCTACCTTGTCGTTCAGGATCTTACCGGTAGTTGCGTCCATTACGTGGATGCTTTCCCAATCGCTTCCCGACTCAGAAAGTGCGTAGGCGAGGTATTTTCCATCTTTTGAAAAGCTGTGTGCACCCAACGCGACCGTGCCGTCTTTGCTCAGTTTGTTCGGGTCGATCACTACGACTTCTTTCCCGTCTTTATCTAATTTATAGAGAACGTACTGGTTCTGAACGCCATCGTTCTTGAAGAAATAAGTAACCCCGCCTTTTTTGAAGGGTGCAGAGAGTTTCTCGTAGTTCCAGACTTCGGTAAGTCGCTTGTGTATCTTGCTGCGCTGCGGAATGTTCTGCAGGTACGACTGGGTCATTTCATTCTGCTCCTTCACCCAGGCAGTGGTCTTATCAGAATAATCGTCTTCCAGCCAGCCGTATGGATCCTTCACTTCGGTTCCGAAGTAGTTGTGACTACTGTCGCAGGTAGCGGTTTGGGGGTATTTCATTTCGGTTACTTCGCCGGTGGCGGCGGTTTTCTTGGTGTCAGGAGCGCAGGCATAGACCGCAGCGGCCGACAGGGCAAGAAGTGCTGTTTTTTTTAACACAGGTGTCAGGATTTAAGAAGGCTAAAGCTAGGAAAAACCCGGGATCAACGGAATAAATGTGTTGACCGGATCAACGGGATACACAAAAGGTGAGTACCGTAACAAAAACGAGGATCAGTCCGAAGATCCACGACTGGAACCAGAATTTCCAGCGGAATTTTGCTGACAGACAGGTATAAACCAGCATGAGGCCTGCCGCGAGCGGCCAGTATTTGTACTGGTGAAACCCCAGGTATACAGGTATATCGGTATTGGCGACGTTCACTTTCTCGATTTCCTTCAGTACCGGACTGGTGAAGACCGTTGCTGCATCGCCCACTTTGAAAAACGGGTGTTCCTTCAGTCGGATGAACAGGTGCTGGTCCTGCAGATCAACGCGGTATTTGTCGAATTCGCCGGTTTCCAGTGTGATGGCGGTAACGCTGGTTTGAGTAGGTTCAGTTGGGCTGATGTATTCGGCCGCCAGCAGGAACATCAACAGGGCGATCATGAGTGCGATCGGCCAGGTGCGGTTGCGCTGAAACTCTACGTAATTCAGCTCGGCAGCTTTTTTCTGCTCAACCCGCATTCGTGCATACTCCATCTTATCCGGAGTGGCGGTCTTTTTTTGAAGTTCCATCAGGGTTGGATCAGGTCGTCCACATCCAGTTTATACAGGCGGGTATCGCCAAGGTAGTCGCTGTCGCTGAATTTTATTCCCGGATTTCCTTTCTGGACCTGCTCGGTCAGTACTTTGTCGGTAGGGGAGTTGCGCACCAGTTCCATTTCTTCCGGGGTATCCTTGAATTTTGAATTCAGTGCTTTGTTGGAGTATGAATTCAGGATCATGGCCAGTCGGCGGGCATAGGCCGAATGGTAAACGGCGTTCTTGTAATCGGCTACTTCGAAACTGCGGCGTGCCATGCGCTGATGTGCAATGGCCAATGCAAATTTTCCATCGCGCTGCGCACTGTCGAGCTTCAATAACTGCTTGTGTGCCTCACCGATAATGAATGCGGTCCTGCGGATGTAATCGGCGCTTTTTCCTTTCATGAAGTTCTGTGCCTGGGCAGCAAACGTCGTGCTGATCAGCAGCGCAAGCATGGCTATTACTCTCATTTCTTTAGCTTTTAATTTCTTACTTTCTTTCCTGATTATCTGTCCTTAATCTAGCTCGTTTTC
>JAZKEZ010000017.1:0-8846 GCA_040386675.1 Bacteroidota bacterium | reverse complement strand
TTTTTAGGTTTTCTCATGGAGATATTCAGTATTTCGACTGTGAGCGAGAAGAATACCGCGAAGTAGATGAATCCTTTTTCGATGTGTACGTGGAACGGCAGGCCTTCAACTTCGAGGATCAGCGTAAACCCGATCAGGATGAGGAACGAAAGCGCTAAAATCTGGAGCGTTGGATATTTGGCGATCAGGTCGCTGATCTTTCCTGCAAAAGCCATCATCACGAACAGTGCGATCACGACGGCAATGATCATCAACAATACCTGGTCTGACAGTCCGATGGCGGTAAGGATCGAATCAATCGAGAAAATAATGTCTAGTACGATGATTTGGAAAATAGTCCCTGCAAATGATGCTTTTTTCTTGTTTACTTCTTCGCCACCCTCTTCAATGGTGGTGACTTTGTGGTGAATTTCTGAAGTGCTTTTGGCGATCAGGAAGATACCACCGGCCAGCAGGATCAGGTCGCGGCCAGAAAATCCGAGGCCGAAAACGGTGATCAGTGGTTCTTTCAGCTGGATGATCGCAGTGATACTGAGCAGCATCCCGATACGGAAGAGCAGGGCGAGCAGTAAGCCGGTGTTCCTGGCCTTACGCTGGCTTGCTTTTGGCAAACGCTGCGTAACCAGTGAGATAAAGATGATGTTGTCGACCCCTAAAACGATCTCAAGAAAGGTTAGGGTAAGTAGCGCAACCCAGTTTTCGGGTTGAAGAAAGATTTCCATTACGGCACCGGATATAAAAGTTCACAAGTTTATTAAGAAAATGCCTTCATTCGCTATCTTTAAAAGGTATGTTGGAAATTTTTGAGGACCGTCTTCCAAACGGGATTTTTTTCAGGACGTGGAACGTTGCCGGTCCGAAGGCAGTAATGCTGGCGGTACACGGCATGGGTACCCACTCGGGCAGGTTCTCGGGAATTGCCTCGGGACTGGCCGAAGCAGGAATTGCCTCGGTGTGCTACGATCATCCAGGACACGGGAATTCTCCCGGGAAAAGAGGTCATTTCAGGAATTACGACGAGTTGCTGGACACCTTACAACTGATGCTGGATCGCGTGCGGACTGATTTTCCCGGTCTCCCGGTTTTCTTCTTTGGTCACAGCATGGGCGGAAATGTGGTTGCAAATTTTGTGATCCGCAGAAAGCCGAAGGTAGACGGAGTGGTGTTGTCATCGCCGTGGTTAAGGTTGTCGTTCAATCCGCCATTTTTCAAGATGATGCTTGCGCGGCTGGTGGTAAATTTACTCCCCGGACTCACCCAGGAATCGAAACTTAACATCAACTACATTTCACACGATCCCGAGGTGCTCAAGGCGTACGACCAGGATAAACTGGTGCATTCGTACATCACGCCGCGTTTTTTCCTCGAAACTGTAAAAGCCGGGCTTTACGCGCTGGCAAACCCTTCAGGATTCGGACTGCCTTTGTACATCTACCACGGTACCGAAGATCACATCACTTCATTTGCCGCTTCTGAAAAGTTTGCTCAAGGCGTAAAGAATTGTCGGTTCAAAGCCTGGGACGGCTGTTACCACGAGGTGCACAATGAGTGGGTGAAGGCGGAGTTGATGGGGGAGATGGTGGGGTTTGTTGAATTGAGAATGGAGAGTTGAAAATGGAAAATGGAGGTCCCTCACTGCGTTCGGGATGACGCTTTTTTAAATGCCTATTTAACGTGACGTCATCTCGAACGCAGTGAGAGACCTCCCCATTAGCAGTGAAAGGCCACTTTGCTTGCAACTAATAAGAAATATTACCCCCTCCGCAACTCTATCATCGTGATCTCCGGCGGCATGCCCACACGTCCGGGGAAGCCCAGGAAGCCGAAGCCGCGGTTTACATAAATGTATTGTTTGCCAACGTTGTAGAGGCCGCCCCAGCGTGGGTAGCGGTATTTTACAGGACTCCATTTGATGCCTGCGATTTCGATACCGAATTGCATACCGTGGGTGTGACCGGCCAAGGCCAGATCATACTGCGCATCGCCGATCACCTGTGCATCCCAATGCGACGGATCGTGTGAAAGCAGCAGTTTAAAAGGTTTGTCTTCGGTGCCCAGGGTTGCTTTTTTCAGGTCGCCCATTTGCTTGAAGCCTTTGCCCCAGTTTTCGATCCCGATCAGTGAAATTTCCTGTCCGTTGATGCTCAGGGTTTGGTTTTCATTGAGCAATAGGCGGAATCCCATCTCGCCGTGAATGGCCTTTAAGCGGTTTAAGTTGGCTTCTTTCAGCGCCGGCGAAGCGAATTCAACGTAGTCGCCGTAATCGTGGTTGCCGAGAATACTGAACTTGCCGTATTTGGCGTGAATGGCGCGGAATTCCTCGATCCACGGCTCGGCTTCTTCTGCATAATTATTCACCAGGTCGCCGGTAAATACCACCAGGTCGGGATTCAGTTCGTTGATCATTGCGATCGCTTTCTTCACCGGTTCCTTATTCTCAAGAAAACTACCGAGGTGGGCATCGGATATCTGTACAATGGTAAACCCATTGAAGGCCTCCGGAAGGTTAGGAAAGGTAATGCTTTCGCGCAGCACCCGGAAATCGTATTTGCCTTTCAGCATTCCGTAAAGAATAGAGAAGAAAGGAACGGCGGCCAGTACCATACCTACACGTGATAAGAATACACCGCGGGTAATTACAATACCTTCTCCCTGCGGACTGTCCGAGTAGCACAGGCGGTTCCACAACCACATCACCCCGTAAGAAAGATCGTCGGCAAGGTGAAACAGCGCGAAGATCAGTTTCGGGATCAGCATCAGGATGAATAAACCGAAAAGCGCATAAAAATGTCGGAAATTGTGGGTCTGCGCCAATTGGGTACTCTGGGTGATCATCCAGAGGTAATAGATCACATATATGATGGTTCCGCTCCAATAAGCCCATTTGATGCTTGTCTTTAACCATCGGCTTTCCAGTGGCTGGATCAGCAGTTTTATTCCTTTAAAAACATACAGGTCGAGTAACAGGATAACAGTGGTACTGATCAGGAAAACAACAAGAAAGCGGCTCATCTGGCAAATTTGGTTCAATGTTAGCAAACATTCTTAAGCTCTTTTAACTACCGTTGTTAAGATTTACAAAACTCAAAAGCTATTTTTGCCCCATGAATATCGAACAGGAACTGAAGCTGAGAATACAGCTGGATAAGATGCACAAATGGCCGGATGTGTACATGTTTAAATTCGTGCTTCCAAAAGACGATGATAAGCTTGCCAGCCTGCTCAGTCATTTTACCGACAAAGCGGAGATCACCACCCGCGATTCTGCGAAAGGAAATTACATGAGCATCACCATTCGTGAAGTGATGTTCAGCAGCGATGCTGTAGTTGAACGCTACAAATCGATCACGGACATTGAAGGATTATTATCGCTCTAAGCATGAACTACTTATTAGATTGCCTGTTTGCCTCGCTGATCATCGTGTGTCTGATCCTGTTGTTTCGCCTGATCCGTTCAAGACTTATGTACCGGCACAAAAGTCCGTTCATACATCCTATTATTCTGCCTATCGAGCAGGATAAAAACCATCCGCACAACATTACGGTGCATTATGAACTGCCCGGCGATACGCACGTAGAGATCACCTTGCAGGACATCCACGAAAACACGCTGGAAACCTACATCGACAAGGACCAGAAAATGGGCAGCTACTACCTGAAACGCACGCTGCCTGAGACGTATCCGCAGTATTTCCTGGTGTTTACATCCGAGGATTGCAGGATTTTGAAGCGGATAATTGTTAAGGGGTAGTTTTTTTTAACCGCAGAGGCACGGAGGTTAACGCGGAGGGCGCAGAGAAGATCCCGACGCGCAAGCCACTTCTTAATTCTTACCTCTTAGTTCTTACCTCTTAGTTCTTACTTCTTAGTTCTTACTTCTTACTTCTTAGTTCTTACTTCTTAATTGAGTTGGTATGTTTTGTGCCTTACCCCGGCACGCCGTGGCTGAACACGGCTCATAAATTCCCCTTCCTCAATGACGATGAACAAACAGCAGAAAAGCCGGTTGGTGCTTGGACTGACCGTGTTGTTTGGTGGTGTGATCCTTTTTGCCCTTAAAGGACTGATCAGTGCTATTCTCGGTTCGGTGGTGATGTACAGCCTGTTCAGGCCGTTTATCAAGTACCTGGTAGTGACCAAAAAAATGAACAAGGTGTTGGCGACGCTGATCGTACTGATGTCTTCGTTCGTTTCGGTGGTGGTACCGGTAAGTGCCCTGGCCATGCTCATTATCTCGAAAGTGCGGGATGTGGCCAACGATCCCGCGGAGCTGCTGTTGATTGTGGAGAAAATTAATCATACTGTGGGTAATTTTTTCCACGATCCGAATATGATCGATAATTTGCTGAAGGACGGACAGACCTTTATCCTCGCTTTTCTTACTAATGTGATCGGCGGTTCGTTTGATATGTTGCTGCAAACCGCAGTAATGTACTTCCTGTTGTATTTTATGTTCGTTGATTTTCAGCGTTTTGAGCAGGCTCTCTTAAAGTATTCCCCGTTCAGTAAGCGGAACACCGAGCTGTTTGCCGTGGAGATCCACAATTCGACCAAAAGTAATGTGCTTGCACAGGGGTTTATTGCCTGTATACAAGGTGCATTACTCGGCTTAGGCTTCTACATTTTTAATTTACCCGATCCTCTTTTCTGGGGCATAGTAGCTATTTTTCTATCATTCCTGCCTGTGGTCGGAGCCCCGGTGATCTTCATTCCCGGAAGTTTATATGCGATAAGTACTGGAAATGAGTGGGGTGGATACGGAATGCTCATCTCCGGACTGGTGATTATCACCAATATTGATAATTTGATCCGTTTTGCCATAAACCGCAGAATTGCGGATACGCATCCCATCGTGACCGTTGTTGGCGTCATTATTGGTATACCGCTATTCGGAATTGTGGGCTTGGTTTTCGGTCCGCTTCTTTTTTCTTTCTTTATCCTGTTGGTAAAGATTTATCGTGAAGAAAGAGAGCCGGGAACCCAACACATTACCGTCCCCAAAGTAAAACCAGGCACTAACGCACAAACGGCGAAAGATGGAAAACAGATCCCACAACATTGACACCATTGGCAAAGACCTCCGGGAATATGCCGAGCTCCGGCTGGAGCTATTTAAGATCGACATGGTCGAAAAGACAAGTCTAGCACTTTCTTCGACCATCAAATACATTGCAATCGGCTTTCTGATTGCCCTTTTCGTTGGCTTTGCCATGCTTGGAGGCGCCTTCTGGCTTTCCCAGCAACTTGGCAGCTATGCAAAAGGCTTCTCACTGGCCTCTCTCATATTTCTTGCACTTGCTTTCCTTATAGCAATTACGTCAAGAATATGGATGCCTGCACTTAGAAATTCATTCATTAATTCTTTTTTTGATGGCCTCGAAGATTAATACATTAGAAGACCTTCATATCGAAAAGATGAGGGTAAAGATCCTGTTGAAAGACCAGGAAGACAAACTCGATCAGCACTACCAGTTCATAGCCGGAAAAGTGCGTCCGTTTACCGGAATCATCGATGCATTCGGTGCATTTTCAGGAAACGGCGAAAGCGGTGGTTCACGTTCGATGTGGATGGGACTGGTCGGAACCGTGCTCAACATGGCCATGCCGCTGGTGATCAAGAAGTTCATGAACAACAATGTAACCCAGCCGACTACGTGGTGGGGCAACATTTTGAATACTGTAGGTTCTTTTGTCGACAAAGACATGATCCAGAAAGTGGTGGAACGGGTAACCGGGTCTAAGCTGGAGGAGGAAGACGATGAAGACGAAAATAAAGTAGCGGACCTGGAAGAAGGACACGCATAATTTGTTCTAACCGCAAAGGTCACTAAGAATATACGCAAAGGGCGCAAAGAGATTTATCTTCTTTGCGCCCTTCGCGTTTCTCTTTTGTGGTCTTTGCGGTTAAAACCCCACTCTCCCTAACTTGCCCACGAATACCTCCAGATAATCGGGTATGAACTTTCGTTTGTACTGCATGATAAACCTGGGATGTGGCAGAGGAATAACCTCCTTGAAAAATCCATGCTCAGTGTTTAGTCGGTTCAGGAACTTGAAGTTCTGACCCTCGCCGAGGCAAAAAACCATTTCGCGGTTGATGCCAAATTCCAGTTGTTGTTGAATCGATGCCACGCAATGCGGTTCGGCAATGCGCTGTAAGGCCGGTATGTCGTAGTAATTCAGGTTCTTTCCGTCTTTGGTGAATCCAAGCGGAAAGACTGAATTGATATAAAAGGCAGAGAAGAACTGCTCCGGTCCGCCAAGTTCGTGGATCACTTTCCAGATAAATTCTGCTGATAGCTCAGGCTTTTTCGCAAGATCATTTTTGATCCCACAGAAATTCTCCAGTTTGATCGGGTCGGTGAATGGAACTCCGGTAACTCCGCCGCCGAATCGCCCGGGATTGATCCCAAGGATCAGGTGACGCTGGTGGTTGTCGTTGTAGTATTTCCGGTAAAACTGTGTGGCAATGGCCAGCGTTTGCGATTCTGCATACGGATTCATTACTTCAACACCGGCCGGAAGGTTGGGGGGGAGCTGGAGTGAGGTGTGGAAGTGGAGGATTTGGTCGGAAAACAAGGTGGTGGTTTAGATGGTTGAGACGGTTGAGACGGTTGAGACGGTTTAGACGGTTGAAATGTTGAATTGTTGAAATGTTGAAAGGTGATTGTTAAGAGTCAAATCAACAAATCACCACATCAACCAGATCAAACCGCTTCTTTTTCTCCAACCTCCTTAAACACCACATCAAAGTAATTGAAGAAAGGCAACGCAATCTTATAGTGCGCCAACAGCACATTGATGAAGTTCTTGTCTACCACCTCGTTGTCTGTAAATTTCTTGCTGATCAGGAATTGCTTGTGTTTCAGCAGCTCGATCTGCGGATGGTCGGCGGTGTAGTCTTTGGGAGTGGTTTTAAGTTTATCGCCGGAGATTTTACCGTACGCGGCAACAAACTCAGGGTTTTCAATAATGTCGATCAGCTCCTGCGGGTTATAATCGATTTCCTGGCGGATGCCTTTCAGGGCTTCTTTGGTCGGTTCCCAGGCACCACCGCCGATGTATGAATTGCCGGGTTCGATGTGTATGTAGAAACCGCATTTACTCTGCCAGTTCCGGCCGCGGTCGATCACCGAAGCAATGTGGGTCTTATAAGGGGTTTTGTCTTTCGAGAAACGCACGTCGCGGTAAATCCGGAACACGGTTTTCTTGGGCACCAGGTCAGGAAGAGGCTCCAGCTCTTTGATCTCGGTAATAAAATCGGCCATGAACAGCGTGAACTCATCTTTGATCTCGTTGAAGCGATCCTTGTTCAGTTCGAACCACGGTTTGTTGTTGTTCTCTTTCAGCTCTTTAAAAAAAAGACAGTATTTCGGTGAAATTGAATGACGATTGTTTTTAAAGGTTAATACACGGTTATTTGTGCTTCCGGAGAACAAAAAAGGAAGTGCATAAAGTTAAGGAGAAAAAGCGACCCGGTATGCCTCCCAATTGCCAAACTTCGTTAGTAAACCGCACTAATACTATTCGTCAACTGTTTGTAAATGAGTAAGATGAAATCGATTGTGATCAGAACAGCTTTTTTAAACGACCTGCAAACCATTCGTGAAGTAGTTGCTCCTGCGTGGCGTGCGGTGTACGGTCCGATATTGAGCAGCGAGCAGGTGGAGTTTATGTTAGTCGAGTTCTACAATCCTGCAGTACTCACTGAATTGCTGAGTACAGGCAAACAGGAATTCATCCTTTTGTTTGACGGGACAACGGCAACCGGCTTTGCTGCCTTCGAACAGCGCAGCTCTTCCGAGGAAGTGTTCAAACTCAACAAACTGTATCTCTTACCGGAAACCAAGGGCAAAGGCTTCGGTCGCTTGCTGATGGAGGAGGTGATCCGTAGAGTAGCACTGCGCGGAGGAAAAACCCTGGAACTGAATGTGAACCGCTATAATGATGCGCAGCACTTTTATGCCAAAATGGGTTTTGAGATTGCTTATGAGGAAGATATTGCGGTGGGGGAGTATTTTATGAATGATTTTGTGATGAGGAGGAAGGTATAGGTTGGTTTTTAACCGCAGAGGCGCAGAGGTCAAACGCGGAGGACGCAGAGGAGATCCATCGACGCGCAAGCCAGTTCTTAATTCTTACTTCTTAACTCTTAGTTTTTCACATTCCAAGCACCGTCCTCAACCTCGGATACCCAGTCTTACTGATCGGAATTTTGGTTCCGTTCCTCAACACAGCGACATAACTGTCTTTCTCCATCGGTTCGAGTTTGGTGATCTGGCTCACCTGCAGCAGATAAGAACGGTGAACCCTCACAAATTCATTCGGGTCGAGTTGCTGTTCGAAGTGCGACATAGTCTTTTTCTTCAGATACACCTCGTCTTTCGCATGGATCTTCACGTAATCGTCGTAGGCTTCTAAATACAGGATGTCGCCGACCGGAATAATGCGGATGTCGCTGCCTTTTTTTACCACAATGCGGTGATTGTCGGGAACGGGGAGCATCGAAACGGCGGTGGATGGAAGACTTGCGGGCTTTTCTTCATCCCTGCGTGAGGCAGTCCATTTCCGGATCGCTTTGTCGAAACGCTCCTTGCTGAACGGTTTGAGCAGGTAATCTACTGCGTTGGACTCGAAGGCTTTGATGGCATATTCATCAAATGCAGTGGTAAAGATCACTTCAACCGGGTAATCCACCAGTTCGAGCATTTCAAAGCCGCTGATCTTGGGCATCTGCACGTCGAGGAAGATAAGATCGGGCTTGTGCTGCTGAATCGATTTCAATCCCTCGAACCCGTCGTTGCATTCCTGCAATACCTCAATTTCCGGGTGATCTGCCAGGTATT
>JAZKEZ010000016.1:0-6570 GCA_040386675.1 Bacteroidota bacterium | reverse complement strand
GCTCCGTGAGGCCCGGAAAAAGAAAAGCAGTCAGAAATCGGGTGATAATGTATCCGTACTGAAAAACGGTTTTTACCTGGAAGTGGGACAAAAGCTGATTTCTGCGAACTCGAAGGCCACGCTTACCGTTCATGACAAGAAAGTGACGATACAGTCGGGCAAAAAAGAATTGTGGAAGTGGGAATGCGAAGACATTGACCAACTGGTGCTGGAGGACGGTAAGCTGCTGGCCAGGAACAAGGCTGGCGAGCCCATCAACTACCTTTACAATGCTTCGCTGGCTACCGGAGATTCTATTGAACTGCTCGACAATGGTAACCTGGAATTGAGCGACCGCGACGGAAACATTGTGTGGGAAAGCAACTCGATGGTGTTCTCCACGATCAAGAAAGCGGGTGAGGATGCGGTATTGTCGGTGCATCATACCGACTTTGCCCCGAACATGAGCTTTGATATTATTGGCCTCACAACCATGCCGTTTATTGGTGCGGATCATCAATTGTGGTACGTGAACCGCAACCGGCAGATCGTTTGTAAAGCCATGAAAGACAGCGCGAAAAAGCTGTGTGTCGAATGCGAAGACAACGGGGGAATAACACTCAAACCGCTCAACCATAAAAATAAGGCACAGCAATGGATCATCAATGCCAACGGTTTCGGATCGGTGATCAATGAAAAGACCGGCAGGAACCTGTCTCACCCTGAAGATGGTAAAATGCTGAGTGCCCAGCAAAACAGCAACAACTGGGAGATCAACGCCGATCCTGCAGCGGCGTGGACGGTGAAAAAAGAACTGCTGATGAAAATTCCTCCACGTATCGATGAGGAAGATGAAAATCGCGGTTACCTCAGTTTTGAGCACAAATTCGCAAACTGGATACACCTGGACTTCTTTGATCTGAATGGTGAGGAATTGCGCGGTATACGACTGCAGAAGAACGGAAACCGCATCGCAGTAAAAGCGATCACGCCATCCGGTGAGGTGGCCAGCAAGGTGTGGGACGAAGGAGGGAAGTTTGAATCGTACGATAAAAGCAAGATCCAGTTCAGTAAATCGCCGGTGTATTTTAACGAAGGCAGCGGAAAGCTGGGATTGTATAAGATAAAGGACAATTCTTACGGAATAAAATCAGGGACCGACAGTAAAGAGTACATCAATAAGAACGATGCCGACTGGTTGGCGCCGGGCAAGAACGGACTGAATTTCCTGGAAATGAGTGCCGTGATCGCCGATGATGACCAGAGAGTTGCAGGTTTCGGGTTTACCACAACCGCCGGGAACCGATTGTCGCCTTATTTGTTGGTGGTTAAGAAATAAGCCTGATGATTCTCTGACAATTTTTTAACCGCAGAGACGCAGGGTTTACGCAGAGAACGCGGAGAGGTTCAGTGATCTCTGCGACACCTCAGTGCCTCTGCGGTTAAAAACAAAACCTCCCCAATGAAAAAGTTCTTCGAAAACCCAACCGCCATACTGGCAATCATTGCACTGCTCGCCGGTATCGTAAACGAGCGCATTGAAGCACTGCGCGACGAAGCCAATAGTGTGGAGCAGGAGGCACAGGACATCCGGATGAACTACGAGCAGGAAGCCGACCAGGTAGAATTGCAGAAAATGAGTTTGTACGCCTTGTTCCCGGACACCAACTCGGCTTATTTTCAACAGAAATTAGCCGGACTGGATGCGCGGTTGCAGCTTGCAGAGCTTAATGCAGATAAGCTGGAAGTGCTTGAGCATGCCCGGGAGGAGAAGGTAGAGTTATTACAGGACCAGGAAGTGTATTCTGAATATGCACAGATGCTGGTGCAGCTGGCTTTGTTTCTCAGTGCGTTACACCACGACAGGGCACGGAAAGTACGGACGGTGTTTGCTTCGTTCCTCACAGCGGTAGCGCTGGTGCTGATCGTTTACTGTTACGTTCATATTGTCTGATCCTGTTCCTGTGATTAAACCACAGGGAAATAAGGAAGGTTATCGAAATCGTAGTATATTGACCGCCATAAACCCTCATAATCATAACCATGTTAAGATCAACCCTCATTGCCTGCACGTTGCTGGCAGCAGTTATTATTGGCTGTAAAAAAGAGAATACTTCCACAGAAGTGCTCAAGACCAAACAAGAACCGATTGACTCAATTCCGGATGAACCTGAGGATACCGCTGTTCCGATGGTAGGCGCGCGATTCATTCATTACTCGGATTCATCGTTTGAAATAGGTGGTTTCACTTATTACACAAGCGACTCGCTCGATATGAATAAGGATGGTAAATATGAGCTGATCCTAACCTCTACCTTCATCACTTCTCCGGCTGGTCACGAAATCAACTCCGATCTAAGAGTACTGGATGATTCCACTCAACTCATTGCTACGAATGATGGCATTTCCCCTGAGATCATGCAGGTTGGAGATAGTCTGAACAGTAACTGGCCCTGGCACAGTAAAAGCAGCTGGTTACTGGCAAGGGATTACGTTTACACATCTGAGAAGGTGGAATATTCGTACTGGAACGATAAGACAGGTTACATTGCTGTAAGACAGCTGAATAAACAAGGGATTTACAAATACGGCTGGATAAAGATCTCTGTGAGTAATTACCGGTTTATCAAGGTAATGGGATATAGCTTCCAGAAATAATCTTCACACTTTCAGCAACCCGCCAACCTTAGTTTAGCGCTCCTATAATATAGTCGGATTCTGTATCTATGTAATTAAAAGTATATGGAAATGAGTAGGAGTATCGAAATCGTAATATTATTGACAGCATAAACCCTCATAATCATGTTAAGATCGACCATCATTACTACTGCACTGCTTACCTTACTGGTTGTCGGCTGCAAAAAGGAAAACCCGCAACCGCTCATCATTCAACAGGAGGATCCGGGCGATACCGCCTTACCCATTATCGGCAGCCGGTTTCGTTACTATTCAGATTCATCACGTGTAAATCCTGATGTCGACCTGGACAACGATGGCAGGGAAGATCTTTATTTCATCTCCCAGCATATTAACTCTCCATCCGGTCACAGTTATAGCGTTGATTTGCGATTACCATCAGACTCGACTCAAATCATTGCTACTGACAACTATAATCTTGTAAAGATTATGAACCGAGGAGATTCCTTAATTGATAATGCCCGCTGGATACACTATGGCTCTTTTGATATGTTTCACGATTACCAGTTGGTGACTCCCAGTCAATACAGTGAATCGGAAAACACCTACTGGCAGGATAAGACCGGTTATATCGCGATTAGAAGACTTAGTAAGAAGGGGGTATACAAATATGGCTGGTTAAAAATTTCGGTTCATTCTACTAGTGTGAGCGTAAGTGAGTGGAGTTTCCAACGGTAATGATTTACACCTTCAGCATCCCCCGGAATCCCCTCCCAGCGTAATACGATTCTGCGCCGTTGTGGTACACAAACACGGTTTCGTAGCGACGGTCGCAGAACAGTGCACCTTTCAATTTGCGGATGCTGGCCGGGGTAGCGATCCAGCTCGACGTTTTCTCGTCGAATTTGCCGAGTTCCTGTAAGCCGCGGTACTGCTCCTCGTTCAGCAGTTCGATGCCCATCTGCTCGGCCATGGCTACAGCACTGTGCGCAGGTTTGTTCTCTTTCCGTCCATCGAGTGCCTGCTGGTCATAGCAGATGCTCCGGCGTCCCTTGGGACTTTCTGGTGAGCAATCCATGAAAATAAGGTGGTCTTTTTCTTTGCCGACTACATCGGGTTCTCCACCGGTTTCTTCCATGGCATTCAGCGACCACAGCGCTGCGGGATGGCTTTCGAGCTTTGCCTGAACATCATCCCAATGGATTCCGGTGTGCCGGTTATTGTTTTTTTCAAAGCGGTTGCGGAGGATACCCAGGAGTTCCTGGCGTTGTTCGGTGGTCAGTTCCTTTTTTGTAGTGGCCATATCTGATAAAAATCTTGGGTCAGTTGTTTTGTCGTTTCACCATTTCAGTGATCCATATCGGGGCAAATGGTGAGGTGCAGCCTTTTGAAACCGGATAATCACGGTAAATGCCGAGTTTTTCGCCGATGGTCAGTGCACGCTCACGGTGTTCCGCGAAGTTGATCCCGATCCCGGCCAGGGTGTTGTTCATGGTCCACTGGACTTCAGTAGGAGCAAGAGGCATTTCTTTTTCCAGGCGGTCGAGCAGGGCAGAGAGATCCAATGCCCCGGGATTGCGGTTTACGGCGCCGGTGGTAAGTCCCCAGCCAGCACGAGCCAGCATTTTATCGTCCGAATCCACCCATTTCTGCCGGAAGGATTCGCTTTCCGGCCAGGTCTTTATCACATTGGCGTATAAGCAGTCGGCTACGTGGGGAAAGGTTTCCGACCGCACCATGGTTTCCAGTTCGGCTAGCGATAGTTTTTTCTGATCAACAATTAAGCACGCCAGGTAACGCGCGTCAATGTTCCCGGTTTGCCACAATTCCACGGCCAGCTCATGATTGGTTTTTAATTTTTTTGCCAATGCACGGATATCGCCCATTTTTACTCCGTACTGGTTGTTGCCGGCTCCGAATTTCAGGTTGTGTTTGCGCGTGGTCTCATTGCCAAGTGCTTCGAGTTGGGAAAGGGTTTGGGTGAGGTTCACGGGTGATGAATTAAGCGGTTATATGTGAAACAAGGAATTCATTGCAAAGTTATCGCACCTTAATTAGTCTTCCAACCCTTTTCCCTCAAGTATCTTTGGAATGTATTTCTCAATTCTGGCCTCGCGGGTTTTAGCCTGTTTGGCCTGTGAGAAATGAAAGAGGTACCCACGCTGACGGCCCGGAGTGAGGGCTTCGAACGCGGTTTTCAATTCGGGAAGATCGTTGAGACAAACCTGGAACTCTTCGGGAACTGCATAATCGGTGGTCTTTTTAAGTTCGACTTTCAGTCCGGCTTTTTCGATTTCAATAGCTTCGAGAATGTATTCCCGGATGATTGTTTGCCGCTCAAGTACTTCTTCCAAACCGGTAAAACGCATCTGTCGGGCAGACTGTACGTTTTCGGTTTGCTGGATCAACAGTCCCGAACGGTCTTTCATCAATGCACCTTTAAAAAACAGCAGCGCGCAATATTCCTTAAAGGTATGGATCAGCACTACGTTTTTCTTGTCGAGCTGGTAACACGGACAACCCCATTTGAGTTCTTCGTGCAGGTCGGAGCCAAGTAGGATGGTTCTTAATGTACTGATCTCGGATTGCCATTTCCCGGCTTTTTCGAAGTACCAATCTGTTTTGGGGTTCATGGGGGGAGTTTAGACGGTTTAGACGGTTGATACGGTTTAGGGGTTGATACGTTTACACCCGTTTATGGTAATACGGTCGTTGAGCCTGAAACCATGCTTCTGTTTAGACGGTTGATACGGTTTAGGGGTTGATACGTTTTACACCGTTCCTGGTAATACGGTGGTTGAGCTTGTCGCAACCACGCTTCTGTTTAGCCGGTTGATACTGTTTAGCCGGTTGATACGTTTTACAACGTTTATGGTAATACGGTGGTTGAGCCTGTCGAAACCACGCTTCTGTTTAGACGGTTGATACGGTTTAGGAGTTGATACGTTTACACCGTTTATGGTAATACGGGTGGTTGAGCCTGTCGAAACCATGCTTCTGTTAGCCGGCCGGAAGTACCAGGACAATATGGTAAGTATCAGCAACAGCATGGGGCCGAAGAGTTCTGTCAAGGGATCGCTAACGGCGAGGTGAGATACAATTGCACCCGTCATGGAAAAGAAGAAACCGGCATATGCCCATTCTTTCACCAAAGGGAAACGCGGAATAAGTACAGCGACAACTCCAAGCAGCTTCCAAACGCCGAGAATGGTCATAAAATAGGAGGGATACCCTAATCGGTTCATGGCTTCGGCTTCTTCGTCGAGCTGGATAAGTTGTACAATTCCGGTGGAGAGCATTCCCAATGAAAGCCAGATGGTGGCAATCCAGTAGATGATTTTGTGTGTTTTGGTCACTGTTTTAGGTTTAGACGGTTGGGGGGGGTAGACGGGTTAGACGGTTAGACGGTTGAGACGGTTAGACGGTTGAGATGGTTTAAGGGGGATGGATGCTATGCGGTTTGTTCAACGTATGGCCATAGCTTCCTGTAATCTGTTGTGAGCCAGATTAAGACCTTGGGCAAAGGGAAGTTTAAGCATTTGGTCGCGGTGGGCCACAGATTTATAGACGATGTGCATGGTGAGTTTGCTGGTGTTTTCACCAAGTTTCTCAAATTCCAGATATTCCAGTTGGACCGGGAAGGGAGTGTTTTCCATTTCGAATGTCCGTGTGATCCGCTCATCCTGAATTACTTCGTGGATAGTGCCATTGGCGCGGAAGGCTACATTCCCGGAGGGATCACTGGTTTCAAAACAATAGCTGCCATGTGGCTGCATATCGAATTTCACAACCCGCGTATTCATCCACCTTGAAAAGATCTCCGGATCGGTGTATGCTTTAAACAACAATACTACTGGCAGATCAAATTCGCGGGTAACCAGTAGGTGCTGCTGGTGGTCTGGGGCTTGAACGTTAGTTTTCATTTTTATAATGACTGAGTTTTATCAAAATCCG
>JAZKEZ010000015.1:40629-47385 GCA_040386675.1 Bacteroidota bacterium | reverse complement strand
AAAGCAACAGCGGGTTTATCAAAAAGGGAAATGAGATCAGTGACTCACACTGAATCTGAGCACGTTCAATTTGCCATCGGCAGTTGTATACCTCACGAAATAAAGTCCCGCGGCATAACCCGATACATCGATCGTGTAGTTTTTCTGATCGCTGCTCACCAGTGCGCCCACTTTATGGTTGATCGCGTTTGTGATCTCAAAGGTGGTTCCGGCCGGCAAGGTTTCAGCAAAGCGAAGTGTAATGCTCCGCTCGGCCGGGTTAGGATAAAGCAACGGTTGCAGGGTGCTGAATCCGGTCACTTCGCTGATTTCAGTGCTGGCGTCCATCCCGGAATTTTCTTCGCCGGAAGCAATTGTGACTGAAGATAAAATCTCATTGTCAGGGTTGGTACTCAGGTTAGCGATTCCGGCTTCGCTGATCTTGTTTATGAAAGCTTCTCCATGAGGCGAGGTTGATGTGATCGAACCAGCATCAAAGTTTACAGTTCCAAGATAAGCGCCTCCAAACAATGCGGAAGATTCAGGGATGATTGATCCGTTGTCCGTAGCCCAGATGCTGAATGGAACCATTCCCGGATATTCCTTGTTAAAAATCACTATTCCGTTAGGGTCGATCCTGGTAATGGTACCTGTGCCATTGCTCAATGTGCCTGAAAAGTAGATGCCCGTTTTCGAGGCCGAAGCATCGAGTTGCCGCATCGGTTTTAACTGGTTGGTCAAGGTTCCCCAAATATCAGTCAGGCTGGAAGAATTAAGTCTTACCGTATAATGTGCACCTCTTACCATTGCGTCGTATTTACTGTTAATGATCGGTCCATAACACGTTCCGGTGAGGTAAACAGCTTCGCCGCCGGCAGAGTTGGTATAAGAAGACAGCTGTGCCGAAGAAAATTGTCCGTCGAGTATGTTGTCCCCTGTAATATTAACACCGTCCCATTTGAATACCCAAACACCTGGCTTGAGGTTTTTCATAGCATAACCGTGGAATTTAGGAGTTGACGGTGAGCCGTTTTTTATTACCGAGACTACCAGCTGCTGTTTTAAAACGATTACGGATGGAGGGTTACCAACGTTTTCGAAATACCATACAGTTGAGCCGTTAGAGATAAAATACAAGCTGTTTTGCAGGTTTTGTCCTACCAGGTAAATCTTGTTACCTGCGGTTTTTACTTGAAAGATATTGGCCCGGAAGCCAAGTCCAGCCTGTCTCAGGTCCATAGTATTGTCTTCATCAATGGTCAGGATGAAGTTGTTATCCTTATTACCGGGTTCCTCCTGGTCCAGCACCTGTGTGTGCCGCCCATCGGTTCCTTCAAAATGGATCTGGCGTAAGTACTGACCAACGAAAACCCCTTTTCTGTATCCATCTGGTGAATCCCCGACGATGAATGAGTGTGTGCGGTAATTTAAATTGTTTGTCTGCTGTTCCAGCAGGCAGGTTGCCCAAAATTTACCAATGCCATGTGCACTCCATTCAATATCGCCACACTCGTTATGTGTGTTTACAAATGCTTCTGTGGTCAATCTTTCATCTCCGTAAGTGATATTGTCAGAACTGTGAGTGAATTGAATATTGCGGTCAAATGTTCCCACAGAAAAGTGGCCAACTACCTTTGAGGTAAAGCTTCTGTCATCACTTGGTCCGATCTGCGGCCAATGGGTATTCCGATCATCCTGTATACAAATTTCATTACTCACCAGTGAGCAGCCACCGGAATAAGCGGTTCTCCTGTAGCACAATACTCCCGGCCTGTATGGTTCACTGAGGTGTTGGGTAAAGCGACCTGAACTTATCCAGCCGGTTGTTCCTTTGTATTCCCAAGAGTAGGTGTAGTTTCCATTCCCTCCAGTTGCCGGCGGTTGTTCGCCGGTTATCAATGGAGCAGTAATGAGCGCACATCCCTTAGGCTGCACAATCCTGTTCACAAGAGAGTTTTCTCTCGCCACGACCACTACTACTGCAGAAGAACTGCAGCCGTTTGACGTAACGGTAAGCCGGTATTTTTGTTCACTTCCATTAAAAGAAGCTACTACATTACCGGAAGTCGCTGAAGGGAAATAGGTTGTTCCGGGATCGGAGTACCACTGATAACTGTAAATACCATTACCTCCCGTTGCAGGCGGAAGTCCGCCAAGGGCCTGTGATCTTGAGCGGTTGTTACAACCCAGGTCAATAACCTGCGGACCGGCATTCGCAACCGGTGCACTTTTAACCACTACGTCATACGTTTTGGTTACCGAACAACCGTTTCTTGCCAATACGTTGACGGAATAAGTAGTAATACGGGAAATTCCGTTTGAAGGTGCATTAGGATATGCAGTAGTCGGGGTTACAGTAGGATTAGCAATATTTTCCCCGGTCCACACATACCTGTAGTCGGGTGAACCCGAGAAATCCAATGTCAGAGGTTCACCTGAACACACAGATCGCGACGAAATTATGTTGCCCGTAGGAAGCGGATCAACCACGATTGTCACAGTTGCGGTATTCTGGCAGCCGTGGATGTTGGTTCCGGTAACCGTATAAGTAGTGGTAATAATAGGGCTTACGGTTCTCGTGCCGGACGAAAGCACACCGTCATAACTATAGGTTAATGCGCCTGATGCAGTAAGTACGACCTGTGTACCCGCACAAATTTTTTCTGCTGATGCGGTGAGTTTTACATCGGGTGTAGGAGCAACCGTGATCAGGATAGAGCTGCTGGAAGGCGCACAACTGTTTACCCTATAATCAACGGTATACGTTTGGGTCTGAGACGGGCTTATGGTGATGGTTCTGGAAGTGGCGCCGTTACTCCATCTGTAAGATCCGCCCGGTATAGATGCCTTTGCGGTAAGAGTTACTTTTTGTTTTCCCGCACAAATGCGGACGGCATCAGCGGTGATGGTTACAGTGGGCTTCGGATCAACTTTTACGGTGACATCTTTCGTAATGATACAGTCCTTGTCTCCATTGGGGTTCACGGTTAAGGTATACCTGGTGGTCACCGGCGGCCTTACCGTGGGTGACTTTGTGTTTCCGTTCTGTACTCCCAGGGAAGGTGTCCATTGATAAGTGACCGAATTGTTGACCTTGTCGGTGGCTCCGTCTACGCAGTAAACCTCTGACTGGAGGCGTACCGATTCCCCTGCGCAAATGGTCACTTCATCATCTGCAACAATTTCAGGGAAAGTGCGTGCGATGGAAACATTGTCTATGTAATAGTAGGCAAAGTTATCTGCGGGAATTTTCCCGGGAACCTTAGTTACGACGCACTGCCCGGAATCTGTGAAGTTGCCAATTGAAATGTACTGCTCACCCCCTTTTGCGATGTAATTTTCAAATTTTAGAAATACCCAGTCAGTGTCGTTAAATACCTGGGTGAACTTAACTTCAGGATCATACTTAATGACCCCGCGGCCGAAAGCAGCAGACGCCGGGTCGAGGTTATCATAAGTAAGCTGATCCAGGTTTTGGGCAGTGAGCGATGCGCCGATAGTACCGGTAAGATAATATTGAGACGCTTCGGCTAAGCTAATGGCGAAGGAAATTGTGTAACATCCTCCTTTTTCCAATGGCTTATTCAATTTCTGCAGCATATACTCCCGATGACCGGAATCTTCAGGAACAGAAGAGGTAGAGTTTTGTTGATTACTATATAGGATTAACCCACAATAGCCATTTCCGGATACGGCAGACTTTTGATATCCGAATCTATTCAAGGGTACATCAAAACTTATACGTGTCGAACTACTATCATAAGGATCGGTCTGACAAGCATGGAAATAGTCAGAAGTCCCTAGACGGGGTTTCGGGTTCAGCCAGCCGTCAGGTTTTTTTGTTTGACCTACGTATAAATTGCATTTATCCATGTAGATCCTTTCGAAATCACCATTGTTAATGAGTTCCTGCCCACATTTCTGTCCGGGACTTTGAGCTTGTGCGCTCTTTCCCATAGAGAGCAGGAAGAGCAGGAAAGTGAATACTAACCTTGACGCATTCATAAGTTGTTTGTTTGAGTTTCGCCCCAAATCTTCAACTTAATCAGCACTGTTACTCCTCCCGGCTACCTGCACTTTTCCTACAACCCGAATTCGGGGTTAACCGGCAGGCGAAGGCTGTTGTTTGGTGATGTACGATTTACTCAAAACAGCATCCGCTGCATAAAAGCCTCAGTAAATTCGGCTTTTTTATTCCGCGCTACGGCAACTTCGGTATCGTCGTTCATAATGATCCGGGCATTCTCGGTCTTTATGTAGCGCTTTACCTGCAACAGGTTGATGAGGTGCGACTGGTGTATCCGGAAGAAACCACATTCGCTAAGCAGGCCTTCGTAGTATTTCAGCGGTTTCGGAACGTTGATCTCCTCGCGATCGGCCAGGTGGAAGGTCACGCCGTTTACCACGGCTTCTGCACGAACGATATCGGCAATGTTCACCACGAAATGCTCGTGTGCCGAAGCAAGGATGATCTTTTCGGGTTTTAATCCGGTGTGCTGCATGTAACGTTCGAGCAGGGAAAGCTGGTCGTGGCGCACGGCAAGCGCGGTCTCGGTTTTCTTTACCGCGCTTACCAGCTGGTCGATGTCGAGCGGCTTGAGCAGGTAATCCATCGCTGAAAACCGGATGGCCTGGATCGCAAACTGGTTATAAGCAGTAGTAAATATGGTCTTGAAAGGCGATGAGTGCGTTTGCCGCAGCAGGTCAAAACCATCTTTTACCGGCATGTTGATGTCCAGGAAAACGATCGACGGACGAAAGCGTTCAATGGCTACCGTTGCTTCGTCAACACTTCTGCACACGGCCTTGATCTCCAATTGCTTGCAATACGTGTTTATCAAGCGGCCCAGTACCTCGCAGGCACCGGCTTCATCATCAACAATAATAACAGGGATGTGGATCATCAAAATTCAAATTTAACAGGAAGGGTCAGGATTACACGTGTCCCGGATTGCTCCGCGGGCAGGTCGTCAACGGCAATACTCGACGAAAAATTTTCGGTGATACTCAGGAAGTGAAGGCGTTCTTCGGTGATACTCATTCCCGCCGGCCGGTGGTTCTGCGTTGCGTTTTTCAATTCACTGCTTTTCGACCGGCCAACGCCATCGTCTTCGATCGTTACCCGTATCGCCCCGGGAATCATTTCCCAGTGGATCTCCAGGTGACCGGTTCCTTCCTTCGGCATGATGCCGTGCCAGATCGCATTCTCCACATACGGCTGAACCACCATCACGGGCACCAGCAGGTTTTCCTTGTCTACGTCTTTGTCCACATGAATGCGGTACTCCAGTTTTTCCTCCAGCCGAAGCGATTCCAGTTCGAGATACAGGCCAAGCTGAAGCAATTCTTCCTCAACGGAATGAAAGCCGGATTTGGGATTTTCGAGGATCGAACGGATCAGCATCCCGAATTTCGACAGGTAACGGTAGGCTGAATCTTCATCGTTCCTGCCTATGAATTTCTGGATAGAATTCAGTGCATTGAAGATAAAATGCGGATTCATCTGGGATTGCAGTGCCCGCAATTCTATTCCCGCGATCTGCCGGTTGAGGGCAATCTTCTTATCGGCCCTTTTCTTCTCAAAACGCCTGATCGAACGGTAAACAATGAGCAAAATAAACACGGCCAGCACTCCAAGTGCGAGGTAGACCCACCAGCTCATATACCACGGCCGCAATACGGTAAACGATAAACGGGTGATGTGTTTTGACAGCTTCCCGGAAGCCGACAACGCACCGATCTGCAATTCGTACCTGCCGGGAGCCAGGCCGTTAAAGTGGATCTCGTTTACTTTGGTCCTCCGGAATTTGCTGTCGCTGCCCATTAACCGGTACATAAACTGCGTGCGCGACGGATTGCGGAAGGTGATCGCCCCGAAACGGATGGAGATGGTGTTGTCAGAAAAATCGAAGCTGAGCGAACCATCCGGTGCATACGACCTGCTGCCTGCAGTAATTTCCCGGATGTACGTTTTTGGCGGTGGCAGGAATCGGATGGCCAGCGCAGTGTCCAATACAGAAATGCCCTGGTTGGTGGCAACCCAGACCTTATTTCCGCTAGTACAGAGGTCGTTCACCTCGTTCGAGATGAGTCCGCCCGATGTATTGAAATTTTGTATGGTATATCTTAGTTTTTCTCCACTGAATGTATAGCGAACAAGGCTGATTCCATTATTAGTAGCGACCCACACCGCGTCGCCGCTGATGTGTAGTGCATTACAAAGATCAGAGGCCAGTCCTTGTTTCCGGGTGATGCTATATACTTTCCGATTGTTGACCAACGCAATGCCGTTTCCCCGGGTGGCAACGATCAGTGCATTCGTTGTTTTTTCCAGTGCAGTGATCCGGGTGCGCAACAGCGAGCCGGAACCGGTTGCAGGAAAAAAGCCTTTTCCACTTAAAGTGTAGAGGCCGTTCAGCGTTCCGATCCAGACCTGTTTTCCAGACTCGGCAATGGCAGTAACCCGGTATGGGGGAGAAAAAACACGCTGCCGCTTCGTCCGGTTTTCGCAATGATTGATGTAGATAAGGTCCTTGAAACCGGAGATCCACATCCGGCAATCGTCGATTTCGAAAAATGATTTTACTGCCTCAGCCTGGAGTCGGGTTCAACGTTTCCATTCCTGACTGTAAATATTCCCGTAGGGTGGGCAAACCAGGTTTCGCCATTGCGCCGTGAAATGATAATGCCCGTAGAACGGTGCGCTGCCAGCGGGATCTGTAAGCTGTTAACGGTCGATCCGTTCACAATGAAAAGGTCGCCGCTGTGCGTGGCCGC
>JAZKEZ010000015.1:19568-40619 GCA_040386675.1 Bacteroidota bacterium | reverse complement strand
AAGCCACTTTTTTATCGGATAGTCCTTCCTTCGAGGTATAGCAAAGCGACGACAATTGTTGAGTGTAATACACTCCGTTTTCGAGCGTGGTGAACCAATACCCGCCTTCCGCGTCACGCAGTACCGAACTCACCGACTCATCCGACAACATAGTCTGAACGGGGCTTTTTTCATTGTCGCAGTTGGCGACGAAAGTGAATGCGTCCGAGTATCTGCCGGCTCCTCCTTTAAAGTAACCGACCCAGATCTCTCCCTGTGTGCCGTGACTAAGGTGAATGATCCGATTTTTGGTCGTTTTATAACTGATTTTGCCGTTTTCGACAAGTAAAACGTGATTATCGAAGGCTGCCAGGAACGTAACACTGTCGATCTGCAGGCAATGAAATAATCCTGTTTTGAAACTCCGGTTGCCTGTTTTTTTCCGGTTGAAGTAAATGGTGAGATCTTCATGAAGCCGACTGTCTTTCCTGGAGATTGAAATGGAATCGGTACCTGTACTCAGCGAATACTCACGGTCGGAATAAAAATAAACCGACATGTTTTTCGTCCCCGGATTCCACAAGCCGGTAGCTCCGCTTGATTTTGAATAGTAATAGATCTCAGGGCGCGGAAGGGGATGATAGCTATTGTGCCAGATGGTATCCGGTCCGTTTAATAAAGCATTAAAAAAGGTTTCATTCCTGATTTCCGAATCGTGTATAGAAACCACTTTGCCGTTTTTAATCAGGCACAGTTTCCCTGAAAAGGTCTTCAGTAACAGGCTTCCGTCGGGTCCGGGTTCTATTCCGAGTATAGAATTGTCGCACAATCCGTTGGAAGTGGTATAGTTGAAAAATTCCTGTCCATCAAAGCGGCTCAGTCCGCGGTCGGTAGCAAACCACAAAAACCCGGTTTTGTCCTGGATTACCTGGTACACTTCAGAACTGGGCAATCCGTTGTCCACGGAATAATTGCGGAATACCGGCTGCTGTGCGGAGAGCAGGTCCGGAAGCAGGAAAGCGCAAAGCAGCAAAAGTAAGCCGGGGTACTTCATTGGGCGGGGAGGGATGAAACCACGCTCAAATAACAACAAATATCGCAATTGTATAAAAGTTTTTGCTCTGTTTTCCTGTTTGATAAGTGGTGATGTATTCTTTACGATTAATTGTGCACCTTCTCCGAAACGTAAGTATACCGCCTTCCCCAGGCAATAAAACCAGCCAGCACCCCGACAAAAATATTTATACCAATAGATGATCCTTCCCCGCGGCTGATGTGAAATACAGAAGCGGCGATCATCAACAGTACAACACCCAATGCTGCAGCCGGGGTAAGTTTAGGCTGAATGCGGAGTGCCGCAGGGAGTATGAGGCCAACGGCGGCCAGAAGGTCCACGATCCCGGTGAATTTTACGAAGGCAGGAGAGACGTCAGCCGTCCACGGCCAAAGGGCAGCCAGCTCAGTTTCGGGCGTGAACAATTTGGTGCATCCTCCCCATAAAAGCGTTGCTGCGACAAGTCCCTGTGCGATCCACAAGAGAAGATTAAGCGATTTTGAAAGTGGCAGATTGCTCATTGGTGCAGGTGTAAAGTTTAGCATCAAAAGTATTTACCTTAGCTTCACGGTATCGATGACTTACCTGTGGGTTAGTACTTTCTGCCAGGTAAGTATCCTATTGTTGAACACAAAAAAACCAAAGAATGCTGAACGGACAAACCTGCCCGAAGACCATGTTATCCATTCGGGATGCACTGGAAGCACTGGAAGGAAGATGGAAACTGCTCCTGCTTTTTTCATTGTCTTCAGGTCCTAAACGCTTCGGACAACTGTCGCGCGAAGTGAGCGGCATTTCAGATAAAATGCTGGCCAAAGACCTCCGCAGCCTCGAAGAAAACGGACTGATCAACCGGAAGGTACTGGATACCGTACCACAATCGATAGAGTATACCATAACCGACCATGGCCGCTCACTAGAAAAAGTCCTGCAGGAACTCCACCTCTGGGGACTGGCCCACCGCCACAAGATCATCGGCAAACCACCCGAACTGATCACCCCTTAACCACAACCTGCCCCCACCTACCACCTACAAACTTACCCCTTACCACCCCATGCACCGTCTCCTCTCTCTCCTCTTTCCGCTCTCCACTCTCCTCTCTCTAACTCTTACCCTCTCGGCTCAAAAAGCCCCCAACTACACCAAACGCCTCTCCGGCATCGACAAAGAGCTCCAGCAGGTCCTCAAGGATCAGCAAATGGCCGGTTTCTCCGTAGCTGTGGTGCAGGGCGATAAGGTGATATACAGCAAAGGCTTTGGTTACCGCGACCTGGAAAACAAGAAGCCCGTTACATCCAACACCTTGTTCGGCATCGGTTCGTGTACCAAGTCGTTTACCTGCGGAATGATCGGCCAGCTGGAAAAAGAAGGGTTGCTGAAACTCGATAACCCCGCAAGATCCTACCTGCCTTCACTGACGTTCAAACACGATTACCTGAATACCGGCGTGACGGTAAGAGACATGATGTGTCACCGCACCGGTCTCGCACGTTTCGATTTCTCGTGGTACATTTTCAACTCTGTAAACAGGGACAGTCTGCTGGACCGGGTAAAGTACATGGAGCCGAACGAAGCTTTGCGCAGCAAATGGCAGTACAACAACTTCATGTTCCTCGCCCAGGGAATGATCGCTGAGAAACTGACCGGGAAAACGTGGGAGCAGAACATCAAAGAACGCTTCTTCGACCCGCTCGGGATGGAACGCGCAAACACCTCGATCACCGCGCTGGCCGCCGATGCAGATGCGTCTTTTCCTTACAAAACAGATATCGACGGGAACATTGAGAAGACCGAATTCTATAACATCAGCGGGATGGGCCCGGCAGGAAGCATTAATGCCTCGGCCAACGATATGGCAAAATGGCTTTCGCTGTGGATCATGGGAGGGAAATACAAAGGAAACGAACTGCTTCCCTCAGGGTTTGTCAGTCAGGCGATTACCTCCCAAAGCGTTATCGCAGGAGGGTTCCCGGTAAAAGAAGTGCCGGATGTACAGTTCAGTAATTACGGTTTTGGCTGGATGCTGCATTCCTATCGCGGTCATTACCTCGTGGAACACGGAGGTAATATCGATGGGTTCTCGGCAATGAGCGCATTTTATCCTACAGATTCGATCGGCATTGTGATCCTTACCAACCAGGACGGCTCTTTGGCAACCCGGACCATACGAAACCTGCTTTCCGACCGCCTGCTCGGTTTGTCGCACGTTGCCTGGGATGAAAAGGCGAAAACGGCCATCTCGGAAGAACACGCCGCGATCCGTAAGGCTATGAGTGCAGTAGATTCTGTGCAGGTAAAGGACACCAAACCTTCTCATGCCCTGGCAGCCTATTCAGGATGGTACAGCAATCCGGCGTATGGAGAGATGAATATTGTAGCTTACAACGACAGCCTGTTCATTACAGTTGGCAATGATCGCGGCTGGTTGAAACACTACCATTACGATGTCTTTACGATGAAAAATATCGCTAAAGACGGAAGTGTGACAGATGGGGGAGCGCTCCAACTTATCTTCAATACCTCTGCCAACGGGAAAATAGAGGCGTTCACCGTTCAGCTCGACGAACCTTCAGGGCTTACCACATTCGCAAAAAGCGAAAAAGCAGTGAAGCTGAAGACCGGCGAACTCGACAAATACCTGGGCGAGTATCTCCTGGAAGGTGTGACGATTAAGATCTATACCAAAGGCGAAGTGCTCTGGATTACGGTTCCCGGTCAGCCGGATTACGAAACGGTTTCTGTCGGTGATAATGTCTTCAACCTCACAGCGGCCAAAGGATACAGTGTGAAATTCGATCTCGGTGCCGAAAACAAGGCTACGGCGGTAACGTTCGTGCAGCCCAATGGGAATTTCAAGGCCATGCGGTCGGCCAAGGCGAAGTGATATCCCTATTGCACCGCCAACCGGAACTGGTTACTGAATCCGGATTTCTGGTTCACCGGACCGTTCATTCCAGAACGCGGTCCGCCAACCATAACTCCGCCGCCTAGTCCCATTCCGCCCCCGAAACCGCCACCAAATCCACCACCTACGCTTATGCCCGTTCCGCGGATGCCTGAGCGGCCGCCATTCGGGGGAACTGGTCCGAGACTGCGGATGTTCACGGTAAGGGTAAACACCTGCAGACTGTCTGCCGGGCGCAAAGGCGAGTGGTAAAACCGTTCGAGAGGAACAATGCCTTCATAGATCATGGCATTGGTGCTGTCCCAGTTCAGGCTGAGTTTTATTCCCGTTTTGTTCTTTAACTGATGTACCCCGCTCACTCCTTTCAGGTTGCGGAATTCAACGATGTTCTGATCTTCCAGGAAACGTTTGTGCAGGTTCCTGATATCGGGTCTGTCGGCAGTGGGCAGCTGATCGTCGCTAAACAGTTCTCCGCGGCCCCGGCTGCCGATTCGTGAGGGCAGCGGATAGCGGATTCCGCGATATTGCGTCGCTTTTTTAGTAGTATCAATATAAATTTCAAGGCCATACTTCATAACTTCCTGCTGCACCCGCGGGTCCTCGATCTTGAAACAGAAATACAGGTTTTTCAGGTCATTCGTAAGCGTATAAGCAATGCCGCTCTCTGCACTGTAAAAGTTGAACAGTTCGTATTCAGCCGGGTCCCCGTCAACGGTTACCGGTACTTCCCGCCACGCGGCCTGGTTGTATATCCTGGGAGCACAGCCGGCAGCGATCAGGAGCAGTAAGAAGAAAACAGCGGGTTTCATGATGTGAATGCAGATGGGTAAATGTGCAAATGTGCAAATGGGTAAATGGGTAAATGGGTAAATGGGTAAAATGGGTAAAATGGGTAAAATGGGAAGATGTGCAAATGTGCAGGATTTAACGGCAAAACCAGGTGGTCTTTGTGGTAAAACTAAAATATACTGTTCGTTAATAACCTGGAAAGCGAAGCTTTTCTGTGCTCTCAATTAAAACTCTTTTAGAACCGCAGAGCCACAGAGGTCAACGCAGAGAGCTCTGAGTAATTCTCTGAGTCCTCCGTGAGAAAACTCTGCGCCTCTGTGGTTAAAATAACCATTCTACATTTCCTGCCAACGGTGCTAACTAAATTAACTTTGTCACTGCCTTACCTTAATCAATCATGACTAAAACCTATACTATAAAGGGCCTTACCTGCGAAGCCTGTGAATACGCAGTAAAATTCATGCTGGAGAAAGTGCCGGGCGTGCTGGCTGCCACTGCCGATCGCACTTCAGGAACCGTAACGCTGGATGCCGAAACCCCGCTCGCTATTGAGTCACTTCAACAGGCCCTTGCCGCGAATGCGAAGTACAGCATTTCAGAACAGGCTGCCGCAGCAGTAAATGCAGTGGCTGAAGAAAAGACCTGGCTCCAGACCTACAAACCGGTAGTGCTCGTCTTTGCTTATATTCTTGCGGTCTGTGCGCTGGTTGAGGTAAAAGCCGGTGAATTTTCGGTAATGCGGAGCATGGGCAACTTCATGGCCGGGTTTTTCCTGGTCTTCTCTTTTTTCAAAATGCTGAACATTCGTGGTTTTGCCAGCAGTTTCAGGATGTACGATCCGATTGCAGCAGTTTCCGGAACGTATGCGTTGGCATACCCGTTCATCGAACTTGGATTGGGCATCGCCTTTCTTTTTATCCCGGGATCGGTATGGCTCAATGTACTCACCGCATTGATCATGGGCATCGGACTGGCGGGTGTTATGAAATCGGTACTGAACAAAACGAAGATCAAATGTGCCTGTTTGGGTGATGTATTCGACCTTCCAATGAGCACACTCACCATTGTAGAAAATTCAGCGATGATCTTTATGTCCGGATTTATGATGGTGAAGGGAGTTTAACCGCAAAGACCGCAAAGGGCGCAAAAGAGATTTCTCCTTTGCGCCCTTTGCGTAAAACCTTCGTGCTCTTTGCGGTTAAAGAAAAACAGTTAAAATTTACTCCCCGGTATACTTCTTAAACAGAATCGTTGCTACGTGCCCCCCAAACCCGAAGGTATTGTTCAGCACATAATTTACCGTACGCGGTTCCGATTTTCCGAACACAATGTAAGGACCGGTTTCAGGCAGGTCCTCAGGATCGGTAGTGTTGATCGTTCCCGGGATGATGTCGTTTTTGGCCGCGAGGATCGAAATGATGCTCTCTGCTGCCCCGGCTGCACCAAGGAGGTGACCGGTCATTGATTTGGTGGCACTTACCGCTACCGGGTGATTACCGAAAACAGTCCGGATCGCAGTGATCTCGCTCATGTCGCCAAGTGGTGTTGAGGTAGCATGGGCATTCACATAATCTACCTGCTCGGCAGTGATGCCCGCTTCAGCAAGAGCTTTCTTCATGCCCAGCACAGCTCCGAAACCATCGGGCGGTGTGCCGGTAAGGTGATAGGCATCTCCTGCGGTTCCTGTGCCCACGATCTCTGCGTGAATGGTTGCACCGCGTCTTATGGCATGCTCGTATTCCTCAAGGATCAGCGCCCCGGCGCCTTCTCCCATTACAAAACCGTCGCGCTTCTTATCGAAGGGACGTGAAGCTCCCTGGGGATTGTCGTTGTTTTTCGACAGCGCCTGTACCGAACTGAATCCTCCGATAGATGCAGGTGTAAGTGCGCCTTCAGATCCGCCGGTGATCACGATCGTTGCCTTGTTCAGGCGGATCGTGTCGAACGCATTGATAATGGCATTGTTGGATGAAGCACATGCCGAAACCGTTGCATAGTTAGGGCCGTGCAGTTTATGTCTGATCGATATCACACCGGGTGCAATGTCGATGATCATTTTTGGAATAAAGTAAGGATTGAATTGAGGAGTGCCGTCGCCGCAGTTGTATGCAGCAAGTTGTTCCTCGAATGTGCCGATACCGCCGTTTCCGGATGCCCAGATCACGCCGACTTCACAGCGGTCTTCAAGCGACATGGTGGTAAAATCAAGACCGGCATCTTTAATGGCCTGGTCTGATGCAGCTACGGCGTACTGCGTAAACAGGTCGTATTTCTTCAGTTCCTTCTTCTCGAAATAGTCGGAAGGATTGAAGTCTTTTACCTCGCAGCCAAATTTTGTCTTGAATTTCGTGGGATCAATTTTGGTAAGCGGACCGGCACCACTCTTACCGGCAAGTATGTTTTCCCAGAATTGGGCTACTGAATTCCCGAGGGGTGTAATGGCCCCTAAGCCGGTAACTACAACTCTTTTCATTTCGTCTTATTTAAAATTAAATGACCGCCTGTCATTTTTTTAACCACGGTTTGGAGGTCACTTTTTTTTAAAAAGGCTGTGCAAAGTAAGTCAAACCCTTTATCCGTGACGGATTTTTAAGATTTTTAATCAACTTACCGTGCGACCTGACTACTACCTACGAGAGAACCACCGGAACAGGATTTACCTACCATAAAGAATTGGCCGGACACATTTGCTAAAAGCTAACCCACTCATACAATGGCACTATAGTTGAATCCTACGAATAAACGAATCCCCATGGAAACCACAGACATCTCAACTCATACCGAATACTTCTCCAAACTTTACCTTCTCAACGAATTGCACCGGAAAGACGAGCGCTTCGAAGTCGGCAAACGCGTGATCCTCAACAGTAAAACCAATAGCTACGAAGGAACCATTACCGGGTTTTATAATATTGATAAAGCAAGTATGGGGATGAAAGTCGACCTGCTCGACGATAACGAAATACTGTTTTTCAGGGATGCCAAAGGATATTACACTTCAGGGACCGGTGATGAAAGACATCGTCTGCTTATTGCTCAGACCGAATACGGCAAAACGCGCCCCGAACTCGAACAATACTGGAAAAGCGAATCCACGCCGGGTGAACTGGTTTTTCTCGCGGTCGGGATGGATGTGAACGATCTTGAAAGCGAGATCAACGCTACGGTTACCAACGAAGACAAGAAAACAAGCCTTAACCGCATCCTCTCGCATCCTAACTTCTATCACCCATTCCTGCACAAGGATGTGATATTCGTGAAGTTTATTGATGCCCATGATGAGACGCACTTCCAGGTAGAATTTCACTGTCCCGACGGCGTCGAACTCATCAGAGTGTCGTAATATTACCCCATGTTACCCGACTCCAGGCTCCTGCTTGATCTCATTTCCCAGAAAATGCCCTTCGGTAAATACGAAGGCAGTCCCATCTTCAAACTCCCGGTATCTTACCTGGAGTGGTTTGCGCGGAAAGGCTTTCCACCCGGGAAGCTGGGTATGCTGCTGCAAACCATGTATGAGATAAAGATCAATGGGCTCGAATACCTGCTCGATCCCCTGAAAAACCGGTAAGGACGAACTTTTTCTAGTTTCCGGTTTGCAGTTTTCCATGCATAATCGTTTTCGGATTACTTTTAGCCCCTCAAGAAAAGATCATGCAGGATAAGTTTACCGTACTCGATGATAAAATTGCCGAAGCCCTGTTGGGTGGAGGAGAAGAGCGGATCAAGGCTCAGCATAAAAAAGGAAAACTAACCGCCAGGGAGCGCGTACACATGCTCCTCGACGAAGGTTCGTTTGAAGAGATCGGACAACTGGTTGAACACCGTTCTACCAACTTCGGACTCGACAAGCAGAAATTTCTCGGAGATGGAGTAGTGACCGGTTACGGGACCATCAACGGCCGACTGGTATACGTATTCTCACAGGATTTCACCGTAATGGGAGGTTCACTTGCCGAAGCCCACGCCGAAAAGATCTGTCGCATAATGGATCTTGCCATGAAAAACGGAGCACCGGTTATCGGGCTCAACGATTCAGGCGGGGCAAGGATCCAGGAAGGTGTGGTTTCTCTTGGTGCTTATGCCGATATCTTTTACCGAAACACACTTGCCAGCGGTGTTATTCCGCAAATTTCTGCCATCCTTGGGCCATGCGCCGGAGGAGCCGTGTATTCACCGGCACTTACCGACTTTATCCTCATGGTAGAGAATACCTCTTACATGTTTGTAACCGGTCCGAACGTAGTAAAGACCGTTACTCACGAGGAAGTGACCAGCGAAGAGCTCGGGGGAGCAATGACCCACGCCAGCAAAAGCGGGGTAACCCATTTTGCCTGTCCGAACGGAGTAGAAGCCCTTCAGAATATTCGTACCCTGTTGAGTTATCTTCCGCAAAACTGCGAGGAAGATGCACCTGCAATTCCATATACCCGCGGCGAAGAATCACGTCCGGTGCTCGATACCATCATTCCTCAAAACCCAAACCAGCCTTACGATATCCGTGAAGTGATTGCACAAACGGCAGATGAAGGTTCATTCTTCGAAGTACACAAAGACTACGCTGAGAATATAGTGGTAGGATTTGCGCGTCTTGCCGGCCGAAGCATCGGTATTGTGGCCAACCAGCCTGCCTACCTCGCCGGTGTACTTGATATCAAATCGAGCAACAAGGCTGCGCGTTTTGTGCGTACCTGCGATTGCTTCAACGTGCCGTTACTTGTGTTTGAAGATGTACCGGGTTTCCTTCCGGGAACCGACCAGGAGTGGAACGGGATCATTACCAACGGGGCGAAACTGCTTTACGCATTTTGCGAAGCGACTGTTCCGCGCGTTACCGTGATCACCCGTAAGGCATACGGCGGAGCTTACGATGTAATGAACAGCAAGCACATCGGCTCAGACATGAACTACGCCTGGCCATCGGCAGAGATCGCCGTTATGGGAGCGAAAGGTGCCGCAGAGATCATCTTCAAGAAAGAGATCAGCGAAGCATCAGATTCTGATGCTAAATGGAAAGAGAAAGAAGCGGAATATGCTGAGATGTTTGCCAATCCGTACAACGCCGCTGCCCGCGGATATGTGGATGAAGTGATCAAACCGCACCAGACCCGCGAAAAACTGATCCGTGCATTTAAGATGCTTGAAAACAAAGCGACCACGCTTCCGCACAAAAAGCACGGGAATATTCCATTGTAAGTATAACCGACTTGTAATCAATACTATAAACAAATGTTAAACCCACCCTTGCCGGTGGGTTTTTTGCTAATTTGCTGACCTTAACTCCACTCACTTATGAAAAAAGTAATTGTTTCCATGCTCGCTGTACTGATGATCACTACGGCGTTTGTGATAAAAACCGAGAATCCGTCGCTGAAGATCGGCGACAAGGCTCCACTTACCAACATAAAGATGCTTACTCCGACAGATGTGAGTGTAAGCCTGGACGACGTTAAAAAGGAAAACGGATTACTGGTGGTGTTTTCCTGCAATACCTGTCCGTTTGTGCTGGCCTGGGAAGACCGTTACAACGAACTTTCCGACCTGGCCGCAAGCAACAAGATCGGGATGGTACTGGTAAACAGCAATGAAGCCAAACGCGCAGGCGACGACAGCAAAGACGAGATGGCACGCCACATGAGGAAAATGCAATACAAAATGCCTTATGTGATCGACAACAACCACAAGCTGGCCGATGCATTCGGAGCACGTACCACGCCACACGTTTACCTGTTCAATAAAAAAGGCGAACTGGCTTACGTAGGTGCTATCGATGATAACCAGGACAAGAAAGCGGTGAGTAAAACTTACCTAAAGAGCGCAATCAATGAACTGGGTAAAGGAAAAACTACGGTATCTACTCCTGAAACCAAGGCGGTGGGCTGTAGTATCAAGAGAACGGCTTCGAAGTAAATTTTTAGTTAACCGCAAAGGGCACAAAGCATTTTACGCAAACGATGCAAAGAGGCTTCGCAATCTTTGCGATTCCCCTTTGTGTGCTTTGCGGTTAAACTTTAAATCATCCTGCTCCGGCAGGATTTTTTTTTCACACTACCTTCGAAGAAAAAAAATAACGAGGTGCCTGTAACTTTTTTACCGGCGCATCCGTAACACCCCAGACAAAGCTATGACTGCGGAAGAATTCAATAAATGCGTGGATCTGTACTCAGACCGGATCTACCGGTTTGTGCTAAAGAGCATCCAGGACGATGATCTGGCCAAAGACATCGTGCAGGAAACTTTCATAAAAGTTTGGGAACGACGCGACCAGGTGGTGATGCTTACGGCAAAATCCTACCTGTTTACCGCCGCTTACCGGACCATGATCGACCACATCCGGAAGAAAAAATCCACATTCAATATCGACCAGGTTTTCACTGATGCACCAAGCGTAGAGCAGCCGGCATCCGACCTGAGGGAAATACTGGAATATGCCGCCGACCGGCTTCCGGCCATTCAAAAAACGGTGCTGATGCTTCGCGATTATGAAGGGTACAAGTACGAGGAAATTGCATCGATCACCGGATTATCGCTCGAACAAGTGAAAGTATACCTGTTCAGGGCACGAAAATTTTTAAAGAACTACCTGGTTAGTATGGAGGTTGTATTATGAAAATAGATAAAGAAAATTACGAAGCATGGATGATCGATTACCTCGAAGGCAAGCTGAATGGCAGGCAACTGATGGTGTTCGAGCAATTTCTTTGTGAACACCCTGAACTAAGGGAAGAAGCCGAAGGCCTGGGTGAAATGAAACTCGAACCGTCGGAACGTTTCTTTGCCGATAAAGACAAGCTGAAAGCCAAAATGCTGAAGCAGGTGATCGATGAGGAGGAACTTACTTCTTTCGAAGCCGCAGAAGGCATGCTTTCGGGAGATAAAAAACAGCGTCATGCGAAGCGCATTGAAGTCTCTCTGCGTCTCAAGGAAAAGCTAAACCATTATAAGGAATCCAAACTGGTAGCCGATGAAACCATTAGCTATCCATACAAACAGGCCTTGTATCGCCAGGTCGCAGCACCGGTGGTAACCCGCGAGCGCAGTCTGTGGCCCTACCTTGCCGCCGCCGCAATGATAGCGGGAGTGGTGTATTTCGTGCTTCCTGAAGGCAGTACCTCTGTGGACACGTCCAATCGCAGGCTAATGGCCGAGCTGGTGAAAGAACCGGCTAAGAAACCGGCTATTGAAGTAACACCGGCAAAGAAAACCTTGATTGCACCGGTAGCTCCTGCAATTGCACCGGTTCAACAGGTAATTCCTCAAACGCCGGTTCAGCAGAATGTTGCCGTGCAGCCTAAAGTGACCAACATAGGCGCCAAGATCAAGCACGAAGCGATCACGGCACCAAAGGCAGATCTTGCTTCAAACCCGGTGAAGGAAACCGCCCCGGTTCAGGCTGAACGTTCAGCACCTGAATCTCCGGCACCTGTTCAGCAATTTGCATATACACCGCAGCCGTTACAGACCAAAGCGCCTTACAAAGGCCGAAGTCAGGCCAACGGAACCGTGAACAGCAACTTTGTAAAATCTGCAGCTCCAGGCGCCCCTGCCGCAGAGCAGGAAGACCGCTATGCCGATAGCAAAAAGAAATTATTCAGCTCGGGATCAAAACTCCTTGCCAGGATCACCGGTGATCGTTTGAAGATCGAGGAGAAAGATAACAAGAAGGTTAGCGTGAAGTTCGAAACGCAATTGCTCGGTTTTTCCACAACATTTTAATCCCGTTTGTAACTTTTAGTTCAATACTGGCGTAACAGTATAAAATCAGAAAAAATGAAAAAGATCCTTACCACAATACTTACCTTGGGATGTATAAGCTCCGCCATTGCTCAAACAGATACAACCACAACGGATAGCACAACAGTAAGAGTTGGAAAAAAATCAATCACGATTTCTACCGACGGGGTTACCGTAAACAACCCGGCAAAAAGAGCAAAAGCAAAAGGATGTTTCCGTGGAGTTGGTTTCGGTCTTAATCTGTTGGCCACCCGCGAAGGCGATGTAACGCTACCGAACAACATCCGCCAGTGGGAAAACGAACCTATCCGTTCAATGACCTGGAACCTGAACTTCTACGATGCATTTATTCCAATTACTACCGACCGTCACTCGCTCGGACTGGTAACCGGTCTCGGGTTGACTTACCGCAGCTTCGGTTTTAATGCAAAAGACCAGGAAATGGTTACCGATGAGAACGGAACCTCGCTACAGGACAACATCGACGGGCTGAAATACGACAAACGCAAATTCAGGGTCACCTACATTTCAGCGCCTGCACTGGTTGCGTTCAACACTTCAACCAATATCAAAAAGAATTTTCACCTGAGTGCCGGTGTGATCGGTAACATCAGGATCGGAAGCTTGTACAAGAGAAAGTACAACCAGGACGATGATCAGAAGAAACTGAAAAACAGGAGCGACTTTAACCTCAATCCGCTTAGCGCAGACTTCACCGTTCGCGCCGGATACAGGGGAGTGACCTTCTTCTTTAACTATGGCCTTACGCCATTGTTCAGAAGCGGCAAAGGCCCGGAACTCATCCCGATGACCTTTGGAGTACAGTTGTAAGTTTAGCAGTGTTTATTGATGGAAGAAGTTCCGCCCGAAAAGGCGGGATTTTTTGTTTGGTTCCCTTTGGCACCATTTTGGGTTAATCCTAACCAAAGGATGGTCCCGTTTTCCTCATCAGTTTAGTCCGGGCCATTTTAGTATTAACTCCGAAAATCTGATCATTATGAAAGCACTACTTATCATAGCGGCAACGGCTTTATCCCTGGTAGTTTCCGCACAGCGCCACGGACCATCAAAAAACAAATACGACATCAACTATTCTGCTGCAGAGCTTAAAAACAGACTCGCAGAGCCCAGGGTGGTATTCTACGAAGGGCTTGTAGAAGGAGAGCCGGTTGACTTCGCAGTTACGGTAAACTCAGAACGCAGAACAGTGACCGTATCTATGTTCGCCCGTCCCGGAACCATGGTTCCCGAACTGAACAGCTACAAAGGCTACAACGTCCGCTATGCCAGCGACAGGGCCAATGCGGTTTCAGGAAACATCCAGAAACTGGGCAGCACCCAATACCAGTTTGACATCACTTCACTGCCACGTGGTAACTATATTCTTACACTCGACGGTGTGCAAACCGGTCAGCCGATCACCTTCTCGAATTATTAAAACCAGGCAACAACACATCTCTTAAAAGAGCGGTCATTATGATCGCTCTTTTTTGTTTTTGGGGATTTTGGTGCCCGAAAGTAAGTCGGATTTTTTAACCGCAAAGGGCGCTAAGATTTTGCGCAAAGGGCACAAAGGCTTCGCGTTCTTTGCGATTTCCTTTGTATCCTTTGCGGTTTAAAAACAAATCACTCTTTCCCCAACACCTCAAATGGCTGCTCCAGCCGCTCACCCGATTCATCAGTAACTACCAATATATGTTTGCCCGGCTCAGGGCGAATCGCGATGTGGTGAAAAGCCTTGGTAGAACCCACGTACTGATCATCGATGTGCCAGAAAATGAGGCTTGACGGTTCGCGGTGGGCGACTTCAAAAATGGCACTTCCGGTTTTTCCGTCAAGTTCCACCGGGACGTAGATCTTATTGGCTTTCCGCGGATAGATCATCTCCATTGCGGCCACCGTTGAGGTCTCACATCCGGGTTTGTAGCCGGGAAGCGGTTTGTAGTCTGCATTGCACTGGCGGTAGTACCATTCCATCGACGGAGGCAGTACAAACCAGGAATCGTGACGCATTTCGGAAGGGGCACAGCAATCGGAAGTAACTCTAAGAGTTCCGGTAGGATCGAGGTGGATCAACTGGTGATAGGGACACGATGCGGCCTGCAGTCCCGGCGCCGGAACCCAGGTGGAATCAGTCACAGGACAATGGTCACCGGCACGGTAACCGCTTTTCGGGCACACCGGGATGCGCACCATGTCGTCGTACGGCTGCTCGAACCACGGTGAATACGGAAGGAGTTTGAATACATCAAAAAGAATCGGAGCCGCGGCAGAGATCCCGGTCAGTCCCGGCCGCCCTTCGCCGTCGGCATTCCCCACCCAGACGGCCACCACGTATTTCGGACTGACGCCAATGGCCCATCCGTCACGAAACCCGAAACTGGTCCCGGTTTTCCAGGCAATTTTCTGTGCAGAATTGAACTGCGTCCACAGCATTTCCTCACCCGGACGCATCAGCTCATTCATCGATTCGAAGGTGCTGTAAATGGCGCCCGCACCGAGAAAAACTGCATTGGGAAGTTCCTGGTGCTCCACAGGCACCGGCGGCTTCTTGTCCTGGTAAATGTTCGGCATGTGCCAGTCGCCGGGAAAGTAACGGCCGCTGTATTTCGGGTAATTGTTCAGCGTGCGGGCCATACTGCTGTATATGCCCGACAACTCCCAGAGTGTATTTTCTCCGCCGCCAAGGATCAGCGATAGTCCGTAATGACGGCTCGGATGGGTGAGCGTGCTGACTCCCATCTTTTTGAGCAGGTGGTGAAACCGCTCGGTTTTGTACTGCTGAAGAAGTTTTACGGCAGGCACATTCAGCGATCGCGCCAAGGCCCGGTTGGCGTGTACGGCACCGTCGTATCCCAAGTCAAAATTCTGCGGAGAATACCCGGAGATCTGGGTAGGAATGTCGGGTAGCAATGAGGTGGGAAGGATCAATCCATCTTGTAGTGAAGCCGCATACAGCAAGGGTTTCAGTGTGCTTCCCGGACTTCGTGGAGCGGCGATCACATCCACGTGCGGGTCGATGTCGCTTTCTTCGGGATGAAAGATGTTTCCGACATAGGCCAGCACGTTCCCGCTTTTTACTTCGAGTACGATCGCTGCAGCGTTATTGATCTGGTTGTTTTTAAGCGTATGGTGATGACGTTCCAGGATCTCCGCCACATTTTGCTGAAGCTTCAGTGAAACGGTGGTTCGGATTTCGGTGTTGCGGATCTTCTCGTTCTCGGCAAGGATCCTCGCCAGTAAATGCGGTGCTTCCTGCGGAAGCGGGATCGGTTTATCCGGCAGTGGTTCCGATTGCGCCAGATCGCAGGTCGTCTGGTCGATGATGCCCTCGGCGACCATTTTTTGCAGCAGGCGGTTACGCTTTTTATACAGCAATCCGCGGTTGCGGCCCGGGTGGATCAGCGCCGGACTGTTGGGCAACACGGCAAGACAGGCTGCTTCTGCCCAGCTCAGTGTTGCCGCGTCACGACCAAAGTAGCGCCATGAAGCAGCATTCAATCCCACCACATTTCCCCCGAAAGGGGCGTGGGCGGCATACAGCGAAAGGATCTCGCGTTTGGAATAGCCACATTCGAGGCGTACCGCCAATACCATTTCCAGCAATTTGTTCCAGAGCGTTCTCGGTCGTTTGCCGGCAATGCGAACGGTTTGCATAGAGAGGGTACTTCCGCCGCTCACCACCTTTTTATCCCTGATGTTCTGCACCGTTGCGCGACCGATCGCAAGAAGATCCACGCCAGGATGGTAGTAGAAATGCTTATCCTCGAACGCTAACAAGGCCTGTTCAAATTTTGCCGGAATGGTATCGTCTACCGGGAACCGCCACTGGCCGTCTGTCGCAATACGTGCCTGTAACAGGTCGCCGTCGCGGTCGGTGATCACGAGCGAATACGGATCGCGAAACAATGGACTCGGCAGGCACAGCCAGAACGCAAGCAGCGCAATGAGCCCCGTAAGGAACACGGCCAGTTTCTTCCGGTTGTACAGCAGGTCTTTCATGCTTATTTCCCTGAAGCCATGCGGTTTTCAGGAACCACTTCCACCCAGGTTCCACCTTTTGCAGCACGGATTGAGTGGTTGTACATCGCTTCGCAATACGCAGCAGGGAAGAAAAATTTCCCGCAATAGCTGGCATTGAGTAAAATACGGTAGGTGTTGGATTGTTTTACCGACAGGTTGAAGTAGGTAAGAACCCGGTCGTCGCGAATGTCCTGGTAAGTAGGGATCGACGAAGCCAGGAAGTTGCTGTTGTCGCCCAGTCGGGTATTCACAATTTCCCAACCCGACGGGAAGATCTGGCTCAGTGCCAGGTTATTGTAGGGTTTGTTTCCGCCCGGATGGGTAACTACGATCTCGGCCACGAAATCCTGGCCCTGTTCCAGCTGTCTTACATCCAGCGCTGCTCCTTTCAGGTCGACATACCGGACACTCATTTTCAGTTCGCTTTCTTCGTTGGCCGTGGCGCCGGTTGCCGGCTGACCGTTCAGCGACAGGCGAACAAACTGCGGACGGGAGCCGTTGTTTTTGATCTTCAGCGTCGATGGGCGCGAACTTCCCTGCAGTTTCTGCTGCGATACGTACGATTTGCCGTTTACTGCGACGGGCGTTGTGGTTCCCTCGCTCCAGGAATAATTCACCGTTTTATCGAGCGATGCTTTGCCGCAATATTTTGAGATGGCGAGCAGGCAATAGGCTGTTTCCTGGGTACTCAGCCAGCGTTCTTTCCCGATCTGAGCTGAGATGTCGCGCACCAGTGCCGTTGCTTCCGACTGGCGGTTCAGGATCACCAGCGTTTCGAGTTTCATAGCCTGGTCGCGGAGTGAAGAGCCGTAGGTGTAAGATTCATCGAGATAAGCAGGTCTTTTCTTTGAAGGCGTTTTTAGGAGATTGTTGGCAACCTCTTTCTGGCCGGTCAATGCATAAGCCGCAGCCAGTCGCCATTTCGCTTCTTCCGAAAGGTCCTTTTGCTCTTTCAGTCGGTTCATGGCGCCGAGTTCGGGAGCTTTAGCCAGGGCGAGGGTGTACAAGCGGTAAGCCTGCACCAGATCGGCAGAATAATAATTATTCGACCACGAGTTAGCCATCCGTTTCTGGTAGCGTTTCCACTCTGCCAGAAAGTTGAGCGGCAGCGTATAACCCAGGTTCTGCGCTTCAAGCATGAAATGTCCGGCATACGAACTTCCCCATTCATCGGCCTCTGCCTGTCCGGGCCAGTAGCTCATTCCGCCGCTGCTTACCTGAAAGAATTTCAGCCGCAGTATTCCCTGTTTGATGTTGCGTTCTACTTCAGCTTTTCGGGCAGAAGGAAGATCGAGTACGTTGCCCATAAACAATTGCGGGAACACCGATGAAGTGGTTTGCTCGATGCAGCCGTGCGGATACTGGATCAGGTAATTGATTCGGCTTCCGAGGTTCACCGGAGGAATCGTCGACACTTCGACTGTGTTGCGGTTGGTGCCATCCATACCGATGGAGGTGTAATTGTGTGTCCAGGTCTGACCGGGCTGAATGGTCGCTTCAACTACCGAAGAAGTATACGGGTTGGGATTCCTGACATCGAGTTCAACCTCGTATTCTGCATGTTCGTTCCCGCTCCTCACTGTTACGGTAGCCCGGGCGATACCCAGCTTGTTGTTCACCTTCAGCGGGAAATTCACCAGTTGTTCGCCGGTGGTGCTGAAACGGATGTTTTTGCTTGAGCCGCCCACAGGCGTAAGCAGATCATTACATTTTATATCCACCGTCACGTTCTTCACCTGGTTTTCGAGCGCAAAAACGGTTACGGGGAAATTCACTTCTTCCCCGGGTCCCAGCATTCTTGGCATCGTCCCAAGTACCATCAGCGGTTTCCGTACAGCCACGGCTTTTTCAGCTTGTCCGAACGCACCGTTCTGACCGGCGATCACCATTACTTTCACCGATCCGATGTATTGCGGAAGCGTGATCTTGTGCACTTGTGCCTTCCCGGCAGGCAGGGCAAACGGCCCGAGGAATTTCACTACGGGTTTAAAGCGGTTTGCCTTGGCAGCACCGGCGTTGCGGTTCAGTCCTTCATCGCCGCCCACAGCCAGGATGCGATCGAGTTTCACTCCAAAAGCACCCAGCACATAATCAAACATATCCCAGGTTTTTACGCCGAGTGCTTCACGAGAGTAAAAATGCCCATGCGGATCGGGGGTCTTGTACCGGGTAAGATCGAGCAATCCTTCATCAACAATGGCAAGCGTATAGGTCATTGGCTTTCCGTTGGCCTCGCTTACCCTGATATTCACCGGTTGTTCGGGTCTGATCACCGAAGGCACGCCAATCACGGGTTTGAGGATAGTCGTCGGGTCCTGTATGGTAAGTGGCAGCAGTCCGTACAATCGTATCGGCAGGTCGTTGGCGGTCTGCGCATGCGGCTGGATGAGTGTAATGTGCACGTAAATGTTCGGCAGCATATCGGCCGAAGCCTTGAAACTGAAGCTGGAGTTGCCTTCTGCGGTTTTCACCCAGAACGTTTTTATCACCTTAGATCCGTTTTCGATGCTCACAAGTGCGCGTCCGTTTTTGCTTCCGGGAATGGTGAGGCGCACTTCTTCGCCCACATTGTACACGTCTTTGTTGGCGGTAAACGTAAGCATGGTAGCTTCTTCGGGGTTGGTGGCCTGCGCACGGCTCTCCCAGTCTGACCAGTCAGCGTAAAGTACTTTTCCGGTGGCATGCTTGGTAACCGGGTCGTAAATGCGCACCAGGTAACGGCCCCAGTCTTCGTCATTGAGTTGCAGGTTCCAGGTGCCTTTCCCGTTCACCAGTTTGATCTTGTCGGTCTTTACGGGCTGGTTATACTGGCTTTCAGCATACATCCCAAGGTCGTCTTCGGTGCGGTCCCACCACCATTTCCAGTCTATTTTGTAGAGCGTGAGTTCCACTTCTTTTTCACCGGAAACGTATGATCCGTCAGGTTTCAGGTTGACGATGGAAAAGGCGTGCGACTTGCTGGTAGTGAGAATTCCCATTTCGCGTTCGCCTTTCGGGGGTTTTAGTCCGAGCAGGTTTTCATACGGATAATACGGAATAGTAAACTGGTCGATGCTGAAATTCCCGCCGGGTTCGAATACTTTGGTCAGGAAGGTAGCATTGAGCACACCGGCCGCGCGGCCCTCTGCTTCGATCATTCCGTTTAGCGGGGCTTCGCCGTTTTCGTTCAGCTGACCTTCAAACAGCGGTTTGCTTTCTGACGAGAATTTCCGGGTGGGATCATCAAAGATGTATTCTTCGAAGGTCTTGAATTTCGTAGCTGCACGCGAGATCGATACATCTACACTGGTTTTCAGGTTTTTGGCAGTTGCGCCGTGTAGCCATTTTGCGCCAATTGTGGCTTTTACCTCATCGCCTTTTACCAGGTAAGGTTTGCCAAAATCGAGTTTGATCTTCAGCCGGTTGGGCATTACGGTTTCGATCTTCACCTGTTTTTCGAATACCGCTCCGCCTACTTTCACTTTCGCGTTCCAGTTCCCGGTAGGTGCTTCGGGTTCGGTCGAGGTTTTAAAGGTGTAGAAGCCGTTCAGTCCCTGGGTGCTCACCATCCGGCGGTACAATTGTCCCTGCGGATTGTAGAGTTCGAGCGCCACGGGATGTTGTGCCGGCAGTTTGTTCAGTTCATCGTCAAGGATAAAAGAGAGGTAAATGTCGTCTCCCGGTCGCCATACGCCCCGTTCGCCGTAAATAAAGCCTTTCAGTCCCTTTTGTACTTCCTGTCCGCTTACATCAAAACGGCTCAGTGAAAGACTGCTTCCGTCGTCCAGTCGGAGATAGCCGCGCTGACGGCCCTGTTTCGCAATAAGCAGGAAGGGTTTCCGGGACACTTTAAGGGTCGCCCAGCCGTTTTGATCCGATTTTCCCGAGGTAAGCAACTGGTTCTGGTAATCGTACAATTCGAGGGTAACGGCCTCAAGTGGATTGGCGCTTTGCAGGTTGGTCACCGAACAGAAATACTCGTTACCGGCACCTTTTTTTGCCAAAAGCGCAAGGTCGGAAGCCAGGATATTGCGTTCCTGCCAGCGGTCGTAGCTGTAGTATGAGGCATTACACGGGTTTTCGCGTTCGTTCCAGTCGTAATCGCCGTCATAGTAGTAGCGGTCTTCATCCCAGTACGACGAGTATTCATCACTCTGGTCGTCGTCCCAGTCGTCGTTTCCGAGTTCTTCCATCGGCTGGTCGCCTTCTGCCGGTTTGTTGGCCTCATCCGGGCATTGGTACAGCGAGTAAGCTTTTTTAAAGGTGAAGGTGATGTTGTAGATCGCCCCGGGTTCGGTCTTAATGATCTTGCTCAGGTCGAGTGCAAAGCGGTTGGTCTTCTTAAGATCGGTCAGCTTGTCTTTATCGAGCTTTACCGTTACCCGCGCAATGATCCTTCCTACGCGTTTCAGCTGGTCGGTTTCATTGAGGCGGTTCACCTGCAGGAACTGCCCGATGTTGTTTTCATAGATCTTGATGATCTTCACGTCAACCGCTTTCAGGTTGGTGGCTTCAAACGGAAGGATCATGCGGTCTCCGCCGGGAATGATCACGCCTTTACCGAGAATGGTGACCGATGGTTTCAGA
>JAZKEZ010000015.1:11514-19558 GCA_040386675.1 Bacteroidota bacterium | reverse complement strand
ATCGGTAAAGGTGACGTCTTCGGTGTAGCCCAACGGCATTTTGTATCCGGCCACGTTCATGATCCCCGCGCTCACTTTCACCTGCTGGCTGCCGGTTACGCGATTGGGCAGGAACGCGCGGATTTCATTGCGCTCTATGGTATAGCGCAGGTCTTTCGAAGCAAAATTGCCCACACTGATCAGGCCTTCCAGGTTCTGGTTCACCATCAGCGGATCGGTGAAACGCACCGAGATGTATTGTTCTTCTTCGTCGAATGCAGTGATGGAGGCGACGCTGAAATCGCCGAGTGCGGGAATTTTGAGCGAAGTCTCTCCCTTGAGCGGTGAGCTGATGGAGGAGCCGTTCCATTTCAGTTCGATCTTTCCTTCGCTTTCGAGGCGTTCTATGCTGTCGGCAACAAAACGGTGCGTGCGGTGGTCAATGGCATGCTCCCATTTCAGCGGGATCACGCGGCCATTCACTTCAACGCTAACGATCTCTTCCACCTTTGCAGCATCTTCCACATCTGCGGTAAGCAAACCGGCAGACAGGCGCTGGAAGGTCATGGTAATGGGATCTGAAGCTTCGAGCACCGGCGGGTCGATCTCGAACGACTGTTTGATGGTCTGGAACTGTATCGGGAAAACGTCGAGGCTATCGGGCGTATTGAACAACTGACGCAATTCCAGTGTCCCGCTGAATGCTTTGCCCGATGGAAGCCACTCTGCGGGCTTGAATTCCAGCGTCAGGCTGTCTACCCAGGTGGTTTTTCCTTTTATCCCGGGTTCAAATGAAAAGAGATGGTTCAACGCATCGTTCTCGATGGTTTTTTCAGGAAGATGGGTGAATTGGATACGGATCGATCCGTCGCGCGGAATACTCCCGGAAGTGTACCCTGAAATATACGTGGCAAATGCGGGGTTGATCCCTTCGCGATGCTGTTCAGGTGCACGATTGGCGTACAATACCGCGGTGACCGAAAGAACGATCACTAACCCGAGAATGAATGGTGAAAGGTATTTTTCTTTCAGAGAGCGGAGGAGGTAATGGTCCATAGCCGGGAGTTGGAAAAAGAGTGAGAAAAGGAAGGGTTTCGATCTTTGTAGAGACCCTTAAATAACTCGAAAATTCCCGGATATTTTGTTGGGGAAGAAAAATATTATGGTGCCTGTTCGTAGAGAATATGGAATGGTCATTTTAATCACAGAGGCACGGCGTTTTTTCACGGAGGACTCAGAGAATTCCTCAGCGATCTCTGCGTTAACCTCAGCGCCTCCGCGGTTAACACTCAACAAGCTACCACATAAAAAAAGCCCCTCCATACGGAGAGGCTTTTAATATTATAAAGTTGGTGGCTGATTATTTAGCCAAAGTGATCTGCTTGTAAGATACACCTGATTTGTTCTCAAGTTTCACGATGTAGTTACCTGCAACCAGGTTGTCAAGAGAGATAGTGCTGTTAGCAGCGCTGATCTCAGTCTGAGCAACTACACGTCCAAGGTTATCCATTACGCTAACAGTAGCAGCTTCGATACCAGAAATGGTGATCACACCTGCAGAAGGGTTAGGGAAGATAGCAGCGGCTTCAAGAGCAGAAGTTGGGTTGATACCCACAGTTCCGGCAGCACCAAAGAAAGATTTGATGTAGAAAGTACGGTGGAAACCAGCAGGGAAACCTTCAAGGCTCTGGTAAGTAACTCCGTCAAGACTTGCCCATGAGTAGTTCTGAACGTAGTTGTTCAATGAAGCACCAAGACCCATGTTAGAGGTAGACATCTGCTCGATGGCAACGATGTAAGAACCTGCAGGAAGTACCTGGTTGAAAGCGAAATCTTTGTAAGATGGAGCAGTAACAGAAATAGTTGAGCTGTTAGCTACAAGTGTTCCAACAGTTCCGGCAGTAGCATCGAAGTTGTATACCGCAGCTCTTACGCTTGTACCTGCAGCAGGAACTTTGAACCATGCGTTAACATTTTTCAGGGTGTCAGCAGCGATCAGTTCGATACGGGTACCAAGACCACCAAGTGTGGTAAGTCCAAGTGAGTTAGAACCGGTTGTGTCGTCTGGAAGAGCAGCGAAGAAGTTCGGGCTAACTACGAAGCTAGCTGAATCGATGTTGTCAGTGTTGTCTGCGTCAGCAGGGAAAGTAGCGTTGAAGTTAAGCTTGTAAAGACCTGCAGAAGCTGGCTTGAACGGCTTAGACTCAACGATCGCGAAAGCTCCGTTTGCAACCGGACCTGCAACAGGCTTGCTATCGTTAAAGGTTCCAGGGAAAGCGTAGAACTGGCAATCAGCACCACCTGAGTAATCTCCGCCGTTGTTGATAGCTACCGCGTAAAGTGGAGTTTCTGCAGCATGCTTAAGTGGAGTTGCGTAATCAACGTAAGGAGCAACACCGATCAGCATAAGATCAGGAGCAGCAGCTACATCGCTGATGGTGAAAGTACCAGAGAAGTCACCGGCAGGGCCGTTAGCTCCATAGGTGTCACCTGAAACAAAGAAAGTTCCGCTTTTCTCGCCGCTAAGACCACCGGCAACAGTAACACGAACTACGAATTCAACATCTTCGCCAGGCATGATCCCGCCGTACTCGTCATCGTTATCACCCCAGGTGATGGTTTGTCCGCTAATACCGTTCAGCGCTTCAGGTTCAGCACCCGGATCAGCAGCAACGTAAAGTGGGTTGGCAGGAGAGCTTACAGGAGTGAAACCTGCAGGAAGAGTGATAGAAAGTGAATCTCCGTATTCCTCATCGATGTTGCTCAGGTTCAGTCTGAAGCTTAGGTCCATGGTAGTACCGGCAACATATGTGTTGAGGGTAACCAGGGTCGCTTCAACCTGCTTGTGTTGGCCATACTTTGGCTTAACCAGCTTTACAGAAGAACGGGTAGTGGTTTTAATGTCGGTTCTGCTAATGGCAGTTTGTGCGTTAGCACCGATAAGTGCCGCACTAAACGCCAGTGTCGATAGAACTCTGGTGTAAAATTTTTGCATGTGTTGTGGTTTTTAAAATTGGGTAAATGGGTAATATTAAGCGGTGAACTTAAACAAAAAATGGGCCGGGAGATAAGCGTGAAATTGTTAATTGATCAAAAGTCCACGAAATCAGAGGGTTTGAACAGTCAATTTTCAAGGGCGGTCTGAAAAAAAAGGAGCCTGACGGGGAATAATGTCCCGTCAGGCTTCTTTTTTGGAAAGTAATGGGGCGTTATTTCTTCGCCTGCTCGTATTTCGTTTTGTACTGGTTGTACAAATCTTTCTGGCGGTTGTTCAGGTTTACCTCGTTTCCTTTGATAAGCGCCAGCGTTACGTTGTTGGTTCGCATATCGAGCGCATCGCCGGTAGAAAGGAACAAAGTCGCGTCTTTACCGGTTTCAAGTGTTCCGCAATTCTGAAGTCCGAGTATTTTGGCGGTGTTTGCGGTGATCGACTGAAGCGCCTGCTCTTTCGACAAGCCATAGGCAGCGGCGGTTCCGGCATAAAACCCAAGGTTTCTTACTCCCGCTTGTTCCATGTCTCCTTCGTTGTTCAGGCAGAACATCACCCCGGCCTTCTGCAACAGGAAAGGAAGTTTGTACAGCAGATCAATGTCGTCTTCCGCGCGCATCGGCAGTCCGTGGATGCGTTCCACCATTACGGCCACGTTGTTGTCGCGCAGTTCATCGGTGATCTGCCATGAATCGGCACCACCAACAATCACCATCCTGGCAATTCCCAGGTCTTTCTTCAGCTGGATGGCTTCGCGCATCTGGCGAACCAGTGCAGCGTGAACGTAAAGGGTCTGCTCACTGGTAAAAATGCCTTTCATCGATCCGAAACGCAGGTCGTTCAGGGAGTTCTTGTTATTCAGGTTGTAAGCCCGCGCATCCTTAAGGAAACTCACCAGTTTGCGGTACTGCTCGTCGTACTCTTTAGAGCGGCTAACGCCCCCCGGCTCTGCCCACCAGCCTTTGAATTCGTATGGCATCGGCCAGTTCAGGTGAACGCCGTCATTGGTTTTGTAAGCCGCATCTTCCCAGTTCCACGCACGCAGCTGTACCACGGAAGATACTCCTGAAACCACACCACCGCGTGGAGTGATCTGTGCCATGAGCACACCGTTACTTACGGCGGTCGCAGTTACATCGCTTTCTGCATTGTAAGCCACAAGTGCGCGCACATTGGGGTTGAAGTCGCCGGTTTCATTGGCGTCACGGGTCGCACGGATGGCTTCGATCTCGATCAGTCCAAGCGTTGAGTTAGGTGCAATAAAACCAGGATACAAATGTCCTTTTTGTCCGTCGATAATTCTGTTGAAATCTGACCCCGAAGCGCTTGCAGGTCCTACGAATGTTATTTTCCCGTCTTTGATGCCTACGGCTCCATTGTCTACCACCGTTCCGGTTGCCGTGTGGACGGTAACATTGGTGATGAGCAGGCTTTGCTGGCCCAGGGCCGAAAACCCTGCAAGTGTGGCAACCAGTATATATAGAAGTTTCATCTGTGAAATATTAAGGTGTGAATCGGCAGTGATCAATCGAACAATTCGAGATCGTCGCAGTGATACAGGTGTTTGGCTTTCGGTTCGATCTTTTTGGTGACTTCACCGCTCTTCTTGGCTTCAAGCATCAGCTGAATGATGCGCTCGCGTTCCTGGTCCATGGTTTTTCTCAGTACCAGGTCTTCTTCCGTATCGAAAAATACTGCGCCGTCGATCAGGGTCTTCACCGGTTTAGCATAGATGGATAACGGGTTGTCGTTCCAAAGCACAAGGTCGGCATCTTTCCCAACGGCAATACTTCCCAGGTTTTTGTCGAGGTGGAGGATTTTTGCCGGATTCAGGGTGACCATCTTCCAGGCGTTTTCTTCACTCATCCCGCCGTATTTCACTGATTTTGCTGCTTCCTGGTTCAGTCGTCTGGCCATTTCAGCATCGTCAGAATTGATGGCTACCAATACGCCCTGGCTGGCCATAAGGTTCGCGTTGTAAGGAATTGCATCCTTCACTTCGTACTTATACGCCCACCAGTCACCGAAGGTTGAGCCGGCTGCACCGTGCTTCGCCATTTTGTCGGCTACCTTGTATCCTTCAAGAATGTGGGTAAAGGTGTTTACCCTGAAGTTGAATTCCTCAGCCACCTTCATCAGCATGTTGATCTCGCTTTGTACGTAAGAGTGACAGGTAATGAAGCGCTTTCCGTTCAGGATTTCGACAAGGGTTTCCAGCTCGAGGTCCTTGCGGGGCATGGCACCGCCTTTGGCCGAGAAGGTTTTCCAGGAAGCTTCGTATTCTTTGGCGCGGATAAAGGCATCGCGCATGGTTTGCTCAACACCCATACGGGTTTGCGGGAAACGAACGGTATTAAAATCGCCCCAGTTGCTCTGCTTTACGTTTTCACCGAGTGCGAATTTGATGAACTTATCGGCACTGGTGATCTTCATTTGCTCCGGGCCATATCCGTATTTCAGTTTAATGATCGCCGAACGGCCGCCGATCGGGTTGGCAGAACCGTGAAGGAGCTGTGAAGTAGTTACTCCTCCGGCAAGTTGGCGGTAAATGTTGATGTCGTCCGGGTTTACCACATCTTCGATGGTTACTTCCGCAGAAACGGCCTGGCCGCCTTCGTTTACACCATTGCTGATCGCGATGTGCGAGTGCTCGTCAATGATCCCGGTAGTGAGGTGCTTGCCGGTCGCGTCAACAACGGTAGCTGTTCCCGCCGGGATGTTTTTGCCTACACGGGCGATCTTGCCGCCAATGATCAGTACGTCCGCGTTGTCAACAATCCCTTCTTTTTCGTTGGTCCAGACGGTAGCGTTCTTAAACAGCATCGATTTGGCAGCAGGAAGTTCAGGTCTGCCGTAAGCCATGTTCGGATACAGCACGGCTCCAGGTTTTGCGGTAATGGTTGGTTTTTTCGCAGAATCCGGTTTTGCAGCCGTTTTTTCAGACGGAATGGCGACAAAACTCACCCAGTCTCCGTTCATCAGCTTTCCTTTTCCTTTCCATTCGTTGTTGTCCTGGATGGTTCCCGACAGGCGGACCAATCCGTTGAAATGCGCACCGTTCGGTTCAAAGCTCAGGGTGATCAGGCTGCGGGTATTGTCGATCTTAACGTCGGCTTTGGTCGTGTCGGCCTTGCCGTCTTTTGTCCCGTACAGCTGTACAATGCTTTTCAGTTTATCGCCTTCTTTGGTGATGGTGAGCGGGTAACTCACGTCGTTGATCTTCAGCGTGTACTTGCCTTCAAGCGATTTTTCATCGAGTTTGTCGTATACATAAGGAGTACCCTGTATCCAGTTCTCGATGATGTTTCCTTTTTCGAAGATGTCATCGTTCGAGATAAAGAAGTTGGCGAGCATGCCTTTGCGCAGTGCGCCTACTTTGCTGCCGTTGTTGATGAATGCTGCCGGGGTTGAGGTGAGTGCCTTCAATGCCGCCGACTCAGAAAGTCCGGCTTTGATAGCTTTTCTCAGGTTCTTCAGGAAATCCTTTTTGTCTTTCAATCCTGCGGTGGTGATCGCAAATTCAAAGCCGTTCTTTTCCAGTTCCGATGCGTTTGCCGGCGCCCATTCCCAGTGTTTCAGGTCATCCAATCCTACGAATTGTGCATCGTAAGGATCGGTCACATCATACGCTTCAGGGAAATCAATAGGAATAATAAGCCGGGCGCTTACCGCTTTCAATTCGCGGATGCGCTGGTATTCGTCACCGCCACCTTTATAGATGTAGGAAACGCCAGTTTCGCTGCCCACTTTGGCGGCGCGCAGGATGTTGTATTTGTTGATGGCTTCAAAGATCTGCGGGAGCATTGCGTTGTCGTTCACCGATTGCAGTGAAAGGTTTACGTGGTCGCGGTTCGCCGGGGTTTTGTACCATTTGGCATCGAGGTAGGTCTGCTTCAGCAGCGCAATCGATCCCATCAGTGAACTTGGGTAAGTCTGGTTGCTGCTTCCCTTCTGGAAAGAAACGTGGCTACTCGCCCGGGGATCTATAATAATAAGGTTGTCGCGGTTCTCGCCAAGACTTACCAGTGTACCGGTTCCGCGCATAATTCCGTCGGCCTGGTGGGTAAGTACGGCACCAAACCCGATTTTCCTCAGGTCGCCTGCCGCTTTATCGTTGGCTTTGAACAGTTCTACCGCATTTACTTCCGGCTTGATGCTCTGGTTCCAGTTGTACGGACCGTCTTTGCGGGTTTCCAGCTGCGGAGAGAAATTCTGATCGCGCTCGCGTGAAGGCTTCGCTACCCCGTAATCAGCATACAGGTCGATAAACGACGGGTAGATGTGTTTGCCGGCAAGATCGGTGATCACTGCATTTGCCGGGATCGCAGCATTCGCGGCCACGGTAAGCACTTTGTCGTCCTGTATGATCAGGGTCGCGTCCTTGAGCGTGGTGATGTGGTCGATATGGATGGTGGCGTGGGTAAAGGCGTAAACCTTTCCGTTCTTAACAGACGGACCGTTGACCGGGAAGGTCTGCTGCGCCGATAGTGAATGACCGAGGACAAGGGCCGCGGCTACAATCAGGTAGTGCTTTATCATGGGTACGATTAGTGGCGACAAATTTAGGATTCGGCCCATGTCCCCGACGTCGGGAAGTGTTAAACAATTCGCCGATTGTTGGAACAGTGCCGTTCTCGTCGATCGATTTTTCCAGGCTGTTAAAAAGTAATAACGCCCACCGCCTGTAAATACGCGGGTTTCAGCCTTTAGCGTTTTAATCTCATCGAATCTTACCACACTGAAATGAGCTAAAAAATGAGATTTATAAGAAAAAGTTTCACACCGTAAATAGATTACGGTTTGGGACAGAACTTTTGTGGGGTAATTAACATCAAAAGCTATGACACTTACAGGTTATTTCCACCAGCAGGAAGGCAACACAGGATTTTTGTTTGCAGAGACAGGCAGATCATTCTTCAAGGCCCACGTTCAGGAAACCGGTCATTCAGATCTTGGATTGATCTATCACCATCTGGCCCAAGGCAAGGCGATCCAGTTGAGCCAGTACATTAAAGACGGACAGGTTCGGGTAGGGGTGTTTTTCAAAGGATTCAAGATCGGTAGCCTTTCAGAAGC
>JAZKEZ010000015.1:0-11504 GCA_040386675.1 Bacteroidota bacterium | reverse complement strand
TTCAGAAGCAGTAACCGCGGTTTTCCTGGCCAACATTGCACGTGGCAAACAGGTTTCTGCCTTCATCAAATCCATCGACCGAAAGAAATTCATGCCGCCGAGCCAGATCGAGATCGAGGTAATGGTACAGTAGACTGCACGGAGCTTAGTCGAAGTGAAAAACTTCCCGGACCAGGTCCCGAAAGAGAGGAAAGCACCGGTTACCTTTGCAGAAAACACAATTATGTTGAAGGTAGGAGATCAGGTGCCGGAGTTTGAGACCACCGACCAGAACGGGAATCCGTTTACACTGGCTGATATAAAAGGAAAAAAGGTGATCCTTTTCTTTTATCCCCGCGACAATACGCCCACCTGTACCGAAGAAGTTTGTAATCTTCGTGACAATTACGATCAACTGGTGGAAATGGGCTATACGCTCATTGGAGTAAGTGCCGACGAGGTGAAGAAACACCAGAAGTTTATTGCCAAGTACCAGCTCCCTTTCCCTTTATTGGCGGACACTGAGCGAAACCTGATCGATAAATTCGGCGTCTGGGGACCCAAACAATTTATGGGCAGAGAAATAATTGGGATACACCGTACCACCTTCATAATCAACAGCGAAGGAGTGATTTCACATATCTTTGAAAAAGTGAAAAGCAAACAGCACACTGCGCAGATTGTGGAAGCTTTGGAGAATTGAGAATTGAAAGTGGAGAATTGAGAATGGCCTTCGGGCAGGATCACATTTGCAGATTTCCCCCATTTTCCCATTTGCAAATTTCCCCATTTGCACATTAAAAATTAACCAATGTTTGGTTGTGTAAACAAAATTCTGTTTATTGAACAAACATTGATGTCTGTAATACAAACATTTTAAAAGACTCAGCATGTCAGCAACAGTAGAAGTAAATAAAGAAAAGTTGAAAGCCCTTCAGCTTACATTAGATAAGTTGGAAAAGAATTTTGGTAAAGGAACCATCATGAAGCTCGGCGATGACAACATCGAAGCGCTTGAAGTGATTTCTTCCGGTTCACTTACCCTGGATCTTGCCCTTGGAGTTGGCGGTTATCCGCGCGGCAGGGTGGTTGAGATCTACGGTCCTGAATCTTCGGGAAAGACCACACTGGCCATCCACGCAATTGCAGAAGCACAGAAAGCCGGCGGTATTGCCGCATTTATTGATGCAGAACACGCTTTCGACCGTTTTTATGCGGAAAAACTTGGAGTAGATACTACCAACCTGCTGATCTCCCAGCCGGATAACGGTGAGCAGGCACTTGAGATCGCAGAAAGCCTGATCCGTTCGGGTGCGATCGACATCATTATTATTGACTCGGTTGCTGCACTTACGCCAAAGGCAGAGATCGAAGGCGAGATGGGTGATTCACAAATGGGTCTGCAGGCACGACTGATGTCGAAAGCACTGCGTAAACTTACTGCTGCGATCAACAAGACCAATTGTACCTGCGTGTTCATCAACCAGCTTCGCGACAAGATCGGTGTGATGTTTGGTAACCCGGAAACCACTACCGGTGGTAATGCACTTAAATTCTACGCGTCGATCCGTATCGATATCCGTAAGACCACGCAGATCAAAGACGGTGAGACCGTAATGGGTGTGCGTACCAAGGTGAAAGTTGTAAAGAACAAAGTTGCACCGCCGTTCCAGCGCGCAGAATTCGACATTATGTATGGCGAAGGAATTTCCAAAGTCGGTGAAGTGATCGACCTGGCAACCGAACTGGAAGTGGTTAAAAAGAGCGGCTCATGGTTCAGCTACGGTGAAACCAAACTCGGACAGGGACGTGATGCGGTGAAGCAATTGCTGCTTGATAACCCCGATCTTATGGAAGAACTGGAAGGGAAGATCAAGGATAAACTGGCGAAGTAATTACGGAGACGAGGTCCCTTTCTTAGTCAAGGTTCCTCGCTGCGCTCGGGATGACGGAGTAATAAGTGGTGACTTGATGTTTCTTGCTTTGCAAGATGTGCTTCGCTTTAGTCAGAGGTCCCTCGCTTTGCTCGGGATGACAGCGTAATATGAGTTATAGTAGAGATTTCTCCCTCCGGTCGAAATCCTAAGTTAGGATTCGTGGATTTCGAGCGCAGCGAGAAATCTCTACCATTTAAATAAATAGCGTTGTCATCCCGAGCGTAGCGTGGGATCTGAAACCAATACCCGAACACCCATCCGGTGTTCCCGAAAAACGCGAGCGGATGCTAGATCCGTCTCGCGTTTTTTAGTTTGGGTATTTCAAAGTGACTACTTTCACCACTATGAACCGATTACTCTCCCTTTGCGCCATAAGTCTTCTGCTCTCTTCCTGCCTCAGCGATCCTGCATCGGAATCTTCAGGAACTGATGCGGCACCAATCAGTAACCCGAGGTATGCCAGTGAAGAAACTGCCGCGCTCTGCGATTCGCTGGCCCGGCCGTTACAGGTGTTTACGGTAGACAACACACGTGATACATTGCTGGTAGCGGAAAACGGAACACTGGTGTTGATCCCCGCCGGTGTTTTTGTGTCTAAAGATGGCGAAGCGGTGAACCAGGTGCAGATCCAGCTCACTGAGGCATATTCGCTGTTTGATATGCTGGCCAACGGCTTGTCGACAGTGAGTGAGAACAGCGTGTTGCAAACCGATGGAATGGTGTATCTGAATGCACAGTCGGTTGCCGGAGAAAACGTGGCCATTGCCGCCGATAAGCAAGTCTATCTCGAAATGCCTTCTATGGGCGACCAGCGCGATATGGCTCAATTCCAGGGAGTGTTCAGTGAAAAGGGCGACCTGAACTGGACCAGGCGCACGCCATTTGCCAACACCCTGGTTACCGTGCCGCTGAACGAACTGAATTTTTATCCCGAGGGGTTCTCGCCCGACCCGGCTAAGGAATTTGCAGCCATGCCTGCCGTTGCAACCAACATCTATTGCGGGGTATCAGACGAACTGGTAAAATCCATGTACGACAAACTGTTCGCAGGCACTTATGTGGCGACCCGTGAATTCGAACAGCGTATGCCCTTTATCCACGGAACCTGTGATGAAGGAATACTCAGGATCTACCTCGAAAATGTATCCGGCGAATTGTGGAAAGCCGATAGCCTGGCTTATGCCTTACTGCTGAAACAGAACAACTCGAAACCGGAGATCTTCAAAAAGTTCATGGATCAGCGCAAGTCAAACGTTGCCACGGGACCAGTCTCTAATTACGCAGCCTTTGTAAACCGGGTGTTTGCCGACAAAGCAAAGAAAGAACAGTACCAGGCAGCGGATGCCGTGTTTTCCAACCCGGTTGCGGTGTCGAACCTCGGCTGGATCAACTGCGACCGGTACCTGTCCGATGTCGGCGCCGTGCCTGTTTCATTACAGCTTGCGGTAGTCGGCTTGCCCGTCGGTGCAAATGTTGCGGCGTTCCTGGTCTTCGGTTCGGAGCGTGCCTTGCTTCCCCTCATCAAAGACGGTTCGGGATTTTACCTTGGAGCACGCGAACGCTCCATGAAAATGCCGCCTGGCAAAAGCGTTTCGGTCGTGGTGATCGGCAGGAAGGAAGATGCCCTGTTCCTGGGTGTCAAACCGTTGGTATTGCAGTCAGAACAGGACATCTCGGTAAGCGTAGGTCAAATGACGGTTGAACAGGTGAGAGGTGCGTTGTCGGCATTCGGACCGCCGGTGAAACAGCCGTTGCCCAACAGCCGTAAAAGTTGTTGCTACGTTCTGGGAGCTAACGAGGCCGACGACCAGTTTAAGTAATGCGTTTTAAAAGTCTTTTCTTAACACACGGGATATTGCCCGTCTTTCCTATCTTGCCCACTTAAATCTTTGCATATGTTCCAGGGACTTCAGCACCTTCACTCCTCACTTCGCTATGTCGTTGTTTTTTTACTGATCGTAACCGTTATAAACGCATTCCTGGGTTGGAGCGGGAAGAAAGTATATACCGCCAAAGACAACAAGCTTTCGTTGTTTGCAATGATCTTCTGTCACATCCAGCTATTGGTAGGCATCGGACTGTATTTCATCAGCCCGATCGTAAAAGTCGGACTGAGTGACATGGGCAGCGCAATGGCTGATGCACAGGTTCGCTTCTTTACGGTTGAACACGCTTTGATGATGATTATCGCGCTTACACTGGTAACCATTGGGCGATCAACCAGCAAAAAGCAGGTTACTGATAATGGCAAGTTTAAACGCGTGGCCATTTTCTACGGATTGGGGTTACTGATCATCTTCTTTATGATCCCATGGCCGTTCCTCAGGGATTTCGGTACCTGGTTCTGATTTGCCGGCTATGTTTAAGATAGTTGCGATTGCTGTCCTGTTGTCCATCGGTACAGTATTTCCTGCTGCGGCACAGACCCAGCTGGAGATGAATGAAAATGCCAAGTCCGGCTATACCAGGGCAGACAAGGAGCTAAACCTCATGTACCAGCGGGTACAAAGGAATACAAGGAAGACACCATCTTTCTTGCTGCACTCAGATCTGCGCAACTGCGCTGGATACAGTTTCGCGATGCGGAAATGTTGGCCCGGTTTCCGCAGTATGAAGAAGGCTCTTACGGTTCATTTCAGCCGGTTTGCTACTGGACCGAAATGACCGCACTCACCAATGAGCGTACAAAACGCCTGAAAACCTGGATCGACGGTATGGAAGAAGGAGACATGTGTAATGGCTCCATCCGGAACCGCTGACCGGTAACAGGCTACGATATTCACAAAATCACGGTTTCCGATACATGATCGAGAAAAAGAAATACCATACTACTGCCCAGGTCAGGGAAAGAGCGATTCTCGTAGGACTGATCACGCAAAAGCAGACGGCTGACAAATTGCAGGAATACATGGATGAACTCCAGTTTCTTGCGGAAACGGCCGGCGCAGAGACTATTCAGCGCTTTACCCAGAAAGTGGAGCATCCGCATTCTGGAACCTTTGTCGGTTCAGGGAAACTTGAAGAACTGAAAATGTTCGTGGTTCACAACAACATCGACATGGTGATCTTCGACGATGAGCTTTCGCCATCGCAATTGAGGAACATCGAGCGTGAATTCAACCCGAGCCAGGAAACGGCCAGCGTTAAGATCCTGGATCGTACCAACCTTATCCTCGACATTTTTGCCCAGCGTGCAACCAGTTCTTACGCCCGTACACAGGTGGAACTCGCCCAATACAATTACCTGTTGCCGCGGCTTACCCGGATGTGGACCCACCTTGAACGCCAGAAAGGTGGTATCGGGTTAAGAGGTCCCGGGGAATCGCAGATCGAAAGTGACCGCCGGGCCATGAAGCAGCGGGTAACCCTGCTTAAGGAAGAACTGAAAGTGATCGACCGCCAGATGGCACAGCAGCGCAGCAACCGCGGCGAGCTGGTTCGTGTGGCACTGGTAGGATATACCAACGTAGGTAAGAGTACGATCATGAACCTGATCGCCAAAAGCGAGGTATTTGCCGAAAACAAACTGTTTGCTACCCTCGATACTACGGTTCGTAAAGTGGTGCTGGAGAATCTACCTTTCCTTTTGTCGGATACGGTGGGATTCATCCGCAAACTGCCTCACCAGCTGGTGCAGAGTTTCAAATCTACGCTTGATGAAGTGCGCGAAGCCGATTTGCTGCTGCATGTGGTAGATATCTCACATCCGCAGTTCGAAGATCACTACAATACGGTAAATGCAACCCTGGCCGAGCTTGGTGCTAGCGATAAACCCACGCTGCTCATCTTCAATAAGATCGATAAATACGAGGCGAAAGACCGCAAGGAGTTCGACCTGAGTCCGGTGGAGGCAGATGAGATGAGCCTGGAAGAACTGGAAAGCACCTGGATGGCACGCATTCTCCCGAACCGCTGCCTGTTTATCTCCGCTACCGAAAAACTGCATGTGGATGAGTTGAGGAACACGCTTTACGAAACCATAAAAAGCATTCACGCCATCCGCTATCCCTACAACAACTTTCTCTATTAAAACAAAAATCCCGTCCGGGTCTCCGGAACGGGATTTTTTACACACGCTGAATGCAGACTTAGTCTACAATCACGTTTCGGCTCAGTGAGCGGTTTGCGCCCGATATTCGAATGCTGTACAATCCTTTTGGTAAGTCGGTAAGCTGGATGTGATGCTGGTCTGATGTGGCTTTTTCGGTATACACCAATTGAGCGGTCGAACTGTAAAGCTCTACGCGTTCTCCGTTGTGTAATCCACCGAGGTTGAGTACTGCTGAAGCCGGGTTCGGATAGGCGCTGAAGCCGGTAACTCCGTTTTCAGCAACGCCAAAGGTGATGTCTTTTTCACACATCAGTTCATACATGAAATCGCGCGAAAATGTGAAACCCGAATCCAGGTAGGCTGCACTCGCTGATTCCTGTGCGTGACCGGCGCCATAGTAAGTGTAGAACGCATTTTTCACACCCACTTCATTTGCACGCTCATGGATCACTGAAGAACCGTCGACCGGGTAGTTGATCGCAAGGATGGTAACCGAATCAGATCCGTAGGGAACCACGCCATCATTGGTGCCGTGCGTGCTAACCACCGGCACGTCACCTGCTTCAAGCCACGTTGCCTGGCCAAGTGCGCCGCTGAAGTTGATCACTCCGGCTACTTTAGAGGAGAACCCCGGGTTTCCGCTATTGCCTTCTATTCCGCCATTTTCGGCAGCGTATTCGGCAAGCTCTGCAGGCATTTCAGATTCTTTGTCGAGGTAAGCGGTATGCAGCGCACAGAAAGCACCTGCAGAAATACCTCCTACGAAGATCTTCTCAGAACTGATGTTAAAGCGATTGCCATTCTGGATGGTGGAGTTGAAATACCGAACCGATGCCTTCATGTCGTGCGCACCTTTCAATACGGCTTTTGGTGCAACAGCCGGATCGAGTTTAAGTCCTGCGGTAACCAATTCGCGGCTCAGTCGGTAATCAATCGAAGCCGTTACGTAACCCATCTTCGCATAAAGCATGCACAGGTCTTTCACATCTGCGCGGGTTCCGGCGATGAAAGCGCCTCCGAAGGCAAAAATGATCAGCGGTCGTTCCGTCCTGTCGTCGCCAACGGGTTCGTAAACGTCGACATACAATTTCTGGTTCATCAGCACCGGTGTATAGCCAGGGCCGGCGAGGTCGAGCAATTGAACGGCAGAACCGTATTGGATGGCTTCGGTCACCTTCACTTCGCTGAATATCGCAGTGCGGTAGCGAATTCCGTCGCAACCGTTTTGCGCCTGCGAAAACCTGGAGGCAATCAATAAAGCGGTAAGGAGTAAAAATTTTTTCATTCGTTGAGGTTTAGAGCTTAGGATTTTGCGACGCGATAGTACAGCAAAAGATGCGATCCCTGTTAAGCCAGGGTTATCAGAATGTTAGAAATATTGAGCGGTCAGCCAATCGCTTGTATATGGTGTTCAGGGTATCATTCAGTATTGATAAGGGGTTGAACTGCATCGGGTTATACTGACCCAAAGTCATTATTGAAATCTTAGTCAAAAGAATTGAAAAGAGTTTTACCGAAACTCTTACGTACTTTCGCAAAAAAGACATACCATGTCCGTTCGTCTCGACAAAATCTCCACGCTCCTTCAACACGAGCTGGCCATTATATTTCAGCGTGAAAGCCGCAATCTCTTTGAAGGTGCTTTTATTACCGTGACCAAAGTGCGCATTACTCCCGATCTTAGCTATGCCAAGGTATACCTGAGTTTTTTCACCCAGGGAGATAAAGCGCCATTGCTTAAAATGGTGCAGGTGCAGACCAACCAGGTAAAGCGCATTCTGGGAAATACCGTGGGCAAGCAGCTGCGTAAAATTCCTGATCTCACCTTCTTTATCGACGATTCACTCGATTACGCGGAAGAGATCGACAAGCTGCTGAAGGACAATTGACATTGCGCGACAATCGTTTGACTACCGTCTAACAATTGTTTGACCCAAATCCCCAACAATCTGAACCTTCCCTTTTTCATAGCGCGCCGATACCTGTTTGCCAGGAAATCGCACAACATCATCAACGTGATCTCGGCGATATCGGCAATGGTGATTGCTTTTGTGACCATGGCGATGGTAGTGGTGCTTTCGGTATTCAACGGTATCGAGGGACTGGTGGAAAAACTGTACAACACCCTGGATTCGGAACTGGTGATCAGTCCGGAGCAGGGAAAAAGGTTTGATTCTGCTGCTTTCCCATTTGCGGTTCTCGATAACAGCGACGTAGTGCAATCGTACAGCCGGGTAATTGAAGACGAGGTACTGATCCAGTACAACGGACGTCAGACTGTTGCTGCTTTAAAAGGCGTCGACGATAATTTCTTTGAGGTGGCCAATCTCGATTCGGCGATCGTAGAAGGCCGCGGGGTTCTGCACCGCGGAAACATTCCCTTTGCCGTGCTTGGAGCCGGTTTGCGTTATCAACTGTCGATGCCGCATACTGAAGAACTGCTGCGGCCGTTGGAGATCTATGCGCTTCCCAAAGGCAAATCCATTAAAGAAGACAAAGAAGCGGCGTTCGAGGAATTCCCGGTCAACGTTTCCGGTGTATTCTCGGTAAATGCCGACTTCGACATGAAGTATGTATTTGTGCCGCTTTCATTTGCAAAAAACTGCTTCAATTACGACACCGAACTTACGGCGATCGAGATCAAGTTAAAACCGGGAATCAGCCAGGAGGAAGCGAAAACATTTCTTGCCGAAAAACTGGGTAAAAGCTATAAACTCACTACCCGGCAAGACAAGAACGCCATCATTTTCCAGACCAGCAGGACAGAAAAATGGATCACCTTTTTTATCCTGATCTTCATCGTATTCATCGCCGCCTTCAATATCCTGGCTTCGCTTACCATGCTCATCATTGAGAAGAAAACCGACCTGAACAGCCTGCGGAGTATGGGAATGGAGAAAATCGATATGGTGAAGATGTTCTTTTACCAGAGCCTCATGATCAATGCATATGGCACTATCGCCGGACTGGTGCTCGGGCTGGGATTCTGCTGGGCGCAACTCACCTTCGGGCTGATTCGCTTCACAGGTTCTATTGTGGAGTTTTACCCGGTGGAAGTGCAGGTGCTTGATGTATTTGCTATTATTTCGGTGATTTCGGTGATTGCTGCGGTGTCGTTTTTCGGGGTAAGGTTCCTGATCAGGATGCACCTGGAGAACTAAGGTTTTTTATAACCAAGGAGACGCAGAGGTAATCACAGAGGACGCAAAGGTCCCGGCGATCTCTGCGCCAGCCTCAGTGCCTCTGCGGTTAAAATCAATCCAGCAATAACGAAGTAAGGTCCTTCTGGATCGGATAGTGCTCATCAATCTGCTCCTTCAATCCTACACCCAGCTTCTCGAAATACTCAATCCCGTCGGCAGTAATCGTATAATGCTCGGCATCACCGTTTTTGGCATAAAGTACCAATCCCTGAGCAACCGTGTTTTTCAGGATACCATTGAATTCGTTTAGCAGGTAACGTCTCGACAGCGTGCGCATCGAGGCGTAAGAAACTCCTTCTTCTCCTGAATTTACCAGGAACATCAGGAGGATCATCTTTTTCAGTTCTTCGGTGTGCAGCGGTTTTCTGGCCATGGTGTTTGGTGTTGGAGAAGTAATTGCAAAAAGTGCGGCAAGCTACTCAAATTTCCGGGGCGGTGTCCCGTGGTCAATTAACCCACCAGCTCGATCCCGGCATAATTCCCGGCTACATCATCCAGTACCTGCATCAGCGCATCGTATTCCATCAGTGTTACCAGCTGCATGCGGTAATCTTTAAAATTCGGAAGTCCTTTGAAATAATTGGAGTAGTGCATGCGCATTTCGGTGATTCCTGCTTTCGGACCTTTCCATTCGTACGATTTGGTGAGGTGGAATTTCACCGCTTCAACCCGTTCCTGTAAGGTTGGCGGCGCAAGGTGCTCACCGGTGGCCAGGAAGTGTTTCACTTCGCGGAAGATCCACGGATAACCAATGGCTGCGCGGCCGATCATCACTCCGTCTACACCGTATTTTTCCTTGTACAGCTTTGCTTTTTCCGGGCTGTCGATATCGCCATTCCCGAAAACCGGGATGTTCATTCTCGAATTGTTTTTTACTTCCGCGATCAGGGTCCAGTCGGCAGCGCCTTTGTACATCTGTGAGCGGGTTCGGCCATGGATCGAGATCGCCTGGATGCCGATGTCCTGCAGCCGTTCGGCGTTTTCTACCACATTTTTTGTGCTGTCGTCCCAGCCAAGTCGGGTCTTTACCGTAACCGGAAGCGTGGTGGCTTTTACCACCGCAGCAGTAAGGCTTACCATTTTCGGGATGTTCTGGAGCATTCCGGCACCGGCGCCTTTGCAGGCTACCTTCTTTACCGGACAGCCGTAGTTGATGTCTAGCAGATCGGGGTTAGTGCGCTCGATGATCTTTGCGCATTCTACCATCGTATCCTGCTCCGAACCGAAGATCTGTATGCCAATGGGCCGCTCGTACTCGTAAATGTCCAGTTTCTGGACGCTTTTTGCTGCATCGCGGATCAACCCCTCAGAAGAGATAAATTCGGTGTACATCAAATCCGCGCCGTGCATTTTGCACAACGCACGGAATGGCGGATCACTCACGTCTTCCATTGGTGCAAGCAACAATGGGAAATCCCCCAGCTCTATCTTGCCGATCTTAGCCATTTCATTAATTTTCAGGACAAAATTACCATTTTTAAATCTTTTGAATGAGGGAACTCTTTTTCCGGTCGTTAAAACCGTGGAGCCAGCTGTGGTTCCTGCTGCTTTTTTGCATGATTTCCCTCTCGTTGTTCCTCTCGTTAGGTTCATCGCTGGTAACCAGCCTGTTTGGGTTCAACCTGGTTGAAAACCCGGGCATACTCAATGATTTCAAGCAACCGTATGTCGTGGATGCACACAAAGTCCTGCTGCTGATGCAGCACATTGGTGTATTTATTCTTCCGGCGTTGTTGTTCAACCAGATTTTTTCACTGCGGAAATCGAGTTTTATTTTCTGGGGAGAACGGCCGGTGCTGAATCGCTTGTTACTGGTAGTTGGGTTAATGTTGCTCGCGCTGCCGGTCATCAATTACCTGCTGGCGCTCAACAGTCGCATGAGTCTTCCGCCTTTCCTGCACGACATGGAGCAACAGATCCGCGCCATGGAGAACGAGGCATCTGTTTATACCGAATACCTCATCGGATCGGGCGGGTCGGGTGCGTTGCTCGTAAACCTGTTCATCATGGCCATTGTGCCCGCAATCGGCGAAGAGTTCTTTTTCCGGGGCATCCTGCAAAAACTCGCGGCCAGGATCAGCGGCAACCTTCACCTTTCGATCTGGGTCACCGCAGCCGTATTCAGTGCGATCCACATGCAGTTTTATGGTTTCCTGCCGCGGATGCTGCTCGGGGCGCTGTTCGGATACCTTTCGGTCTGGATGGGAAGCATCTGGTATGCGGTGCTGGCTCACTTTATCAATAATGCAGTAAGTCTGCTGCTGGCGTGGTCCATCAACCAGAAAATGATACCCGTTGAAGTAGACCAGGTTCCATCGTTGACGGGTTATCTGC
>JAZKEZ010000014.1:67200-69689 GCA_040386675.1 Bacteroidota bacterium | reverse complement strand
AACAGTCTTGCGGGTTACCAGGGAACCATCGAATGGGATCCTGAAATGTTGGCCTTTGGTCAGCTGATCAGCACCAACGACGAAATAATGACCGGAACACATCTGACGGCAGACGGAAAGCTGACTTTTTCTTACGTACAGACTCAGGGGGCAAATACCAATTTTGCTGCCGGTGATGTGCTATTCACGCTGGAATTCACCGTTCTTGAAAGCGCAGCTTATCAGACTTCGGTAACCATCAACTCATCGGCAACGTTATCAAAAGCGTATACCGAAAAAGGTGCAGCATCTGACATTATCGCTACCGGCGGAACCGTATTCGTAAGCGACGCTACCGGCATCGCGAAGCAAAACGAAAGCAACGCAGTGTTCAATGCCGTTCCGAACCCGTTCACTTCCGGAACTTCGATCAGCTTTGAACTACAGAACGACCAGAACCTGGATTTTACTGTATTCAGTACGCTTGGAACCATGGTTACGCAGTCGAACTTCTACAAAGCCGGTATGCACACCTGGACACTGCCGGCAGGCGAGTTGGCCAAAGGCGTTTACTACATCAACATTAAAGGATCGGAGATCAATGAGACGATCAAGGTGGTGAAGCAGTAAATTTCATAGACCCTTCAAATCCGGAAGCCCTGTTTCATTCAGAAGCAGGGCTTTTTTTATTTCAAATTCCACATTTCAAATTGGGGTCCCGGTGCCCTCCGTGACTATCTCTGTGCCTCTGCGGTTGAATAGTTAACCGCAGAGGCGCAGAGGCAGTCGCAGAGGGCACTGCTAATATTGGCCCTACCGATTAAATCAAAATCACCCAATCAACCAACTAATCCTCAACCAATTACCCAATTTTGTAATGTAATTGTAATCAAACAAATCCTATACAAGTCATACTATAAACTTCTACTCTTAATTTTGATATTCACCATGTTGTGACGCACACAATGGAAAGAAGGATATTAATTGTAGAAGATGAATTGCTCGTGGCCTACCACATCGCAGCGGTGCTGAACGATGAAGGCTATCCTGCGGTTCGCATCGCCAAAAATCTTGCAGAGGCCTACGAGGAACTGCTTACCTTCAAACCACATCTTGTACTTACCGATATCACACTCGGCAAAAAACCCGACGGCATTGCGCTTGGCATACACATCCGTCAGCATGTGGGCATTCCGTTTATCTACATTACTTCGCACAGCTCGATCGAAATGATCCGCGAAGCGAGCCGCACAAAACCAAAGACCTACCTCGTAAAACCCTTCAAAACACCAGATCTTCTTGCTGCGATAGAAGTTGCACTCGCCGAAGCCGAACTCTCGGAAACCGAATCGAAGACGCTGATCTGGATCAAAGACGGTATTTCACTGGTGCCGTTCGAAGCCGAAGACATCGTGATGCTCCAGGCACGGGAAAACTACACCATCATCCATACCGCCACGGGCAAATCGACCATTGTACGGCACATGCTGAGCGGTGTTCAGAACATGCTCCCGGAATCCCGGTTTGTCAGGGTACACAAATCGTTTATTGTAAACATCAGCCAGATCTCCGGGATGAAATCCGGTAATATTTCCGTTGGCCAGCATTTGGTTCCGGTGGGGAGGACTTACCGGCAGGATGTGCAACGGGTACTGGATTGATCGGTTAAAAAAACCGCAGTTCGTCACAAATCCATGTCGTTGGTCACTCTAATTTGATCAGGTACTATCACCTGTTTACCTTTATACCAGTTCACCACTCTCACTGATTAACTATGCTAAAGATCGCAACATTCACCAGGGTTTTACTCTCTCACATCAGCCTTGACCATTTAAAACAACTCGAAAAAATGTTTAACAAACACCACAGCTGGTGGCTTACGAACGGTAATAAATAAACCTATCCCTGATTGCGCCGTGTCTACTACTCAAGTACTGTTTCTTAAAGATAAATTCTCAGCCAAAGACGAACTGTTATCCTCCATACTTCCCGGTTTCGGTTTCGAAGTGCTGCCAGTGCATCGGTATGTAAGCGGTGAAATGCCCAGCGGTTTTTCCAGTGCTGATCTCATCATTGCCGATCCCGATTTCACCGCCAGCCGGGAATTCATTTCTATGCTCCGGGCATCCGGAAACCGTTCGGCGCTGCCCATTATCTTTATTTTCGATAACGACCGCATGAAAGAACTGGGCGCCATTCACTGGCTCAAACCCTCGTCGGTGCTTACGAAACCGTTCAAGATCATCGATCTGATCGCTTCGCTTGAGATTGCCCGGTTAAAGTATACCGTAGAAAATATCGATTAAGGCGATCAGGCTTCCGGCTCTACCGTAAACCGTATCTCGAAACTCGCGCCCGGATCATTTGTAGCCTTCAGCGTTCCGTCGATCTGGCGGGTCATGATCTGTATGATCTGCGAGCCCAGTCCGTCGCTTTCGGCAACTACTTTCGCGTAATCTCCCGGGAAACCTACACCGGACTGAAATTAAGGGTCAGATGAACAACTCACC
>JAZKEZ010000014.1:56686-67190 GCA_040386675.1 Bacteroidota bacterium | reverse complement strand
CGAATATCCAGTTGCCCGGACTTTGCTGCTTCACTTTGACAGTGATTTGCCCCGGTCTGTCGCCCGGAAAACCGTATTTCACCGCGTTCGTCACCATTTCATTCAGCATCAGCGCAACGGGCAGTGCGATCTTTGACGGAAGCATAGCATCATCAATATCTGCCGTAAGCGACAGGTTGCCTTTGTCGTTCAATACCTGCCGGTGGAACGCCAGCACCTGATCGAGGTAGGTTCTTATATTGATGTAAACCGGCGAATTGCTTACGTTCAGCAGGTCATGCATAGCGGCCATGGAATGTACCCGCATCTCGGTTTGATGCAGCACTTCTTTCACATCGGAACTCGCCGAAGATCTGGCCTGGAAATTCATCAGCGAGGAGATCAATTGCAGACTGTTATTGATCCGGTGATGTACCTCCCTGAGCAGCAATTCCTTGTGCTGCTCTCTTGCCGCAATCAGCTTGTTGTAGCGGCGGGTACTGTAAAAACCGTAACCTGTGCCCGCAAGCATTAGTCCGGCGAGCACCAATCCCGCGTAAGCCAGTCGCGAGTTGTTCTTTTCGGAGGCAATCACCTTTTTCTGAAGGTTGATCTCAGCCTGCTTTCTCTCGGTCTGGTATTTATTTTCCATATCAGCCAGCATCGTTTTTTCATCCACTGAAAACGTACTGTCCTTGATCACCATTTCCTTTTCGTAGTATTCCAGTGCCAGTTTGTAGTCGCCTTTCAGCTTGTAGGCCTTGTAATACAGATGATACAGATTGTACCGGCTGTTATTGATGTCGTACAGCCTGAACAACTCCTCAAGCCGGGCCAGTGTTTTCAGTCCTTCTTCAGGTTTAAACAGACATTCCAGTTCTATGGCCGCTAACAACTCATAATTATTCATCAGGTTATAGTACTCCTTCAACTCCTCGTCGATCGCTATGGTCTTCAGCATGTATTTGCGTGCCTCCTCGCAATTCCCCATTCCAAAGTGAGTGAGGGCCACGTAGTACGCTGCAAAAGATATTTCTGCTTTCGATTTCAGCGCTTCTGCGATCACCAGGTTTTCCTTGTAAATGACGAGTGCCTCGGGAAACTTTTTCTGAGCGTTGGCAAGCCGGGCCCTGGAACTGTTGTACCTCAGCAGCAACAGGGAATCCGCACCCGCGATCTTCTCAGCGATCTCATTGTGCATCTGTACGATCAGCTTGTAATTCTCGAGCATGAAAAAATTCTGTGCCTGACGAAGTCTTAAGCGAATTGAAGTATTGTCGTTACCCAGCTCATCAGCTATTTTTATGGCTTCGATCATTTCCTTATTCGATTCCACGTAGCGGTCGGAGTTGGTATACAACGATCCCCGGCCTGCGTAGGCAAACATCAGCGCTTCCTTATCACCGGTCTTCAGTGCGCGGTTTTCTACCTGTTTAAAGACTTTTAAGGCCTGGTCAATGTTCACTTCCTCAAGCGAATCTGCCTGTTTCAGGTATTCAACGATCTGCTTGTCTTTACCGGAGTATTTTTGTGCGGCAGCCGGAAGAGACAGCATGAGGAAAAGCGCTGAAACGGCGCAAAGCACAGGGCTTTTGAAAATAGAAGATGTATTGGGCATCGGTTTTTGACTGAGAGGCAACTAAATTAGAGAAAGCCGCAAATGCGCATCGCTTTCAGCCTCAATATGTGACCAACGACACACATTTAGCCTGGGTTAAGAAGAAAACTTAAAGAATAGGAAACGTTGTATGTTTACATTTGCTCACATTAGATTCCCGAATGACCTATACCCTTTTTGATATCATCAAGCTGATCGGCGCCGTTGGATTTTTCATCTACGGAATGAAAGTGATGAGTGAAGGTATCCAGAAAATTGCCGGGAACCAGATGCGGCGGGTGCTGAACGCAGTAACCTCTAACCGCATCTACAGCTTTTTCAGCGGTTTCTTCACTACGCTTATCGTTCAGGCTTCTTCTGCAACAACCGTAATGGTGGTTGGCTTTACCCACGCGGGTTTACTCCGGCTCAGGCAGGCCATCGGTGTAATTGTGGGTGCAAACGTAGGCACTACCGTAAAAGCCTTGCTGTGGGCGGCGTTCGGCTTTACCCGCTTCGACCTTGCCGGAATGGCGCTGCCTGTTATTGCGGTGGCCTTCCCGATGATGTTCTCCAAAAAGCAGGCATTGCGGTCGTGGTCAGAATTCCTGATCGGTTTTGCCATCCTGTTCATGGCGCTTGATTTCATTAAACTTTCCGTTCCGCAGCTTTCGCCTGATGTGCTGGCTTTTGTGACCCGAATCAACGACCATTCTATCCTCTCCGCACTGTTTTTCGTATTGCTCGGAACCATTGTCACCGTGGTTATCCAGTCGTCGAGTGCGGCATTTGCGCTGACCATGGTATTGTGCAACCAGGGCGTGATCGATTTTGAAGCTGCTTCGGCCATTGTACTCGGTGAAAACATCGGGACGACCGTTACCGCAAACATCGCAGCCATCGTGGCCAACATTCACGGCAAACGCGCCGCACTGGCGCACACCATGCACAACGTTCTCGGCGTGTTGGTGGTGATCACCATCAATCCGTTTTTCCTGGAAGCCATCGACGGACTGCTGGTAGCTTTCGGTGAGTCTTCACCGCTGCAGAATGTCGCAGGCATCGGATGGGGCATTACAGTATATCACATTGCATTCAACGTGATCAGTGCGATCATTACGCTGATCTTCCTCAACCAGTTTGAGCGATTTATCGTGTGGATGCTTCCAGCCCGCGAAGGACAGGAAGACTACAAGCTCGAATACGTGGTTTCCGGTTTTATGAAAACCCCTGAACTGGCGCTGCTTGAAGCTTATAAAGAAGTGGAGAAAGTGGGAAAAACAACGGCCAAGCTTGCCGAGTTTTCATTGAAGCTGCTCGAAGAAAACAACCGCGAACGGCAGGACGAGCTGTATGCCGAGATCAAGCGTCACGAAAGGATCACCGATAAATCCGAGAAAGACATTGAACGCTACCTCTCAAAACTGGCTGAAGATGAGATTTCACCCGACACTTCGTTCAAGGTGCGCAACCTGCTCAACATCATCAGCGACCTGGAGCGCATTGGCGATATATATGTGCAAATGACCAAGGTTTTTGACCGCAAACGCGAGGCCCGGATTTACTTCCTTCCCGACCAGCGCGAGTCGCTGAAGGAAATGTTCAAACTCGTTGGCGCAGCTTTCCAAAAGATGCAGGACAACCTGGAAACAGAGGTAATGAGCATCGATTTAAAGGGAGCGAAAGAGATCGAACAACGCATCAACGCTACCCGGAACCGGCTAAAGATCCTTCAGCAGGAAGGCATCGAAAACGGCGATTTCAGTGTAAAAAGCGCCATGGTCTTCGCCGAACTCTACACCGCCACAGAACGCATCGGCGACCATATTTTAAAGATTTCGGAGGCTGCGGCTGAGAGCCGGGCTTAGAGGCACACGCTGCTTATGAAGCATTTCGCTGCGCCTTAGGAGGTCCCTCGCTGCGCTCGGGATGACGCTCTTTTTATAGAAACCAGTACTACCTGCTCTCCCTACAACCTACCACTTACTCCCTAACTCTTAACTCTTAGTTCTTATCTATTAACTACTATTGCCTTACTCTCCGCCTTATTACTCGCATTCAGCGCCCTGTCATACAACTGAAAAGAGTACTTAATGGTATCCGGAGTCGGCACTGCTTCCTGTTTAAAGAACAACATCACTTCAAACTCACCGTCAATGGCTTTGATCTTGCCTGCCGGAGTGATCTTCGTGGTACGGAAACCGCCGGTAAACACGGTGTCTTTGATCCAAACCCCGTTTTTCTGGTCGAAATATTCAACGAACAGGTTGTTGTAGAATTTACTCAGCGTATCAAACGGCGGGAGTGTATCGGCATCGTCGAGGCCAAGGTCTCCGTCGCCGTCGGTAAATGAGAGAATGGCTTTGACTTGCGGCGTACCGGGAATTTCCTCGAGTGACAGCACTTCGATGTGCGGAACTTCGGGGTAGTTTTTGATTTTGCGGCATCCCATCACCGACAAAATACCAAGAGCACAGACAGTTACAATTCGTTTCATAGCATCAGAAATCTTAAACTAAATTTGCACCGTTTTAGCGTACAAAGTTGATCCAGATACCTGATTTTTTCACCATCCGCACCCGACTGACCGAAGATCCAGATCAGTTTGGCGAAATCGCGCTGCAGGTATTCCAGTACCAGTACGAAAATAACGAGATCTACCGGGCATTCTGCCAGCTTATCGGCGTTTTTCCCGAACAAGTTGACGAGTACCGGAAAATCCCTTTCCTGCCGATTTCTTTTTTCAAATCGCAGGCAGTAACTTGCTTCGAGCCAATCTGGGCAGAGCGTATTTACACCAGCAGTGCGACAACCGGCAGTGTACAAAGCCGCCATTATGTGCGCAAATACATCAATTACCGGCAGAGTTTCGAAGGTGCATTTGAGCAGTTTTACGGCACACCTTCAGACTGGTGCATTCTCGCATTGCTTCCCAACTACCTCGAACGCGAAGGTTCTTCACTGGTTGAAATGGCCCGCGACCTGATCGACGACAGCAGGCACCCGGACAGCGGATTTTACCTGAACAACCTCGATGAACTGGTAAACACCATACACCGGCTCGTTGCGTCCGGAACCCGTATTTTACTACTTGGCGTTACCTATGCCCTGCTCGACCTCGCTGAACTGGGACCATTCGACTGGAACTCAGTAGTGATCATGGAAACGGGCGGAATGAAAGGCCGGAGAAAAGAACTGATAAGAGAGGAGTTGCATACCTTGCTCAACACGGCTTTCAACACCTCATCCATCCACTCTGAATACGGAATGACCGAATTGCTCTCACAGGGCTATTCCCCGGGAAACGGCATTTTCTATTGTCCGCCGTGGATGAAGATCGTGATGCGCGACACCCACGACCCGTTATCACTGCTCTCCGGAACAAAAACCGGCGGCATCAACGTCATCGACCTGGCGAACATTGATTCGTGCAGTTTTATTGCAACGCAGGATTTGGGAAAAGTTTACGGGGACGGAAGTTTCGAGGTATTAGGAAGGTTTGACAACAGTGATATCAGGGGATGTAATCTGATGGTGAGTTAATTTCAAATTACAAGTTTCAAATTACAAGTTTCAAGTAGATCGGGTTGAACAAAGTTCGGTCTTACTAATCAGCTATTTTACCAATTAATTAGGAGAATAAGTAACCATCTGAAGGTGCATATTCCCAAAATGACCATACAGCCCTTTAGCAGCACAATTTGAAATTTGTAACCCGATGCGCAGCAGCGGTCAAACCGCTTTCACCACAAAATAATTCTTCTTCCCCCTCTGCAGCAACACATACTTATCATTGATAAAGCTATCAGCTGAAAGGATCGCGCCTTCGGTTATTTTTTCCTTGTTGATCTGGATCGAATTCTCCTGGATGGCACGTCTCGCTTCACTTTTCGATTTCAGGAAGCCGCTGAGTTCTGTCATCACTTCCACCACATCCGCATCTACCAATTGCTCACGGCTGATCTCTGCCTGCGGAACGCCCTCGAATACTGAAAGGAAATCATCTTCCGAAAGGCGTTTAAGTGAGTCGGAGGTCGCTTTGCCGAACAGGATCTCTGAGGCTTCGATCGCCGCTTCAAGATCGGCCTGGCTGTGTACACGAACCGTTACTTCTTCGGCCAATGCCTTCTGTAATTTACGTTCGTGCGGCGCAGCGGTATGGTCTGCGATCAGTTGTTCGATCTCCTGTTGATTTTTGGTAGAAAAGATCCTGATGTAATTCTCTGCATCAGAATCAGCTGCATTCAGCCAGAACTGGTAGAATTTGTAAGGTGAGGTTTTCTTTTTGTCGAGCCATATGTTACCGCCCTCGCTCTTGCCAAACTTGGTCCCGTCGGCCTTGCGGATCAACGGAGTAGTAAGCGCGTAAGCATCTCCACCGGCTTTGCGGCGAATGAATTCGGTTCCGGTGGTTATGTTGCCCCACTGGTCAGAACCGCCCATTTGCAGCTTTATTCCCTGCTCTTTCCACAAATGGTAAAAATCGTAGCCCTGGATCAGCTGGTAACTGAATTCGGTAAACGACATCCCGCTGTCCATACGGTTCTTTACCGAATCTTTGGCCAGCATATAATTGATGGTGATGTGTTTTCCCGCATCGCGGATAAAATCCAGGAACGAAAATTCTTTGAACCAGTCGTAGTTGTTTACGATCTCGGCAGCATTCTCACCGCTGAACTCCAGGAATTTCTCGAGTTGTTTCTTCTGACTTTCCAGGTTGTGGTTCAGGTCGTCTTTCGACAGCATGTTCCGCTCGGCGCTTTTTCCCGAAGGATCTCCCACCATACCGGTCGCTCCGCCAACCAGTGCCACCGGCTTGTGACCGCAGCGCTGGAAGTGCATCAGCGTCATTACCTGCACCAGGTTACCCACTCCAAGCGAATCTGCCGTAGGATCGAAACCAATGTATCCTTTCACCACTTCACCGCTGTTCAGCAGTTGTTCGGTTTCAGGCATCATATCATGGAGCATGCCCCGCCATTTCAATTCTTCTACAAAATTCTTCATTGGTGTGGATTGAGGGCGCAAAAATACATGCAACAAACAGCATTTGGAAGAAGTGCTTTACTAATTTTACACGAATTTTAAGCTAAACACCTTGCTTCACCTTAATTCTGCAACCTGTCTATGATATTCGTTACCGGAGGAACAGGTTTTATCGGCGCACACCTGCTGATGCACCTTGCAGAAGAAGGACAGCAAATAAGGGCATTCAAACGCGGATCTTCTTCTACCGCATTCTTTGAGAAACTCCTTGATTTTTACGGGAAACCACATCTCTCCTCACGCATAGAATGGCACGACGGCAGTCTGGACGATGTTCCCGGACTGGTGGCTGCTCTTGAAGGATGCGATACCGTTTACCACTGCGCCGGAAAGGTGAGCTTTGCCGAAAAAGACTGGCCGGAATTGCTGAAGACCAATCGCGACACCACGGCAAACCTGGTAAACGCCTCGATCGAAGCCGGAAGCACCACATTCTGCCTGTTCTCCTCGGTGGCTGCGCTCGACATGAGCCTGGGCATCAAGGGCAAAAAAACCGACTGGAAAGCCTTTCGGAAACATCAGCCCTACGGCTATTCCAAATACCTCGGCGAACTCGAAGTGTACCGCGGACATGAGGAAGGATTAAACGTAGTGGTACTGAACCCGGCAGTAGTAATTGGCGCGTCAGACGAAACCAATCCCCTGAGCAGATTTGTAGCCAGGATGAGAAGGGGAATGAAATTCTACCCTTCAGGATCTACCGGCTTTGTAAGTGTTGAATTACTGTGCAGACTGGCCATTGATGCGACCCGGAACGCTTCAGGCCAGACCAGGATCACCGTTTGCAGCGACAACCTGGGTTTTAAAACCATGATGGAAAAATTCAGTGCAGCTGCCGGCACTGCGCCTCCGAAACAAGAAATAAAAGGCGGACTCTTTTTCGCAGCATATTTGGCCGCATGGATCATTCGTTTCGTCGGGATCCGTTCTGAACTCAGCGTATCCGGGTTGAGGGCCATGTCATCGCAAAGCAGCTACGATACTGCTCCTTCCGAAAATTACAAGGCTTTTTCACTCGACAAAGCCATTCAGGAAGCAGTGTCTTTTACGGCCTGAGTCTTTTCTTTTTCCTTCAGGGCTTTCTCTGCTTCCTTCTTCTTTTTGTCTACTGCCTTTTGAAGGGCATCCCTGCGTTTTTCTGTTTTCGCAAGTGCCGATTTATAGATTTCGAGCAATTCCGGCTTGCGTGAATCGTAATACCGGAAGGTTTTTATAAAATCAGCCTTACTTACTTTGTGCTTTTGCAGCACCTGAAGGTTCTGAACCGAAACGATCCTGTTCACGTTCGTATCCACATCATACAAGCGACTGAATGTGCCTTCATTCAACGAAAGATCGACGATCATTTCCTCGAATTTCGCCTTTGGGATCGGTGGCTTTTCTTTTGGCGCACAGGCAGCAGCCATCAGCAGTACTGCGATAACGGAAATAAGCCCGATCCTCATCGGTTAAAAGTTAAGCGCTGACCTCTTGAGCTTTCGTCGAAAGTGCCTTCGTTGTACACCAGGTTCCCGTTTACAAAGGTCTTCAGCACGCGGGCAGAAAAGGTCTCTCCCTCAAAAGGCGACCAGTTGCACTTGTACAGGATGTTCTCCTTAGAAACTTTCCACGGGGCATTCAGGTCGACAATTACCGCATCGGCAAAATTCCCTTCACGGATTTCCCCGCGGTCTGCGATATTGAACAGTTTGGCAGGTGCCGCCGACATTTTCCGGGTGATATCTTCCAGCGAGATCTTACCTTTTTTATGCAGCTCGATCATTGCCGTTAAACTGTGCTGAACCAGCGGCCCGCCAGAAGGCGCCTTGCTGTATTCCTGTTCTTTTTCTTCGATCGTATGCGGAGCGTGGTCGGTAGCGATCACGTCGATACGATCTTCGAGCACCGCCTTCAGAATCGCATCACGGTCGGCAGCAGTTTTTACCGCAGGATTCCATTTGATGTAGTTTCCTTTTGTATCGTAGTCTGCATCGCTGAACCACAGGTGATGCACACAGGCTTCAGCGGTAATTTTTTTACTTTCTACCGGACCGGCTTCAAACAGTTCGGTCTCTATAGCGGTTGAAATGTGCAGGATATGCAGTCTCGTACCGTGTTTTTTGGCCAGTTCCACAGCCATAGAGCTGGAGATGTAGCAAGCCTCGGCGTTTCTGATCAGCGGGTGATGCTTTGCGGTGAGCTTGTCTCCGAATTCTTCCTGGTATTTTGCGAGATTGGCGCGGATCGTCGCCTCATCTTCGCAATGCGTGGCCACCAGCATAGGTGCCTTAGAGAAAATACCTTCCAGTGTCCTCTCATTGTCTACCAGCATATTACCGGTTGAAGAACCCATGAATACCTTGATCCCGCACACCTGGCGCGGATCGGTCTTCAGCACTTCTTCCAGGTTATCGTTGCTGGCTCCCATAAAAAACGAGTAATTGGCCAGCGAGACCTGCGAAGCGCGGTGGTATTTATCGGCCAGTAATTCCTGGGTCAGCGTATTCGGAACGGTGTTGGGCATTTCCATGAAACTCGTGGTTCCTCCGGCAACTGCGGCCCTGGCTTCGGTATAGATCTCTCCTTTGTGCGTAAGTCCGGGTTCGCGGAAGTGCACCTGGTCGTCGATCACCCCGGCAAACAGATATTTTCCTTCGCCGTCTATTTCTTCGGCATTACCAACAGCAGCAATCGATGCAGCAATTTTCTCAAAGCGCCCGTCTCTGATCAGCACGTCGTTAACGGAAATACCACCCGGGGTTACCACCGAGATATTTTTTATCAGGAAATTTTTCATGCGGATAAGATCAGATTGTAAATCTCATTTTCAGTACACCCCAAAAAGCTTCCTTGAAAATGTTCATGCTCATTTTTGAAACGCCGAATTGCCGGTCGATGAAGGTAATTGGAACTTCTACGATGCGGAAACCTTTCTTCAGCGTGCGGTATTTCATTTCGATCTGGAAGGCATAGCCCACAAACTTGATCTGATCCAGTTCGATGTTTCTCAGCACTTCTGCCTTGTAACACTTAAAACCGGCAGTCGTGTCTTTCACATTGATCCAGAGCACCGCCCTCACGTAAACAGAGGCAAAATACGACATCAGGATGCGGTTAAGCGGCCAGTTGCTCACTTTACCGCCCTTGGTGTAACGTGAACCAACGGCAACGTGTGCTTTGCCTTCTTTAAGCGGAGCCAGCAGTCGTGGAAGATCGTCGGGATTGTGCGAAAAATCGGCATCCATCTCAAACAGGTACTGGTAATTGCGTTCCAGTCCCCAGCGGAAACCGTGAATGTAGGCCGTTCCCAGTCCCATTTTCCCTTTGCGCTGTTCAAGGAACAACCTGCCGGGGAATTCGGTCTGGAGTTGCTTTACCAACTCAGCGGTACCGTCAGGTGAACCGTCGTCAACGATCAGTACGTCAAGGGGAATGCTTTGCGAGAACACTTTCCGGAGAATGCGTTCGATGTTTTCCTTTTCGTTGTAAGTAGGTATAATAACCAGGTTTTCCGACAAAGCCTTGTTTTTTGAGCTCGCTAATATATAATTAATCCAACTTTCTGCGTTGATCAGCCTGCCAGTAAACGTAATTTAACAACGGATAATATCCTGCAGGAAAACCGGCAGAAATTCACATATTTATTCCTCAAAAACCCAACCCAATGAAAAACGCTCTCTTTATTGCTGCATCGCTTGTGGCAGCAAGCCTTTCAACGAAGGCACAAACCAATGATCTGCCGCGATACCGGATCGAAAATGTAAACTTTACGCTGGGAATGAACTTTACTGCACCGGCTTCCATGTCGCTGAGTAATTTCAGGAACATTGCACCCAATTCTAAGATCGCTATGGACGATCTTTCGTCTTATAACCGCCAGGACGACGGCATTTACGGCAGTGA
>JAZKEZ010000014.1:52876-56676 GCA_040386675.1 Bacteroidota bacterium | reverse complement strand
TGAAAATGCATCGGCCTTCATGGTCATCGCACCGACCGCCGATCGCGGACATGAACTGAGACATACTTACCGTATAGGATTCAGCACCGGCCGTTACACCTCGCTCGGCACTTTTTTTCACCGCGAGCAAAACGGGTTTTATGATGAACTGGTTTCTACCGGTACTGGCGAAATCTATCGGATTGACACCGTTCAGACTTCAAACTACAGTTTCAGATATACCAGCCAGATGGCTACGATGGACCTGGGCATTCAGTGGAATACCAGACAGGAACGCAGGTTTTCTTTTTATGCCGGTGCACTGGCTTCACTGGGAGTTTCTACCGGAACCTCAAGGGCGCAGCACAGCGTTTACCTGTCGTACGAATCATCACAAAACAGTTCGCAACCCATCCAAATCGACCAGCCTCGTGGCCGCGACTACTATGCCTATGAAAGCACCCGCAACCAGCCGTCGTTCGTAGCGACCATCGGACTTCCTATGGGAATGCAGTTCAGACTTGGAAAAACCACACCTATTTTAAGCCATTTCCGCTTTACCGGCGAATTCAGACCAGGTGTGATCTCCGAGAACGTTAAAGGATACGGAACCGTAGCCACTACCATTGTAAACTATTCAATGGGACTGCAGTACCAATTCTGATCAACCTTCTTCAGCAACCACTTCCTTAATGACGTCGGGCATCATAGTGGTTAGCATGGTCTGGATACCCTGTTTCAGGGTAATGGTAGAGGATGGACAACCTGAACACGCTCCTTTGAGCACAAGGGTTACTACACCGTCTTTAAACGACTTGAACTCTATCGCACCGCCATCGCTTTCCACTGCCGGACGCACATATTCGTCCAGGTATTTGCGGATTTCCTCGTCGTACTGACTCGGTTCTACCGGTTCGGTTGAGACAGATGCAGTACTTGTTTTTTCCTCGCCGGCAGCCGGAGCAGTCTTTTCTGGAATAGCGGTTACCGCTTTCTCATTGGATTGCAGGAAGTCGCGGATGTATTCGCGCAATTGCAGGTTGATCATTTCCCAGCCGATCGCATCGGTTTTGGTAATGGTGATGAAGTTGGAGGTAATGAATACCGACTTCACAAAAGGGAAATTGAACAGGTCATCGGCAAGCGGAGAATACGGTCGGGCCTGCTGCTTGGTTAGAAACTCAAGATTCACTCCATCAGGCACCAGCAACCGGTTTGCAACGAATTTCATAGTTGCCGGGTTAGGGGTTAACTCCGCATAAACTACGGTCGGTATTGCAGTCTTCTCCATAATTCTCATTTTTGGACCACAAAAATACAGTTAAACATGAGTGCAATCGTCAAGCCCGTTCGGGGAATTCATCCAAAATTTGGTAAAAACTGTTTCCTGGCCGACAATTCTGTGGTAGTCGGCGAAGTTGAAACGGGAGATGACTGCAGCATCTGGTTCAATGCAGTAGTGCGTGGCGACGTGCATTTCATCCGTATGGGCAACAAGGTCAACATCCAGGATGGCGCGGTAATTCACGCTACTTACCAGAAATGCGGCACCACTATCGGGAACAACGTCAGCATTGGTCACTGCGCCATTGTCCACGGCTGCACCATAGAAGACAACGTGCTGATCGGTATGCGCTCGGTAGTGATGGACAATTGTGTGATCGGCAAAAACTCGATCATAGCAGCCGGTGCGGTGGTACTCGAAGGAACCATCGTAGAAAGCGGCTCTATCTATGCCGGTATACCCGCAAAAAAAGTAAAGGAAGTGAGCAAGGAATTGTTTGAAGGCGAGATTCAGCGCATCAGCAACAATTATGTGATGTACGCCTCGTGGTTTACTTCGCCTGAAGAGCCAGGTGTGTAGAGCGGACTTCCTGTCCGAAGAACTGTGTGGCTTTTACATCAAAATTTGCGGGATAATCGGTGGTAAAAAATTCGATTGTCCCGTTTTTGCTGCATTTCTGTTCCAGTGCAGTATGCCGCTCCAGGTAGTTCTTTAAGCTCAGTGCAACGATCTCTCCCTGTTCCAGTACGGTAAGTCCGGCGGGAATAAACTTATCGATCACCGGGCGCAGCAGCGGATAATGCGTACATCCGAGGATGATGGCATCGATACGCTCATCGGCTTTCAGCAGCGTTTGCAGGTGACGGTTCACAAAATAATCAGCGGCTTCGGTCTCAACCTCTCCGTTTTCCACCAACGGCACCCACATCGGGCAGGCTTCCTGGTGTACGGTAATTTCAGGAAACAGCTTGGAAATTTCTATAGGATATGACTCTGATTTCACCGTTCCGGGAGTCCCCAACACCCCGACATGACCGGTTTTAGTGTACTTCCCGATCACTTCTGCCGTGGGACGGATCACACCAAGCACGCGTTTATCCGGATCGATGTTAGGAAGATCGCGTTGCTGGATGTTGCGCAACGCTTTTGCGGAAGCTGTATTGCAGGCCAGTATCACCAGTTCGCAACCCATGGCGAACAGATGCTTCACACTTTCGAGGGTATACTCGTAAACGGTCTCAAAACTGCGGTTCCCGTACGGCGCCCTGGCGTTGTCTCCCAGGTATACGTAATCGTATTCAGGCAGATGGTTTACGATCTGTTTCAGGACGGTAAGTCCGCCGAAACCGGAGTCGAATACACCTATGGGAGTTTTTTTCATGGGAAGTTCAAAGATAGAGGATTTCTTTTTTAACCGCAGAGGCGCTGAGGTGGTCGCGGAGTTCTCAGAGCTTCTGCGTTCTCTGTGCCAACCTCAGCGCCTCTGCGGTTAAACCTGGAATTTGAAACTTGAAACTCCACAATACAAAAGCCTCGTCCCGGAATACCGAAACGAGGCTTTTACTATTTACTTAACCTGGTTCTAATTACTTAAGTCCCAGTTTGGCTTTTACTTTCGGAAGAAGGTCTTCACCTGCAGCATACAGGGTTACACCTACACTGCTGTCCAATACGTAGGTAAATCCACCTTCACGGCCCACATCTTCAATAGCTTTCTTTGCCTTGTCGATAAGTGGCTGAAGCAATTCTGCCTGCTGCTTCTGGATCTTCTCCTGTGCAGAAGTCTGGAATTCCTGGATACGCTGCTGAAGTTGCATGATCTCGCCTTCGGTAGATTCCTTTTCGGTCTTGGTCATGGTAGGCTCTTTCTCCTGGTAAGAAGCCAGTTTAGCCTGGTACTCAGTGGTCATGGTTTTAAGAGTAGTCTCAAGGTTCTTTGCAAAATCCTGAACTTTTTTCTCGGCAGCCGCACGCTCAGGCATAGCTTCAAGAAGGTCCTGAGAATCGATGTGGCCTAGTTTCGGTGTTTGAGCATTTGCAAATGCTGCGAGGGTTACGAAACTAACAAGAGCAATAATTTTCTTCATTTACTTTAAAAAATTTGGGCAAAAGTAAGCTTTTGCCTGATTTATTCTACACCTTTTTTAACACCCATCTTACGAAGAACGCTGTCGCTCTTATCGAGCTTAGGGTCTGCATACAGGATATTTGCTGCGTCTCCGGCTTTATCGAATATGATATCAAGCGCCGAAGTGGTCGCCAGATCTTTCACTGCATTAAACACTTTATCCTGGATCGGTTTCAGCAATTCCTGACGCTTTTTGAACAGCTCGCCTTCCAGTCCGAATTTCTGTTTCTGGAATTCCTTGGCAAGTCTTTCTTTCTCAACGATCTCTTCTTCGCGGCGTTTGCGCATATCGTCGGTAAGCAACACCTGCTCTGCCTGATATGCCTTGTACAGGTTTTCGATCTCCTGGTACTTGGTCTCAACTTCTTTCTGCCATGAAGCAGATGATTTGTTCAGTTCTTCCTGGGC
>JAZKEZ010000014.1:44789-52866 GCA_040386675.1 Bacteroidota bacterium | reverse complement strand
TTTCCTTTCAATTTTTATATTTATCCTTTTTATGCATTGCGTATTTTTGTATTCAGGGATATTTTCAAGGATGTACTCCGTATCCACAAAAGCAAACTTCTGAGCTGCAAGCTGTTGTGCAGCAAGTACACACAGGACAAAAAGGATTTTTTTCATAAAATTTTCCGGGAAATTGGTTTAAAGTTCTCCAAGGTTCATACCAATGGTAAAGTGGAACTGTCCCTTTGGCATATTCGGGAATCCGGTCACATCGTCGAATCTCCATCCGTAGTCAAGTCCAAGCAGACCGAACATTGGCAGGAATACCCTTGCTCCCACACCACCGCTTCGTTTTACGTTAAACGGACTGTAATCCCTGAAGCTGTTCCAGGTAGCTCCGGCTTCCAGGAAGCTGAGTACGAAGATCTTGGCATTCGGGTTTGGCGAAAGCAGGTATCTCATCTCCAGTGTATACTTGCTGATGATCAATCCTCCGGTGGTTGGCGAAAGTGAGTAGTTGTCGTATCCTCTCAGTCCGATGATCTCACGACCGTCGAGCGAGAAGCCGGTAAGCGCGGAACCTCCGAGGTAGTAACGCTCAAATGGTGCCGGACCGTATGCCTTGTTGTATTTACCCAGATAACCAAAGCCGGCACGAGTGTTAAGCACAAGATTCTTGGTGATCTCGGTGAACCAGCTTGAAGTGAATTTCCACTTGTGGTACTCTACAAACTTATATTTCTGCTGATCGCTCAGGGTTGAGTAATCTTTGTTTGAGAACAATGAATACGGCGGTGTGGCCTTCAGCGTGAACCCGAAGATCGAACCGCTCTTGGCAAAGATCGGGTCGTTATCACTTCTTCGTGTGATGTTAAGTGTATAACTGATGTTGTTCGAATACCCGTTCGAGAAGGCAAACGCTGTACTGAAGTTCTTCACATCGTAGTACTGGTACGACAACTGGTGGTAGATCGAGAAGTAATCATCGGGCCACTGCAGCTGTTTTCCGATCCCGACAGAAATACCGGAGATCAACAGTGCCTGGCGAAGCGGATTCTCTATTTTACTGCCGTCTGTAGCGGTTACCCTTTTGGTGGCTCCGTTGGTTTGTACCGAGTGCGAAAGCGAAACACTGAGCGAGTTTGGTCTTTTGCCACCCAGCCATGGCTCGGTAAACGACAGGTTGTACCCCTGATAATAGGTTCCGTTACTCTGCGCACGGATGCTCAGACGCTGACCGTCGCCCGAAGGAAGCGGTGCCCACGCATCTTTCTTAAAGAAGTTGCGAAGCGAGAAGTTTGAGAACGAAAGTCCGAGTGTACCCACTACACGACCGGCACCAAAACCTCCTGAAAGCTCTACCTGGTCCGATGGTTTCTCAGCTACGGTATATTCGATATCTACGGTTCCGTCTTTCGGGTTCTGGATCGGGTTTACGCCCATTTTCTCCGGATCGAAATACCCCAGCTGCGTTAATTCACGCTGTGTACGGATGATGTTGGTACGGTTGAACAAATCTCCCGGCCTGGTCCTGATCTCACGGATCACTACGCGGTCGTTGGTTTTGTCGTTACCCATCAGAATAATACGGTTGATGCGGTACTGCTTGCCTTCAAACACACGAATTTCGAAATCGATGCTGTCGTTTTCTACCGCAACTTCAACCGGGATAGCCTGGAACGACAGGTAACCGTCGTCGAGGTACAGCGAACTTACGTCACTGCTGTTCTGGTTGATCACCAGGCGCTCCTGCATGGTTTGCTTGTTATAGATGTCGCCTTTCTTGATGCCGAGTACGCTGCTCAGGAATTCTGAAGAATACTTGGTATTCCCTACCCAGCGGATGTTCCTGAAGAAGAATTTATTGCCTTCTTCCAGTTTGATCTTAATGGCAACCGTGTTCGATTTCGGATCGTAGATCACGGTATCCTGGATGATCTTGGCGTTACGATACCCGCGGGCATTGTACTTGTCCATCACCTTCGCCTTGTCTTCTTTGTAGCTCTTTTCCAGGAATTTAGAAGTAGAGAACAGCCTGAACCATTTCTTTACCTTGGTATCCTTCATCGAGCGGCGAAGTTGCCCGTTGGTGAGTTCCTTATTCGGGTCGCGTTTCCAGATCTCGTACCACTTGTTTCCTTTTACGCGGGCTTTATTATCACCCTTAATGCGCTCAAAATCAATCGAAGAAATTTTTACGCGTTCCCCTTTATTGATGTTGATCTCGATCAGGATGGCATTTTTAAGAATGGTATCCTGGGCCTGTACAATGTCGACCTTGGTTTGCATGAAACCCTTATCCACATAGAATTTGGTGATGATGTTCTTGGTATTCTGGATGGTGTTTTCGGTAAGGATGGTACCGAGTCTCAGGTTGATCTTCTCTCTCAGGTCGTCGGCTTCGCCTTTGCTTGCCCCGTTGAATTTGAAGCGGGAAAGACGTGCGCGTTCGCCAAGTTCGATATTCAGGAAAACTACGTTACCCGCACGAACCTCGGCTACCCGTATGCTGATGTCGGAAAACAATTGTTGCTTCCACAGGTTTTTGATCGCCTGAGAAATGCGTTCTCCGGGAATGGTCACCTTATCTCCCACCGAAAGACCGGTGAACAGGATGATCGCTTCCGAATCGAAGTTGGTAGTACCTGAGATGGTGATCCCGCCGATGGTGTATTCTGTGGGACGGTCCAGGCTGATCGCATTTCCGCCGATAAGAACCTGGGCGTCAACCAGCTGGGTAATGAATAGTAAAGAGATGATGAATCCCGCAAGCTGAAGTGATCTAAATCTCATTATCCTGGCTGGTAAGTTGTTCTGATGTTTTCCCAAATCTTCGTTCACGCTGCTGGTAAGAAAGGATGGCTTTATAAAATTCTTCTTTGTTGAAATCGGGCCAGAGTGTGTCTGTAAAATAGAGTTCTGAGTATGCGATCTGCCAAAGCAGGAAGTTGCTGATGCGGTGTTCCCCGCTGGTACGGATCAAGAGATCCGGATCAGGAATATCCCTGGTAAACAGGTAATTATCGATCATTTCTGCCGATATGTTCTTCCGGTCGATCTTGCCGAGGCTGATGTCTTCTGCCATTTTTTTAAATGCGCCGACGATCTCCTCTTTCGAGCTGTAGGAAAGAGCAAGGTTCAACACGATCCGGTCGTTTTTGCGGGTGGTATCGATGGCTTCCATCAGTACGTCCCTGCACCCGGTTGGGAGTGTTTTCAGATCTCCGATGGCATTGAGGCGAACACCGTTCTTGTCCAGGTCTTCCACTTCGGCAACAATGGTGCGAACGAGCAGGTCCATCAGCGCATCGACTTCTTCTTTCGGGCGGTTCCAGTTTTCTGCAGAAAATGCGTAGAGGGTAAGGTATTTCACCCCGATTTCGCTGGCTGCGGTAAGCGATGCGCGAACACTTTCAACGCCGTTCATGTGGCCGAATACGCGGTGTTCTCCTTTGTTTTTGGCCCAGCGCCCGTTTCCATCCATAATGATGGCAACGTGAACCGGTACTTTTGACAAGTCTATAGCAGCTTTGTGATCTGTGTTCTCCATTCTTAATTTACCCGGTCGCAGGCACTTAATTTCCTGTTGGTCTTTATGTGAAGTGAAATGCCTGTAAAGTTGTACCAGTCTTTGGTATTGGAATTCCCCCGATCCAGGCCTGTGTTGGTACCATCAGGCCGCTGTTTTCTTAAGCTTCGGTCCACAAAAACCTGGTCCTCCGGCTTAAACTGGCTTACATCGGCATAGCTTCCGCCTACGTCGTCCAGGTGATCGGTGAAGGTTTTTCTGAATCCTGAGAATACGGCGAGTGAGATCCGTGTTCCGATACTCACTTTAAAACCTATCCCCAAAGGGACGGCAAAATTAATCAAATTATACTTCTGACCGGTGCCAAGCTTTTGACCCTCTGTGCCTATGTCGCGTAAAGCGTACCATTTGCCCTGGTATTGTGCCTCGGGATTGCTGTAAAACAGGGAGAATCCGAAGAAAAGATAGGGAGTGGCAAAATTCCGTTTGCTTCCCATTTTATAATCAAAATAGTTGATTTCCAATTGAGTACCCACTTCGGCAACGCGATTCCTGAAGCTAAGGTTCCGGTTCTTCATTACGGGGTCGCTTTGCAGTGAATCGGCACCATTAAGCGTTCCGACCAGCAGGTGCTGTTCCCATGAGATCCTTTTCTGGTAAGTGGTGCGGTAACTAAGGCCTATTGCGGGTTTTACATTGCCAAACTGCTTCTGGTTCAGCTCTCCAAGATAATACATCCCGCCCGCCATCACGCCAATCTCACGATCCTGTGCACGGAGTGAAATTCCTGCAAAGAACAGCATTCCAAACAGTAGATATTTACAGGCTAAGGGCATACGGGTGTTATAAATGCGGAAAAGGTGGTTTTATTGTCCTGTCCTTTGAAGCGCGAAGTTAATTGGAAGTTAAGAACTAAGAGGTAAGAACTAAGAGTTAGGGAGGTGGCAAGTGTTAAGGGGGAAGGTAGTAGGGGGAAAGTGGTAAGTGGTAGGGCGTTGTTTACGACTTCGTAATAAAGCATAATGCTTATACTGAGTTACAGCTCTAATTGTTACTTCTTACCTCATAATTTTTACTTCTTAATTCTTACCTCTTAGTTCTTAGTTTCTTCTGTCTAATCCCCACATCATCTTATTCCTCAGCGTATGGTAAAAATTCTCGGTTTTGAGTTTCAGCAGCTTGATCTCGAAGTTTGCTTTTTTGATCACGAGTTCGGTGGAGGGCTGGATGGCTACTGCGCGGCTGTCCAGGGCAACCAGGAAGTTGTCGTCGCGGCCTTCTACGCGGAGCGTGATCTCGCTTTCGTCGCTCAGTACGATCGGACGCACGTTAAGGTTGTGCGGGGCGATCGGGGTTATAATAAAGTTGGAGGCCGAAGGTGCGAGGATCGGTCCGCCGCAGCTTAACGAGTAAGCCGTAGAACCGGTGGGTGTGGCTACAATCAGTCCATCTGCCCAATACGAGTTCAGGTATTCGCCATCAATATAAGCCTGTACGGTGATCATCGAAGACGTATCCTTTTTGATCACCGTGAGTTCGTTCAGCGCAAAATTATGATCGCCGAAAATGTTCTCGCCGTTGGTCTTGAGGGTGAGTAAGCTCCGGCGGTCTATCACGTATTCCTTATTTACCAATGCACTTACGGCCCCGCCGATATCTTCCCGGCTGATGTTGGCCAGAAAACCCAATCGGCCGGTATTGATACCCAATATGGGAACACCCAGGTCTTTCACCATGGTGATGGCATCGAGTATGGTCCCGTCGCCGCCAATACTGAGCAGCACATCGAAATCGGCGGTGAAGCTGGCATCATCAAACAATTTGTACGAACCTTCTGCTTTTACATAGCGAAACAGGAAGTCTGAGAATTCCTGGTGTACGTAGATCTCGGCCTTGACCGCTCTGAGCCGGTTGAGCAGAAACTGTATCGATGGTGCAAAATTCTCGCTGAATTTTTTGCCGAATAGCGCAACTTTCATGGCAGATGGTGTTTGCAGTGGTTGAAAAAGATCAGATGGGTCTGCTAAAGTGCAGAAAAAATCCAGGTTGCCCCATTTTATTCAGGGAGTACTCGCCCCGGATAATGATGTCGTAATAACTCACCAGGTCGAGCCCGATCCCGCCGCCGAGCAACAGGGTATTGGCCAGCGGATTCTTGTCCTGGTAGAGTTTATCTACCGCATAAGCCGCATCAACGTTCAGGTTTAGGTAACTGGCAAAAAACAGCCGGTTGAATTTTTCGCTTTTGATGAAGCCGAGTTTAACCTCGCGCTTCTTCATGAGCCGGTATTTCAGGCTGGTCTTTACAATGGCATAATGCTGAGCATCAACAATGTAATACTCGTAGCCCCTTACAAAATCGCTGTATCCAAGGCCGCGCTGAAAATAGTACGGCAGCGTTTTGTAGATTGAATACTTGGCACTCGCACTGTAGGCAAAGAACATGTTGCGTCCGATGTCGTGGTATTTCTTGATCTGTCCGTAGAGCTGCACGAGCCCGTCCTGCTTACCATTTCCTACGCTGATATCGGGCTTGTAGACTGAAGCGGTGTAATATGATCCTACCAGCGGATACGGGCTGTAGTCGCGTTTGTCGTAACTGAACTGGTAACCGATCTCGACAAATTTCCGGCGCTGCAGGCCGTGCTGCAGGTAATCGGGAAACAGCATCGGGATCGAGTCGGTAACGGAAACCTGGTTGTATTTGAATGAAACAAAATGTCGGGAATACTGTGCCGGACGGTAGGTAAAGCGTGTCCCGACCGAGGCTTCCTCTCGGGCCACATCGCCGCGAATAGTGTAAAACACACGCTTGTTTTCTTCGGTAGCGGTGTTGACCTGGTAATTCTGGAAATAACTGAGATACAGTCCTACGCCTACGGTTTTCTGCTTGTCGATGTAAGGAAGTTCGTACGAAAGCGAATACTGCTCGTTGTACCCGAATTTTGCACGCAGGCGCAGGGTTTCATTCCTTCCGCGGAAATTGTACTGCGTAACCAGGAAACCGTAACTGGTGCGGCTCAGGTCTTTGCTCTGGTACCAGGTGTTGAAGTTGGGATCGACGAATTCGAACAGCGGACTCGGCCAGATGTACCAGCGCTCGGTCACATTAAAGGTTACCTCAACCGAATCGCGGGAAACGCGCTGGGTGATGTCTACGAAATTGAAAAGCGCAGTGTTCATGAGGTTTTGCCGCGATCGCTGCAATTGTCCCACGAGAAAATCTTTCGGGTACCATTTACCGGCTTTGAGCGTAACCTCGCGGTACATGATGGGTTCTTTGGTTTTTTTTGCGCCTTTAAAAAACACCCCGCTCAGATAGAGGCTGTCTACGGACGGCAGACTGTCCTGCGCCCGGGCGCACGTAAAAAAAAGGATCAGTCCGGAAAGACAGATCAGCGCTTTGAGGGTTTGCGCAGATTTCAGCGTATCTCGGACCAGGCTCAATGAGGAGCTTACATATTGATGTAGTTCATCAGCTCGTCATAACGACGGCGAAGCACATCCTGGTAATTCGATTCCTGGAAAGATTCCTTCACGACATAGCTGTAGCGGCTAAAGGTCTGTAACACCCCGTCGATATTGGAATTATTGAGTTTTAGGGTCACATCCATAAATTCAGATTCTTTATAGGATGTGATGTATGAACTGAGAATTTTGCAATCATTTCCTTCTACGATATTTGCGATCTGGAGCAGCGAATAATCCCGCTGGCGCACTTCGAGAACAATAACCGCGCCGGGTTCGCTCATGGTTGCGGTCCCGCCGAGTGCCCGGATCACTTCTTTGAGGGAAATAGCGCCCAGGTACTCTTTCTCCTCGGTGATCACAGGCACCATAGAAAGCCCGGTTTCCGCAAGGAGTTTGATCACATCGTAGTAGTGTTGTGATGATTTTACATACGCCACCGGCCTCATCACTTTCAGGTCGGCGATCTTCAGGTCAGGATCGGCAGCGAGAAGATCTTCCTCGAAAACCAGTCCCTGAAGTTCCCCTTTTTCGTCCACCAGCGGAAGTTGTGAAAGCTTAGATTCCTCCATCCACAACAGCACGGTCTCGACGGTGTCGCCGGGACTCACTGTGTTCAAATCAAACACCATTATATCTTTCGCTCTCATACGTCTCAATTTCAGGCTATGCGCCTAAAGTCCTACCTTTGGCAGGGTTCGGCTCAAACTTAGAAAAAATACCAATGACCAAGCTTAGTGTTAACATTAATAAGATAGCCACTTTGCGCAATGCCCGCGGTGGAAACGTGCCTGATGTAGTAAAAGTTGCATTAGACTGCGAAAGATTTGGCGCACAAGGGATTACGGTTCACCCAAGACCAGACGAGCGACACATCCGCTACAGCGACGTTCGTTCGTTGAAGCCCGTTCTCAAAACAGAATTCAACATAAACACACTCACACATAACAAAAACAAACAGACAATCATCAATAGAGTATGTATCAGAGCGATACTAAAAATTGATGAGAATCAGAAACATAAAGAGACGAGAATACTCCAGCATGAAAATCAAGTTGCCAACCTTCTTCTCCATCAATGTGAGATGCGGATCTCATCTTT